>CALMPB010000504.1 GCA_937871985.1 uncultured Burkholderiaceae bacterium
CCCGCCTCGCTCCGCCGAACGCCACAGTCATGGTCGCTAAGCGAGTTCCGCTACCACAACGCTGAACATTTCTTCCACGCGTTTGACGGGCGGTTTCCACACACCCACCGTGAGTACCTATACCGCGCGGGCATCGTCACCCAGCTGGCGATCAGCTCGCACCTGCTCGATATCGGCTTTCCCGACGAATGGTGCGCCAGGAATATCGGGCTGCGCGTCGCTCATTCGCTTGCCTATGCCAATGCGACCGGCTTCGACCATCGCTGTCCGGAAATGGCTCGGCTCGCGACCGTCCTCAATCCCTATTGGAAGTGGAACGATGCGCGTCGCGGAAACAATCCTGAGCCCGATGACGGCGGGTTCTCCGTTGAGCAAATCGCCGCGCTGCTGCGCGCGCTGCTGGATCACGTTCATCACGTCACCGGCCACCGCCGACCTGGAGGTGGGGAGGGGGAGCCGTGATGTCCGGCTGGCAGCCCGACGCGGCAGTGTCGCAGGCACCGACGAAGGCGACCCAATGCAAGCCTGACGCGTCTTCCGGCGCGCGGTCGCTTGAAGCGGTATATCGAGCCGAGCGTCGCGACCTGCTGCGCTATCTCAGCCGTCGCGCCGGCGCCGATATCGCGCCCGATCTCGTGCAGGAGGTATTCGCCCGCGCCCTGAGCAGCCGGCAGGTGGATCACCTCGACAATCCGGCAGCATTTATCCGACGGATCGCGCGCAATCTGTTGATCGATCGGGCGCGCCGCCGTGTGACTCAGCCGGTGGTGCTGTTCGATTTCGACGAGCAGTATGATCGCGTGGAGCCGCCCGATCAGACATGGGCGATCGAGGCAGCGGATTTGCTGCACACCTACGAGCAGGCCGTGGCGGCCTTGCCGGACAAGACCCGGCGCGTGTTCCTGCTCCATCGTCAGGAGAAGCTGAGCTACCGGCAGATCGCCGAGGTGATCGGTATTCGCTTCTCGACTGTGAAATATCACATGAAGCGCGCGCTGGCGGCGTGTCGCGCTTCCATTGCGGCCTATAGCTCCGGCGCGCCGATTCCCGTTCCGCCTTCAAACGGTGAGCGTCGTGGCCAGCGCTGATGCCACACCGTCCGCCCGGGCATTGGAAGCGGCATATCGCCGCGAGCAACGTGTCCTCCACCGCTTTCTTAGGCGCAGCGTCGGCGATGACGATGCGGCCGATCTGGTGCAGGAGGTTTTCGCGCGCGCCGCTGGTGCCGGGAACTTCGCCGGGATCATCCATCAGCGAGGCTATCTGATGCAGATAGCGCGCAATCTGCTGATCAATCGTTGGCGAGCGCAGAAGCGCGCCAACGCCGACTTCGCTTCGTTCGAGGAGGAGCGGACGCTGATCGCGCAGCCCGACCAATTCTGGTGGATCGAAGCCGCGGATCGGATCGCGGCCTACCAACGTGCAATCAGCGTCATGCCGCCAAAGGCTCGCGAGGTGTTTCTGATGTTCCGGGTTGAGCAGCTCAGCTACGCCGAGATCGGCGCCGAACTTGGGATCGGCCCCAGGGGCGTCGAAAAACGCATGCGGCGTGCACTGGTTACATGGCGCCGAGCCTGTGCGGCATTTGGCTGTGGTCGCTAGGTGGAATCGGGCGACGGCTTTCCACTCTGCTCCGCCGCGAACGCGCGCTTGCCCTTACGCTGCCATAGCACCAGCGCATTGCTCCGTTCCTCGCCGCGCAATCGGTCCGCGACGGTGAGGAACGCGCCATAGAGCGTGGCACGGTCGTCATCGGTCAGATCGACCAGCCCGGCCTTCACGACGAGGCCGCCCAACTCAATCAGATGCCGGGTGCGCTCACGGCGCTTGATGGCCCAATCGCGCATGTCAGTTCGCGCCTTCGCCGCTTCGATGCGATGCCGCGCCGCCGTCGAGCGGTAGAGCGCCGTCCGCGTGGCGATCAGCTCGTGACGCAGATTGGCGCGTCCGCCCGCGAAAGAACGCCGCGCCCGCGGTGCGCCAGCCCTCCTTGGTCGCGCTGTCTTTGGTCGTGGCGACATGCAGCAGTGCCCCGGCGAGCAGATCGGCATCGAGCGCGTCGGCACCGGTCGCGGTCACCAGCTCGCCGAGCTGGCGCACCCGGCGTTCCTTGAGCTGGCGCGCCTTGTCGGCAAGCGCCTTCAGCTCCGAGTCGAAATCGCGTGGCTTGCGCATCGCAAAGTCCTTTGTTGAGTGACAATGCGGTGATGATAGAAGAACGGTAACGACGAAGCAGTAGAGTCGCCGGGACGCGCTGGAACCATCCAGTCCCTTCAAGGAATTTTTCGAGAAGGGCGCGCTTATACGTCGTTCCGACGTGCGCTTTGTTGACGTAGATGGGTGATCGCCATGGCGATCTACCATTTCTCGGTCAACATCATCAGCCGCGCGAGCGGACGCAGCGCCATCGCTGCCGCCGCGTATCGTGCGGGCGAGCGACTACACGACGAGCGCGTCGATCGCGATCATGATTTCCGCGCCAAGGCCGGCGTCGTTCATTCGGAAGTGATGCTGCCGGAGAATGCGCCCGAACAATGGCATGACCGCGAACGCCTGTGGAACGACGTCGAGGGGTTCGAGAAGCGCAAGGACGCGCAGCTTGCTCGCGAGGTCGAGTTCGCCATCCCGCGCGAGATGACGCAGGCGCAGGGCATCGAGCTGGCGCGGGACTTCGTTCAGTCCGAGTTTGTCGACCACGGCATGATCGCCGACCTTAATGTGCATTGGGCGATCGGCGCGGATGGCCAAGCGCAACCGCACGCCCATGTCATGCTCGGTATGCGCGAGGTTAGCGCCGGCGGGTTCGGTCAGAAGGTGCGCGACTGGAACGCGCGAGAGAATGTCGAGCAATGGCGCGAGCGCTGGGGTATCCATGTCAATGCGCGGCTGGCGGAACTCGATATCGACGCGCGCATCGATCACCGCAGTTTGCACGCGCAGGGGATCGATCTCGAACCACAGGACAAGATCGGCCCCGCCGCATCGCGGATGGGCGAGCGTGGGCTCGAGTCCGAACGGATCGACCAGCACCGCGAGATCGCGCGCCGCAATGGTGAGCGCATCATCGCCAACCCGCGTGTCGCGCTCGACACGATCACCCACCACCAGGCCACCTTCACCAACCGCGACATGGCGATGTTCGTCCATAGGCATTCGGACGGGCGCGAGCAGTTCGATGCCGCGATGGGCGCGTTGCGCACGTCGCCCGACCTGGTCGAGCTCGGCAAGGACGGCAACGGCGACGAGCGCTTCACTTCGCGTGCAATGATCGAGGCCGAACAGCGCATGCAGCGCGCTGCCGACCTGATAGCCGAGCGCGAGCGGCATCGCGTCAGCGAGAGCGACCGGAAAGACGCGCTGGCGCGCGCAGCTCAGCGCGGGCTCGATCTCACGGGCGAGCAGCGCGCGGCGTTCGATCATGTGACCGACGGACGCGATCTGGGCGTGGTGGTCGGTTATGCCGGGACCGGCAAGAGCGCGATGCTCGGGGTCGCGCGCGAGGTATGGGAAGACGCCGGATACACTGTGCGGGGCGCGGCGCTATCGGGGATTGCCGCCGAGGGGTTGGAGAATGGCTCTGGCATTGCCTCGCGCACCATCGCCAGCATGGAACATGGCTGGGCGCAGGGCCGCGATCTTCTGACCGCCAGCGACGTGCTGGTGATCGACGAAGCGGGCATGGTCGGGACGCGCCAGATGGAGCGCGTGCTGTCGCATGCCGCTGAGGCGGGTGCGAAGGTTGTGCTGGTCGGTGATGCCGAACAATTGCAGTCGATCGAGGCCGGCGCGGCATTCCGCTCGCTCCATGAACGCCATGGTGGGGTCGAGATCACCGAGATCCGCCGCCAGCGCATTGACTGGCAGCGTGATGCCACCCGACATCTCGCCACCGGCCGCACCGGCGAGGCGCTCCGCGCCTATGCCCACCGCGGCATGGTCCATGCCGCTGACACCCGCGAGCAGGCGCGCGAGGACCTGATCGATCGCTGGGATCGCGATCGGTACGCCGAACCGCACGCGACGCGCATGATCTTTACCCATACCAATGACGAAGTACGTGACCTCAACGAGATGGCGCGCGGTAAGATGCGCGATGCGGGTGAGTTGGGCGACGATGTGCGCGTCAAGACCGAGAACGGCGATCGCGACTTCGCCGCTGGCGATCGTCTGATGTTCCGCCGCAACGAGCGCAGCCTGGAGGTCAAGAACGGTACGCTCGGCACGATCGAGAGGATCAGCGACAACCGCATGACCGTCCGCGCCGATAGCGGGCGATCGGTGTCGTTCGACCTCAAGGAGTATCGAGATATCGAGCACGGCTATGCCGCGACGATCCATAAGACCCAGGCGGTAACGATCGATCGCACCCATGTCCTCGCCACGCCGGGGATGGATCGACACGGCGCCTATGTCGCGCTGTCGCGGCACCGCGATGGCGTGGACATGCATTATGGCCGCGACGACTTCCGGGACGAAGTTAGGCTGGTCCGCACGCTGTCACGCGAACGCGCCAAGGACATGGCGAGCGACTATGCAAAGGCCGATCCCGCACGCGACTTCGCCGAGCGACGCGGGATCACCTTCCGCGAGCGCATTGCGGAAGTGGCCCGCAAGTTCGTGCCGGAAAAGATACGCGGTATGTTCGACGGTTTCCGGCCCAATTCCCCAGCGCAGCCCGAACGGGACATATTCGCGGACTTCACGCCCAAGGCTGCGCCCAACGAGCCGGCACGCGGCAGCGCCGCGCAGCACCAGGCAGCGCCTGAGCCGCAGGGGCTGCGCGCCGGCGGTCTGCGCGGGGCGGTGGAGCGTTACGGCAAGGCGCTCGATGCGATCCGGCAGACCCGTGCGCAGGGCTTGGACGCGATGCCACACCAGCGCGCGGCGCTTGGCCACGCACGCGAGGCGTTGGACGCGCTCCGGCCCGAAGCATCATCGGACCTCGATCGCGCGTTTCGGAACAGTCCGGCGCTGGTCCGCGAGGCGGCCGAGGGGCGCACCCAGGCAACCATGCGCGCGCTCCAGTTGGAGACGGAAATCCGTATCGATCCCTACAGCCGCGCCGACCGGTTCGTCGCCGACTGGCAGCAATTGCGGCGCGATCATGCGCAACTGGTCCACGATGGCGATTCAACAGGTGCACGCCAGGCTGCGCAGAACATGCACGGGCTGGCCAAGAGCCTTGAGCGCGACGCAGGCCTTGAATCGGTGCTGCGCGGCCGCGACCGGCGCGAGCTTGGCCTGACCGACATTCCGGGCGTGCGCGGTGGCGGCATTGCGCGCGACCTCGCCGATTCCATCCCATTCGATCACGTCCGCGAGATCAGTCGCGGGCTGGGCCGCTAGCCCAAGGAGACGAGCCATGGACGACGAACAACACTTGCTCAACGAGACCGAACCGCACGTCGACGCGGCGGCAGAAGCATTCGCGCGGCTGGCGGCACGCGTCGCCGTGATGGAGGAGCGGCTTGAAGGGCGCATGGCGATGATGACCCGTGCGCTTGAGCATATCGCTGTCGAGAAGCAGAGCATCGAGATTCCCGACTACACGCCAACGCTTGGGCAGATGAACACCCGGCTTGCCGCCATATCGCAAGGGCTGGCTGGCATCGCCGAGAAACCCGCTATGCAACTGACCCCAGAGGGGCTCGCGGCCCGGATGGACGCGGCGGCGGAGAACTCACGCCAGACTGACAGCGCGACACTTCGCGACGCGCGGGAAGCCCACCAAGAAGCGGCAGCGATTATCCGCGACCTCGCCGGCGTGGTTCGCAAAAAGCACGAACAGCGCAAACACCTTGTATCGGCCGCCGGTGGCGGCGTGCTGGCCGGATGCCTGTTGTGGTCGTTCCTTCCCGGTGTGGTGGCACGCACATTGCCCGAGGGCTGGCATATGCCCGAGCGCATGGCGCGAGATATGGTTGGCGAGCCAACCTTGTGGGAGGCGGGAACCCGGATCATGCGCGCAGGCAGCCCCGAGGCCTGGCAGGCTATCGCTGACGCTGCCGAGATGCGGCGCGATAATCGCGACACCATTGACGCGTGCGAGCGCGCCGCCGCCAAGGCAAAGAAACCGGCGCATTGCACAATCAAGATCGCTGGCCCAAAAACCTGACCACACTCACCCGATCATCTGTCGAGCAGATGGCGCAGGCTCTATTAACTCAGAAGCTGGAGCCTCCGGTAGACCCGGTGCGGTTCATATCGCTTGATCTCCAAGGTACGCTCCGCGATCCAGCACGGTGCCCTAAGAATTGGTGATCAGTCCTTTTGCGAATCCTGAATGTCGATCCGCCCTAGCCGGGTTTCGTGTGACCCAAATTTGCTGGTCGGTTAACTAACGCACCGTCGAAAGCGATCGGAAGGGTCGGCAGCCGTGTTTCACGGCCGTCCGGGAGTGTCACCGTCTCCAGTGCGCCGGATGCGTTGAGATGCGGATCGTCGAACATGTCTTCAGGTTTGCCGATCGGTGCGAATGGTAGGCCGGTGCCTTCAAGCCGTTCGATGACTTCGGCGCGGGTGAACCGGGCGATCAACGCTCGGATTTTGGGCAGGATGCGTTCGCGCTGACGGACGCGTTCGTTGTTCTTGCGTAAGCTTTCGTCGGCCCAAAGTTCATCGAGAGAGAATAGTTTGCAGAACTTTTCCCAAAGTGCGTCGGTAACGACGCCGATGAAGACCGGCTCGTCTCTGGTCTCGAAGACGTCGTAGATCGCCCAGGCCGAAATGCGTACGGGCATCGGGTCGGCGGCTTTGCCGGTGACGGCGAGTTGCGCCATATGCTGGCCGACCAGATAGACGGTTGTCTCGAATAGCGCCGCCTGAACGAGTTTGCCCCTGCCGGTGCGATGACGCTCCTCAAGCGCGGCGAGCACGCCGATGACGCTGAACATTCCGCCGGTTACGTCGATCACGCTGGAACCGGCGCGCAATGGGCGTCCCGGCGGCCCGGTCATGTAGGCGAGCCCGCCCATCATCTGGGCCACCTCGTCCAATGCGGTGCGCTTTTCATAAGGGCCGGGTAGGAATCCCTTGGCCGAGCAATAGATAAGCCGCGGATTGAGCGCCGACAGCGTCGAATAGTCGAGCCCGAGTTTGTCGAGCGCGCCGGGGCGGAAATTCTCGATCAGGATATCGGCTTCAACCGCAAGTTGCGTGGCAGCGGCCAATCCCTCGACTGTTTTTAAGTCGAGGTGCACGCTTTGCTTATGCCGATTGTACATCGGGAAATAGCCGGCGCCAGACCCAAGCAGTGTGCGGGTCTTGTCGCCTTCTGGCGGCTCCACCCGAATAACCTCCGCGCCAAGTGCCGCCAGAATCGCGCCGGCGGCCGGCCCCATGACCATGTGGGTAAATTCGACGACCTTCAGGCCGGCAAGTGGGGTAGGGACGGTCATGCCGCGACCTGCGCGAAACCGAGCGGCAGACCGGCATCGGGCGTGAAGCCGTAAAGTGGCTCGCCCGGTAGCGCCTCGGCGATGATAGTCCGGACCTTTAGCAGCTTCTGCAGGTCGATTCCGGTTTCGTACCCCATGGCCTCAAGCATGAAGACCAGATCCTCCGTTACGATATTGCCCGATGCGCCGGGCGCGAACGGGCAGCCACCCAGGCCGCCCAGCGACGCATCGAGCGTGGTGATGCCTTCCTCCAATCCGGCGAGCGCGTTGGCGAGGCCAAGCCCACGGGTATTATGGAGGTGCAGGGTGTTGAGCCG
>CALMPB010000505.1 GCA_937871985.1 uncultured Burkholderiaceae bacterium
TTGCTCGCCGCAGGGGTTGGTCGCCGCAATCGTTTCGCAGTAACGTAGGTTGTTCGCGTCGTTGATGGTGTCGAGGAACAGCACGCCGGGGTCGGCGCTTTCGTACGTGTTGCGCATGATCTTGTCCCACAGTTCGCGGGCCTTGATCGTGCGGTAGACATAGCGTTCCTTGCCGTCCTTGCACAGCACGCGCTTGGCTGGGCCGCGCGGCGGAGCTTCGTGCACGAGATCAAAGTCGCCCGTAGGGCGCCACAGTATTTGATCTGGCGCGCCCTAGAAATCAAAGGCTTGCGAGACTTCGCGCCACAGGGCTGAATCTCCTGGTGTCACAGTTGATGCGACTGACCTGACTCGCCGCCAGAGTTCTTGCGACTCAAACTCCGTCGGTCGGTGCTACCGAGCCTGCTGATTTCTCACGTGGTGCTGGCGGTGCAGCGCGCAGATGTGAGCCACGTAGCGGACCCGTGAGGGCTGACAGGATTGCCTCTGCGCGCTCAACGGTCGGTCGCTCGAAGCCGTGAGGCTGCGACTCGCAGTTCGCCCAGAAAGCTCTCCACTGCTTGCTGCTGTGTGAACTCGCCCGAAGGCAGGCTGACGTTCAACGCAGCGATCGTGGCGCCGCCTCGGTCTCTGACTGGCACTGCCAAGCCACAAATCGATTCATCCAGTTCGCCATCCACCCAGCCCCAGCCCTGATGCCGGATGGTGAGGATGGCTTCGCGCATCTGATCGCGATCTGTCAGCGTTGTCGGCGTCAGCGCCACGAACTTCGCGCTGGCAAGGTAAGCCTCCAGTTCATCGTCCGGCAGCCCTGCCAGCAGCACGCGGCCCATCGACACGGCATGGGCTGGCAAACGGCTGCCCAGACTTGGACTCATGGGAAGGATCCGTTTGGCGTGCTGCCGCTGCACGTAGACGAGCTCCTCGCCGTCCAGCACTGACAGTGCGCAGGACTGCTGCACGCGCGTACACAGCTCCTCCAGCGCAGGTTGCGCGTCGCGCCAGTAGGGCAGCGTGGAGAGGTAGGAGAGCCCGAGGCGCAGCACGCGTGGGGTAAGCCAGTAGCGCTTGCCGTCAGTACGCACGAAGGCCAGATCAATCAGCGTCAGCAGGAATCTGCGCACCGCCGTGCGCGGCAGCGAGACGCCGTCCGCGACCTCGGCGAGCGTCAGGCCTCCTGGGCCCTGGCCGAGCACCTCGATGACTTTCAGGCCGCGCGCAAAGGTGCGGACGAAGGATTCGCTTTCTGGGGTTGCCATGCTTTTCGTTTGACAGTTGGCCGTCAAGCGGCCAATAATGATCATCAGGCGGACGTAAATAACCGCTAGGCGGACATTCTAGCCGGTGCCGCCGAACTTTTCAACCCCTGAACTGGTAGCTATGACCGCACAAACTTTCGAAACCGACTTCTGGAAGGACAACGGGTTGCGCAAGACCTGGGAAGAGATCGTTCCCGGTGAACCGCGAAAGACCATCCCCTACACGCTCACGCTCGAGGCGATCCACAAGTATTGCCGTGTGGTGGGTGATAACCATCCGCTGTACTTCGATGAGGAGTACGCCGCATCCTCGCCGTACAAGGGGCTGATCGCGCCGCCGACCATCCACATCCTGCTGATGTTCGCCTGCACCCCGGCGGACGACTGGATGCGCAGCCCCGGCACCGTCAACGCGGGCCAGTCATGGAGCTACAACATTCCCGCGCGTCCGGGCGACACCATCCGCCTCGAGGCGCGCGCGCTCGACAAGTTCATCAAGAAGGACCGCTTGTTCGTCGTGCACGACAACGTCTTCTTCAACCAGCACAACCAAGTCATCTGCTCCGGGCGCGGTCAGACCATCCGCCCGGCCTGAGAAGGAACGACGACATGAGCACCTCCAATCAATTCGAATCCGGCCACAAGATCACGGGCTCGCCGTTCTCTCCCACGCGCGAATCGATCCGTGCGTTCTGCGAAGCCTCGCTGGACTTCAATCCGCTGCACCTCGACGACGAGTACATGAAGGGCGACTTCGGCAAGACTAACTTTGGCGGAATCATCATGCATGGCATGAACAACTTCGGCGTCATCACCAAGATGCTCACCGATTGGATTTATGCCCATGGCGGCGTCCAGCGCCGCCTGGAGACACGCTGGAAGATGCCCGTGAAGCCAGGGGACACCATCACCCCGAGCGCAGTCATCAAGAGCAGCAAAGACACGCAGGGAGGTCGCTGGCTGGTACTCGACGTACAGGTTCAGAACCAGCGCGGCGAGGTCGTGGCCGTCGGCGAAGCGATGGTCCAGATTCCCCTGGACCACTGAAGCCACCACGCTGGCTACCCATCCCAGACAACAGGAGACAACGATGCAATACATGAAGACCTATCAGGCGCGGCTGGCGGCAGCGGCGCTGGCGTTGCTGTGGACCTTCGCAGCGCCGCTGGCGGCGCATGCCCAGGAATTTCCCACGCAGACCGTGAAGATCGTCGTGCCCTTCCCGCCGGGCGGCACCACAGACATCCTCGCGCGGCAGCTTGCCAAGGAGCTCGGAGAGCGCTGGGGCAAGCCAGTGGTGGTCGACAACAAGGCAGGCGCCAGCGGCACCATCTTTTCGGAGCAGTTGGCACGCATGCCGGCCGACGGCCACACCTTGATGCTCACGGCCACGCATCACGTGATCAACCCTGGCCTGTACAAG
This sequence comes from uncultured Burkholderiaceae bacterium, assembly GCA_937871985.1. The sequence goes on from CALMPB010000505.1 coordinate 2,683, forward strand.
AACCTCAAGTACGACACGCGCACCGACTTCACGCCCATTGCACAGGTGGCGGCCGTCCCCAACGTGCTGGTGGTGCACCCCTCGTTCCCCGCCAAAAGCGTGCAGGAACTGGTGGCATACGCCAAAGCCAATCCCGGCAAGGTGAATTTCGGGTCGTCAGGCACGGGCGGCGCCAACCACCTTTCTGGAGAGCTGTTCAAGTCCATGGCGGGCGTTGACATGCTCCACATTCCATACAAAGGCGCGGCACCCGCCCTCAACGATCTGCTGGGCGGACAGATCCCCATCATGTTCGACTCAGTGCCGGGCGTGCTGCAGCACATCCAGTCGGGAAAGCTGCGGGCCCTGGGTGTGACGACACGCAAGCGCTCGGCTGCGCTGCCCGACGTTCCCACCATCGACGAGGCAGGCATCAAGGGCTTCGAAGCCACGGCCTGGTTCGGGCTCTACGCGCCCGGCAAGATGGAGCCCAGGCTGCGCGACAAGCTCGCCGGAGACGTCCTGCAGGTAATGCAGGGCGCAGCCATCCGCTCGCAGTTCGCGAAGCTGGGCGCCGAACCAGGCTCCATGACGCAGGCTCAGTTCGCCGAATTCGTCGATGCCGAGCTGGACAAGTGGGCCAAAGTCATCAGTGACGCCAACGTCAAGATCGAGTAGGGAGACCGGAGTGCCTGATACGAAGAAGGCGCAGCCGGCGGGGCCGGGCGCACTGTCGCACCTGCGCGTGCTCGATCTATCGCGGGTGCTGGCCGGGCCCTGGTGTAGTCAGAACCTCGCTGACATGGGTGCAGAGGTGATCAAGGTGGAGCGCCCCGGTGCAGGTGACGACACGCGCAGCTGGGGCCCGCCCTGGGTCGAAGGAGCCCAGGGTGGGGCTGACTCTACGTACTACGCCGCCGCCAACCGCGGAAAGAAGTCCGTTACGGTGGACCTCTCCCGCCCCGAGGGGCAGGAGCTGGTGCGCAAGCTGGCGGCCCTGAGCGACGTGGTGATCGAGAACTACAAGATCGGCGACCTCAAGCGCTACGGACTCGACTATGCCTCGCTCTCGCAGATCAACCCACGCCTGGTCTACTGCTCCATCACGGGCTACGGCCAGGACGGGCCGAGCGCCCACAAGCCCGGCTACGACTTCGTCTTTCAGGCCATGGGCGGCCTCATGAGCATCACAGGTGAGCGCGACGACCTGCCCGGCGGCGGGCCCCAAAAGGCCGGTATCGCCATCGCTGACGTGATGACAGGCATGTACGCCACCATCGCGATCCTCTCGGCTCTGCAGTACCGATCGGTGTCCGGCAGCGGCCAGTACATCGACATGGCCCTGCTTGATTGCATCGTGGCGCTGGGCGGGAATCAGGTCACGGGCTATTTCGCCAGCGGCAAGGTGCCAGGCCGTTTCGGCAACGCGCACGCGAGCCTCGTGCCCTACCAGGTGTTCACCGTCGCCGACGGCGAGATCGTCGTGGCGGTCGGCAACGACAGCCAGTGGCAGCAATACTGCGCGGCCATTGAGCGGCCGGACCTCGCGGCCGATCCCCGCTGGAGCAAGGTCACCGGCCGCATCACCGGGCGCGGAGAACTCGTGCCCGATCTGGCGCGAACCATGCTCGAACGCAAACGCACTGACTGGCTGACCAGGCTGGAGGCCTGCGGTGTGCCGTGCGGTCCGATCAACGACTACCACCAGGTCTTCGAGGACGCGCAGGTGAGGCACCGCAAACTGCGTGTAGACCTACTCCGCCCCGACGGCCACACGGTGTCGACGATCGCCAGCCCCTTGCGCCTGCTAGGCACGCCGCCCGTGTACGACCGCGCGCCGCCGACCCTGGGCGACGCCACAGAGGACGTGCTCGGCGGACTGCTCGGCCTGAGCAGCGAAGAGATCGCGCGCCATCGCGCCAACCGCATCATCTGAATCCCATGAGCCTCGACACGATCACCGCAGACGCTTCGCCACTCGCGCAGTTCCGCGACCACCTCCAGCGCGGGGAACTGGCGTATCAATTCGACGCTACATCCGGTCAGCCGGTGTTCTATCCCCGGGTGATTGCGCCTGGAACCGGCAACGTTCCCGAATGGCGCGTGAGCGCGGGCAAGGGCACGGTGCATGCAGTGACTGTGATCAGCCCTCGCGGTGAGCCGGCGTACAACGTTGTGCTGGTCGACATGGACGAAGGCTTTCGCCTCATGAGCCGGGTCGAGCACGTGCCCGCCGAAGCCGTGCGCATCGGTTTGCGCGTGCGCGCGCGCGTCCACACGCCAGAAGGCGCATCTCCATACCCTGTTTTCGTGCCGGAGGCGGCATGACGCAGAACGGCCTCAAGCGAGGTGCCTGCGCCATCGTCGGCGTCGCAGAATCGGACCTGGGCGAAGTGGCGACTGGACTCTCGCCCCTGGACCTCATGGGGCAGGCAACGCAGCGCGCCTTGGCCGATGCCGGCCTGTCACTGCGCGACGTGGATGGCCTGTTCGCCACCACCTCGCAAAGCCGCATGCCGACGCTGGCCTTGGCGGAGTACCTCGGCATCCGCCCGCGCTACCACGACGGAACGAACATCGGCGGCTGCAGCTTCATGTCGATGGTCGCGCATGCCCAAGCCGCAATTCAGGCGGGACTGTGTGAGGTGGCGCTGATTACCTATGCCAGCACGCAGCGCAGCCTTGGCCGGGCCAATGTTGCGGCGCCCGATGCCAATCCATACGAATCACCGTACCGGCCCCTGTACACCGCCAGCTCGTATGCGCTGGCCGCATCGCGCCACATGCACGAATACGGCACCACGCGCGAGCAACTCGCGCAGGTGGCCGTGGCCGCACGCGAATGGGCGCTGCTCAACCCGCAGGCCTGGGAAAAGGAGGCGCTGACCGTCGCCGATGTGCTGAGCTCGCGCATGGTCAGCACGCCTCTGACGGTGCGGGACTGCTGCCTGGTGACGGACGGTGGCGGCGCGCTCGTCGTCACTTCAGCGGACCGGGCACGGACGCTTCGCAAGCCCCCGGCCTACGTGCTAGGCGTCGGCGAGGATGTCAGTCACTACAGCATCAGCAACATGCCCGACCTCACCGTGACTGGCGCGGTCCGCTCCGGTGCCGCTGCGTACGCGATGGCAGGTTTGAAGCCCGCCGAGATCGACGTGGTGCAGGTCTACGACGCCTTCACGATCACGACGCTGCTGTTCCTGGAAGATCTGGGCTTCTGTCCCAAGGGTGAGGGCGGCCGCTTCGTCGCTGACGGCACCATTGCGCCTGGAGGCCTGCTGCCGGTGAACACCAGCGGCGGCGGCCTGTCCTATTGTCACCCCGGCATGTTCGGAATCTTCGTGCTGATCGAGGCCGTGCGCCAACTGCGGGGCGAGGGCGGTCGCCGCCAGGTGGCAGGCTGCGACACCGCCATCACGCATGGCAACGGCGGCACCCTGTCGGCCCAGAGCACAGTTATCCTGGGGACGGAGGCAACGGTGTAGCGTTAGTGCCGGCGGCACGAACGAGGAGAACCCATTGAACGAACAGACTGGCGCTGATCGCTCTCCTCATCTCGCCTACTGTGGAGGCGAGTTCGGCCGCGTTTCTCTGATGACGGCGGGCGCCGAGCTGGCCGACCACGCTCGCGATTGCATGCAACTTCTTGTGAACATGCATTCGGATGCCCTCATCGTGCGGGTGGATGGCGTCACGCGTGCGCTGCGGCCGTTTGACGGCACGGTGATCCGCCCGCGGCAGACTTACGCCATTCCACGCCAGATCGACGAGCCGTCGGCCGCCAGAGCATTGGGGTTCATACTTATTAAGATGGACGTGCCGGGCGAGTTGCCATTCAAGGGCGTTCGGACGGACCGCTTGCCGCTGCTGCGCTTGTCAAGCGCGGGGCGCGACAACGCAGCGCAGCTGGTGGCCGACTTGTTGCGCGAGACGCCGGAAGTGGGCGCCGTCCAACGCGGTGTGTCCGAGCTGCAGTTGACCATGGCGCCGCTGCTCGACGGTGCCTTGCCGGCGGCGGGCCGCGCAGGATTGCAGGCACACATCGGGCGCGAGGCGGAGGCTATCGACCTAGACGACCTGCAGGAGTTCGGCTCGTTGCGCCGGGCGGCCGCCTACGGCATTTCCGAGCGACACTTTCTCACGCTGTTTCGGCGCGCCACGCAGATGCCGCCGAGGGCCTTCTACAACATGCGTCGGCTCGAAGCTGCTTTCGTGTTGCTCGGCGACGCCACACGCTCGGTCGGCGACATCGCCTATGACCTCGGCTTCAGCGCGCCGCCGCACTTTACCCGCTTCATGCGAGCGAATACGGGCTGGACACCGTCAAATTACCGCGCGCGCTTGCAGCACCTGCCGCCGCCGCTGCGACCCAAGTGGAGGTGCGAGAAGGCAAACAAGCTGCACGCTTGAAAGCGGCGGGCGACCATTTAGTTCCGTGCAGGGTAAGTGGTTTTCGGCGTCCCTTCGAATAATGGGACCTCCAAAGGAGACGCCCCATGAAACTCTCAGCCGTATACGTCAATCTCGCAATTGCCGCCCTGACCTGCTTGGCGGGTCTGGCGTCCGCTCAAACTTATCCTGACAGACCGGTGAAGGTCATGATGCCCTGGGCAGACGGCTTTCCAGCTAACGCGACGCGCCTTTACGGTAGGGAGCTGTCGGCGCGCTACAGGCATCCTCGGTGCAGAACCCCACTCAGAATGACGCGCTCGCTATTGCTCAAGCTGGGAGTTGCCTTCTTGCAGTTGACAAACGCGCAGATCAGGCTGTCCACAGAATCAGCGCTGCACATCTGCTGTCCGTTCCTTAGTGCGATTGGCAGGTGCTTGCAAGCTGAACCCCTCCAACTACTGGGCATAGGACTGGTTGGCAGCTGTCTTGGAAGGCCGCGCATTTGCGCCAGGTCGCTCGCGAACCTCCGGGATCAGCTTGGAGCAGTCTCATGGAGATGATGGTCGCCTATGCAGCGGTAGCGGCCTCTCAGCCGCCAAAACTGAGCGGCTGCACTCGGCCACTTCCGGTCATACGATTCGATCAGAAGATCGCCAT
>CALMPB010000506.1 GCA_937871985.1 uncultured Burkholderiaceae bacterium
TCGAAGCTGGCATCCTTCTTTCACATCGCCGGCAAACCGCTGGAACAGTCGCACGTCTGAACCTCGCTCATTGGGCCGCCCCGCCCAAGTCAGCGTCGTGCCGGCCGTACATGCGGCACTCCGCCGCCAATGCCAATAAGTTGGGATCGCGCTCACGATGTTTCGGCAGAAGCAGCGTAATGAGCTGGGGGGTCTGGTATTTTTTTGAGACCGGGATAAGCTGAACCCGGCTACTGAATGCTCGCGCCCGACCCGGCAACAAGCTAAAGCCTATCCCCTGGCTGACAAGATTGATCAGTGAAAAGATATCGTTCACTTTCATGACGACGTCGGGGGCATACCCAGCAAGCCCGAAAGCATTCCGGAAGCTTTCCGCCGTCACGAAACCATCGGCCAGCATCACAAACTTTTCGGCTTTTGCCTGTACAAGATCCATGCTTCGATTGTTTCCGTAACGGGAAGCGACCGGAGCCGCAAAAAACACCTCGTCCTCAAACACCGGAATCGACAGCAAGTCATTGCTTTTAACGGGCTCGTGCACCCCGACGATGATGGCATCAACGCTACCTTCCTTCAGTTCGTGCAACAGTTCGCGGCTGGAACCCATGGTCAGGTCGATATCAAGCTCGGGCCTACGCATCTTCAAACCTATTATCAGTTTGGGAATGCAGTGCAGAGTCAGCGAATACAGAGCCCCCACCCTTAAACGCGGGGTACCGGCATTGGCCATGACACGTACCCTTTCCACACCCTGCTCACACTCGCCAAGAGACCTCTGGGCATATTCCCTGAACACGTGGGCCGCTTCCAGCGGCACCAGATTGCGGCCTTCTCGCTTGAACAATGGGCAACGCAAACTCTCTTCCAAAGAATGCAAGGCGCGGTGGACACTGACCACGCTCATCTCCAGCGCCTCCGAGACCCGGGCGAGATTGCGCAAGCGCATGAAAGTAATAAAAATATCCAGCTTCTTTAGCGTGATTGCCTCGTCGATCACCATGCGTATCTCCGGCTTGATTTTTAGCACAGGAGTAATGATCGCACTATTGCGTTGATTGATGTGATGCTTTCCGAACACTATCTTGTCGTTTGCTCGGCAAACAGAGGCAAAGACAGTGAATCTCAACGCGCACGATCCAAAATGGAGCAAACGACGCGGCGAAAAGCAGCGGCGCCTGGCCGGCGTGCGTCACCTGATGTCCGGCCCGATACTGAACGGCGCCAGCGATACCGTATCTCTATTGGAAGGCTTGATTCTGCCCGGCGACCGTGTCGTGCTGGAAGGAAACAACCAGAAACAGGCTGATTTCCTGGCTCGGTCGTTGGCCAAGGTCGACTCCGGCAAAGTGCATGACCTGCACATGATCATGCCCAGTGTCAGCCTCCCCGAGCATCTGGATCTTTTCGAACGCGGCATAGCCCGCAAGCTGGACTTCGCCTTTGCCGGAACCCAAAGCCTGCGCATCTCACAGCTCTTGCAGGACAAACAGCTGGAAATCGGGGCAATACACACCTATATCGAACTCTATGCGCGACTGTACGTCGACCTGACGCCCAACATCGTGCTGGTGGCTGGATTCAAGGCCGACAGGTCGGGGAATCTTTATACCGGCTCCAGCACGGAAGACACGCCCGCCCTGGTGGAAGCTGCCGCCTTCCGCGACGGCATCGTCATTGCCCAGGTCAACGAAATCGTCGACGATCCCGGCGATCTGCCCCGAGTGGACATACCCGGATCCTGGGTCGACGTCGTCGTGCCGGCCGACAGGCCGTTCTTCATAGAACCCTTGTTTACACGCGATCCCCGGCTCATCAAGCCCATTCATGTATTGATGGCCATGATGGCGATCCGTGGCATCTACGAGCGCCACCAAGTGCAATCATTGAACCATGGCATCGGCTTCAATACCGCGGCCATCGAGCTGATCCTGCCGACCTACGGAGAACAGCTCGGCCTGAAAGGCAAAATATGCAGGAACTGGACGCTTAATCCCCACCCCACCCTGATTCCCGCCATCGAATCCGGTTGGATCGAGAGCGTGCACTGCTTCGGCGCCGAATCGGGAATGGAAAACTACATCGCCGCACGCCCGGATATATTCTTTACGGGGCGCGACGGCACCATGCGCTCCAACCGCTTGCTATGCCAGTTGGCCGGTCAATATGCCGTGGATCTCTTTATTGGTTCCACCTTGCAAATGGACGGCATGGGCAACTCATCCACCGTGACGCGCGGTCGCCTCACCGGCTTTGGCGGAGCTCCCAATATGGGACACGATCCGCATGGCCGCCGCCATGCCTCGTCGGCATGGCTGGATTTGATTGAGTCCGATACACCGATCGCGCGCGGGAAAAAGCTGGTGGTACAAATGGTGGAAACCTTCCAGGACAGCGGCCAGCCGACGATCGTGGAAACCCTGGATGCCGTTCAGGTAGGCCGGGACAACCATATGCCTGTCGCGCCCGTCATGATTTACGGCGACGACGTCACTCACGTGCTGACCGAAGAAGGCATTGCCTATCTGTATAAAGCACGTTCCCTGGAAGAGCGAAAGTCCATGCTGGCCGCCGTGGCGGGGGTAACGCCGATAGGCCTGACGCACGCCCCCAAGACAACTGAAAGGCTGCGCCGCGACGGGCTGATTGCAATGCCCCAGGATATCGGCGTACAGCGCCACCAAGCATCCCGCTCGCTGCTGTCGGCTAAAAGCATTGCCGATCTCGTGGAATGGTCCGGGAATCTCTACGACCCACCCGCCAAGTTCCGGAGCTGGTGATGACTATGGAATTGGCAATGGATTCGCCCATGTGCCTCGGCTTGCACACAACGCCGGCAAGCCTGGACGCAAGCGCCGTGCTGCTGGCCGATGCGGCCGTATCTGCGCTGATACACGAAGCGACGCTGACCCCCAAGCCTGGCTTGGTGGATCGTCGCGGCCCAGGCTCGCATCGCGACATGGACTGGCGCATGATGTGCCGCTCCGCGCAAGCACTGCACCCAACCTTTTGCACCATGGCCCTGGCCTCGCAACGCACTACAGACCCACAAGCATTGCGCGAAGATCTAGGCCGCATCGGCCGGGAGGGTGAAGCGATCATGCTGCACACCACCGGCGGCGTCAACACCCATCGGGGCGCTATCTGGACATTAGGACTGCTGGTGGGCGCCGCGGCTCAGGATCCATCGTGGTGCAACCCTGCTGCCGTTGCCGCGCGCGCCGCAAGCATGGCTCGATTGTCCGACCGGTTCGCGCCGCCCACCACTGGCAACAAAGGCGAAGCCGCCCGAGCCAAATATGCCGTTGGCGGTGCGCGCTCACAAGCACATAGAGGCTTTCCGCAAGTCATCCACGCTGGACTGCCTCTTCTCAGGCGCTCGCGTCTTCAAGGAGACAGCGAGAAAACGGCGCGTCTGAACGCTCTGCTGGCAATCATGGCCGAGCTCGACGATACCTGCATCCTGTCCCGCGGCGGCCATGCAGCACTGGCGCATATGCAGTCGGGAGCGGCCCGGATTCTGGCCTGCGGCGGCGTTGGGCAACCGTTGGGGCGATCGGCGCTATTGAGGTTGGGGGAAGAAGCCATCGCCAGAAATATTTCGCCAGGAGGATCCGCCGATTTACTCGCCGCCACCCTCTTTCTTGATGAGATCGACCTGCGCTTGCCAATCTGAACAAGAAGGAAAACATGGAAAAAATTTCATATCGCTACTCCGCCGCCGAACCTGCCGCGCGGCGTGCCCTTGCCGGCGTCGTCAGCTCGGGGGATCTGGAGGTTCTGCTTGAACCGAATACGGCCGGCACCACCACCGTTCTGGTGAACACGTCGGTCAACGGCAGAAGACATATCTGGAATTCACTATTAAGCCGGATCTTCGCCACCAGCACACTCCCGGCAGCACGTATGGAAATCAACGACTGCGGCGCAACACCCGGCGTCGTACGCATGCGCATCGAACAAGCATTTGAAGAAGCGAAAGGCCAATGAACCCTCAAAGACTACTGAAGCGAAACAGCTTCAGCGAGCTTGACGCACGATCCCGGGCTCGGTTTCTGCTCGACCCCGGATCCATGCGCGAATTGCTTGGCGCTTTCGATCGGATCAAGTCGCCTTGGCTGGAAATGCAAGGCATAACCACCCAGGCGGACGATGGCGTCGTCGTCGCCAAGGGAACGATCAACGGGCATCCCTCAGTGATTCTCGCCATCGAAGGCGCCTATCAGGGCGGCAGCATAGGAGAGGTCGGCGGCGCAAAATTCGCCACCGCCCTGAATCTTGCCGCCCAGGACAACCGGCGCGGCATCCCTACATCGGCGGTTCTCGTGCTTGAAACCGGCGGCGTGCGGCTCCAGGAAGCCAATCTGGGTTTGGCGGCAATTGCCGACATTCATTCGGCGATCATCGATCTGCGCCGCTACCAGCCGGTCATCGGCATCGCTGTCGGCACAGTCGGATGCTACGGCGGCATGTCCATTTCGGCTGGCCTGTGCAGCTACCTGATCGCTTCGCGCGAAACGCGCCTGGGACTGAATGGCCCCGCCGTCATAGAGCAAGAAGCCGGCATCAACGAGTTCGACGCACGCGACAAGCCATTTATCTGGCGATTTACCGGCGGCGA
>CALMPB010000507.1 GCA_937871985.1 uncultured Burkholderiaceae bacterium
TGGTACAAAGGGTTTTTCTCAACCTGCCGCACCCGCGGCAAGTACCCCTGCATGAATTGGGAATTATACGTTCCTGGAAAGCCGATGTCAGCCGGGCAAGTCCTCTGAGTCAGTACGAGCATGTGGTCGGATCAAGTACTGAGTCGCTCGATTTGGAGGTGATATTGTTTAGTAATGATCTCCTTCTGCTCGGTTTCCTCTCTACGCCTCAGCCTGTAAGGTTTTTGTCAGCCAGTTGTCTGTTGTCCAAGACGGTGTCATTTCAGTGTTCGAGCGGGCGTGAACGCTCATCTCTCATTGCTTCTTAAGATGTTCACCCACATTGCGAGGCAGTTGAGCGAAGAAAGCCGAAGCGAGCACCGTGGATGCGCCTATCGCGAAAAATGCCCACATCACGTCAACTTGTTCAGTGTGTTGCGCGCCCCGCCAAGCCATGCTGGAGTCCAGAATGAGCGCGGCGCACCCGACTCCGATGCTCAAAGCAGTGTGTTGTCCCATGGCGGCGAAACTGCTAGCGCGATTTGTGCTGCCGTTTGGCAGGTCTGCGTAGCCTATCGTATTGATGGCTGTGAACAGCAGTGAACGGATGGTGCCGCCGACAAATAGCACCCCGGCAACAAGCCATAGTGGCGTCTCGATAGTGAACAGGCCGCAAGCACATACGAATGAGCCCGCGAGCACGCTATTTGCAATTAGGACAGCGCGAAATCCTGCACGGTTTATTATGCGGGTGGCCAGGGGTTTCATGGCAAGTGCGCCTGCGGCGCTTGTAAATATGATCAATCCCGCCGTTACTGGAGGTAACCCGAAGGTTAGCTGTAACTGGATGGCCAACAAAAACGGCATTGCTCCGGCGCTCAGCCGGCACAGGTTTCCTGCGAATATTGAAACGGAAAAGGTCTGGATCCGTAGTAGTGACAGATCAATGATTGGAGTCGTTATTCGGCGGGCATGTCGTGCATAGAGCAAACTGGATGTCAGGCCTCCTCCAAACAACAAAACGACATAAAGACCAGAAATATTGCGGTTACCAATACCATTCAAACCTAGTAACAACAAGAAAAGAGCAATGCCACTCAGTCCAAAGCCTTTCCAATCCAGGGCCGGCCGGTCTTGCGCTACATCGTTTTCGACGAAACGGAAAACCAGCACGATGACCAGCAGGCCGATGGGTATATTGATGAGAAAGATCGAGTACCACGGGAAATAGGTCACCAAAAAGCCGCCGAGAGGCGGTCCGAGAGTCGGGCCAAGCAATGCGGGTATAGACAGAAGAGCGATGGATTGCAGCAGTTGGTCTTTGGGTGTGATGCGTAACAGAATGGCTCGCCCTACCGGCACCATTATGGCTCCCGAGGCTCCTTGAAGAATACGCGCAGCGACCAAATGCTCGAGACTTCGAGATAAGGCGCAGCCCAACGAAGTCAGCATGAATAGCACGATGGCTATGAGGAATAGTCGTCGTGCGCCGAAGCGGTCTGCAGCCCAGCCGCTGGTTGGCATGAACACCGCTGAGGCCAACAAATATGCGGTAATTATTACATTGAGCTCGACCGGCTTTGTGTGCAGCGCTTGAGCCATGCTCGGAAGAACCGTCGCCACGATCATCGAGTCCAGCGTCTGCATAAAGAGCGCGCAACCGACGATGAATGGGATCAATCGGATGGCCGTGCTTCGTCTGTTTGTTGGTTCGTTCTGTCTGTTTAGCATGGGCTTGTGAGGGTAAACCCGCAATGCTATCAGCGGACAGGCCACCTTTGTTTTTCGCTGGACGATCTGTTCTAAAAAAGAGCGTTATTAGGGTATTTTGCGGTGGTACATATCAATAAACTTCATGGTGTCGCAGGTCGCTTTCTATTGCGCTCAGACGAACTTACCGCCGCTTTGCGGATGTTGAGAAAAGCGAAATTTATATCACTTATCGATCAGTTGCAGAGGCGGGTGTGGGCGAAATGGCCGGCCGATCGCTGGATCGAGGCTTTGGTGGCCATGTGGTCCAAAGCATGCCGCTTCAATGGAGAACATATGTCTAATCAGTTTGACTTGACTTCCCACAGGAGTCTTATCGAGACAATGATGAAGGATGCCGATGATGCCCCCGATTCGGCTGCTGTCGAAACGGAAGGTCTTGAGCGGTGTTTCTACACATTATGGGGTCGCGAGGACGAAATTACTTGGGAGTTGCAGCCCTTAGAGGATCTAGTGGACAGCATTGTCCCCGGAACCGGGAGACAAGATTGGCGAAAGCTGCGCCCCTTCGACATGTTGCCTGATCCTGGCGCCGACAATAAAGGCGTGGCAAGAAAAAAATTGTATGAAGGAGAGCATGTCCGCATCAGCGCAGCGCATATTTCTTGCAGCGAACCGCATTTCGAGCGAGCGGCGGATTTCGACACGATATTCATGCAGTTCTCGGGGGTGAGCGTCGTCGAGACGAGTTTCGGCATTTACGAGCTTTTCCCTGGTGAAGCGATCCTTATTCCCGCGATGGTGGTTCACCGCACGACAGGCAGCCCTGATTGCAGGCGTATGGAGTATCACGTACGTGAACTTGTTGCGACGCATCTGCCCGCCGCGACTGGGGAGCAGAAACTACGGTTCCAAGTGCGCCGCGAGGGAGAGGCGGCGGCGAAGCCGGTCGTGCCTGAAATCTCTCGTCCAGAGAATGGGGACATCCTCGAACACATGTCTCGCTGGGGCGATTTGCCCGGAGAGGATTTTTGGCTCAGGCGGACTTATAAGTGGCTGGTCGGGCAAGCTGATCGAGGCCGCAAGCCGCACAAGATTCGGCCGTTCGAGCATTTCGTGCAAACCGTCGCGGCGACAAAGGATTTGCCGCCTGTGCGCACCGCGCTGTTGTGGGACAGTGCGACGTTTCGCCAGCGTGTTTACTCGAATCCGGGCCGGCAGCCGGCGCCGCATCGCGGGTATGACGAAGACGAGCTTTGGTTCCAGTTTGTCGGCCCGATCCGCGTCGAGACGGAGCACGCGGCATATTACATGGAGAACGGCTCTTACTCAATGGTCGAGGCCGGCTTGTCCCATACCAGCGAATCCACCCTTGATATGTACAGGCTGACCACGTATTCGCCCAAGCCTGTGCGCATGGTGGTGGATCCTGAGGCTCACCTGCGTCATACCACTTGGGTTGTGGATACGCTCGACGCCGATAAGGGCGAATAGCACAGCGGAATGGATTAATTTCAGTGATACGGAACGATTAAAGACATGACATCAGTAGCACCAAAGACTTTGGAACAGGTACAGGCGAATCTGCGCAATAGGCTCGAGTCGAGGAAAGCGCCTTTTCATGTGACAGATGTGGAAGCCGCGGCCAAGGCGATCGAGTCCTTGAGGGGAATCGACGGCGAGAATTGGGGAGCGGCTTGGTATGCGGCGGGACAAGAGTTTGAGAAGGCCGCCGAGCAGCAAGAAAGCGCGGGACAGCTCGAGAGTGCGAGTGAGCTCTATTTCAAGGCCTACGGACTTTATCATGCGGGCCGGTATCCGGTTCCCAATCATCCGAGCAAGATGCAGTGCTATAGAAAATCGCAATACTGCTATGTAAAAGGCGGTCAGCTTGCCGCGAACAAGATAGAGAGTGTCACAGTACCCTTTGACGGTCGGGAAAACGAAGGCAAAGAGGTGACGTTCTACGTGAGAAGGCGTCATGAAGCCAAGCCTAGCCCCGTTGTTGTCCGCTGGAGTGGAATCGATACCTGGAAGGAAGAGCGCAAGGATATCGACGATAAGCTGTTTGAAGCCGGCTTTTCAGTGATTACGATGGATATGCCGGGAACGGGCGACGCTCCGGTTTTGGTGTCGCAGGACGGAGAGCGTCAGTTCGTGCCGGTCCTGGACTGGATTTCGACCCAGCCTGAATTCGATCCGAGCCGTGTGATATTGATCGGAATGTCATGGGGAGGATACTGGGCGACGAAGCTGGCCTACATGTATTCCCATCGCTTGGCGGGCGTGGTGAACTGGGCGGGCCCCATACATTTCGGTTTCGATCGGGACTGGCTGCTGCAGTCTCAGCATGCCGATAGCTACCTCATGGATATCCAATCGGCGCGAGCCCGTTGCGTTGGCGGCAGCACGTACGAAACCTACATCGACGCGGCGAGCAAGCTGTCGCTGTTGAACGCAGGCCTTCTCGATAACGCGCACCCGCCCATGCTTCTTATGAATGGCGACGCAGACAAGCAGCAGCCATTCGACGATTTCAAATTGCTATGTCTGTCTGGAAAGCCAAAATCAATGCGTCTTTTTCCTGGGGGCCATATGGGCTATACGCGCGAGACCATCCCGAGCCTCATCGACTGGATCCGAGGAGTAGCCGGTCTGCCAGATGGTAATAGCGAGAAGCTTCAGTGAAGCTATATCACTTCTCCAAGTCGTCGGCGTCGCTTCGCCTGCGGATTGCACTTGCCGTGAAGGGGGTGCGTTACGGCTCTTCTAGCGTAAGCCTTGCTTTGCGTGAGCATTTGAGCAGTGAGTACGGAAAGTTGCATCCGCAGAATCTGGTCCCGGCGCTGGAAGACGATGCCGGAACGATCATGATCCAATCGTTGCCGATCATCGAGTATCTGGACGAAGTCTTTCCTGAGCCTGCGCTGCTTCCGGCGGGGCCAGGCGAGCGAAGCTATGTTAGGGCGATAGCGCAAATCGTTGCCTGTGAAATTCATCCATTGAACAACATGCGTGTAACGAAGCATCTGCGTGATGTGTTGCATGTGACTCCTGAAGTCATTGAGCGCGATTGGACTTTCCATTGGCTCACGACGGGATTTCATTCTCTGGAGACATATTTGACGAGGGAGCGGCGATATGGCCGATTCTGTGCGGGAGAGCAGTTCACTCTGGCGGATATTTGCCTATATGCACAGGTATTCAGTGCTCGAAGATTCGGATTCTCCATCGAGGCATATAAATGCGTGGAAGCCATCGCCGAACAATGTGAAGCTGTGCCTGAAGTAGTCTTGGCAAAGTCTGTTGATGGATGAGAGCAGCGTCGGATTTTTATTAAAAGCACCACCTATATGGAGACAAAACATGCAACAAGGCAGGTGTAAATCTAAACCCCTTTTTATCATGATTTCGTGGATTCTCTTGTGTCTGGGCTTTGTGCAGGGGCTGGCTCACGCGGCACAGGACTCGACAGTTCGCGTGGCGACGCGGGCTGCGTTCTCCGGCACTTTTGATCCAATCAAGAACCTTTCGACGCAAGAGCCTTATCTGAAACCGATATACGAGACATTGGTCACCCTTGGGCAGGATGGAAATCTTCAGCCGTTGTTGGCGACGTCATGGAAACACGAGGGTCTGACCTATAGCTTTGCGCTGCGTAAAGGCGTCACGTTCCAAGATGGTTCTGTGTTTGACGCAAACGCTGTCGTTGAGCATTTCATGCGCGGAAAATCGACTCCCGGGCCTTACGCTGCATTTTTTGCGAATGTAAAGAGCGTCACCGCGACTGGTGACTCCAATGTATCGGTAGTGCTGAATCGACCTTATCCCAGTTTCTTACTGCAGATTACATCGATACCAGGGATGATTGAAAGTCCCAAGGCCTCTCAGAAGCCAGATTTTGCGCAGAAGCCAGTGGGAACTGCACCATGGGTGCTAAACGAAGATGCGACGCGTCGGGGCAGTGTCGTGGTTTATAGGGAATATCCCGGCTATTGGGATAAATCGCAACAGGGTGTCGGTCGGATCGAGGTTTACCAATACGCGAGCGAGGCAGCGAAACTGAACTCGTTGAAGAGTGGACGGATAGACGTCGCCGAGATTCAGGGAGATCAGGTTGAGGAGACGAAAGCCGCTGGAATGAACGTTGATGTCGCGTTGGCGAATCGTTGGGTGGCGTTCGGCTTTTTCGACATGGAAGGCAAGCTTGTCCCCGCATTTGGCGACCGTAGAGTTCGAAATGCGATGATGATGGCTATTGACCGGAAAACCATCGCGGAAAAATTATACTTTGGGTATGCCGTGCCAAGCGTGCAGCCCTACGCCAAAGATCATTGGGCGCATGTGCCTGGCCTGGACGAGGCGTTTCCTTACGATCCCCAGCAGGCTCGGCGTCTATTGGCTGAAGCGGGCTATGCCTCCGGTTTTGAGTTCACAGTTCCTTCGTCACCGCTTTTCAAGGAAATCAACGAAGCGATGGCTGGCTATCTGGCTCAAGTCGGCATCAAGATGAATGTCGAGATGGTCGCGGGAAGTCTGTATGCCGCGGCGAAGACCAAGAAGTATCCGGGCTGGCTTGTGTCCTTCCCGTCCATTGACCCTGACGATTACCCTGCCAAACACCTCAATGAAAAGGGGCCCGGCAATTTCTTCGCATGGTCGTCGCCCAAACTTGAGAAATTGGCTGAAAAGACGTTCGCTGCCCCCGTTGATGATTTGAGCGTGCGTGGTCCGGCCTACAGAGACTGGATCGATTATGCAGTGAGAGAAGGTTATTTCGTCGGCCTCGTGATTCCCCAGCAATTGCGGGCTACGAGCAGACGCGTGAAGCGGCTGCTCTGGCCAAAGGGCGCTCCGTATTTCGAATATCGCGGTCTGAAACTCGAGTAAGTCTGGAGCTTAACGTGCTGCGTTTTATAAGTATTCGCTTCTTGGCGCTGGTTCCCTTGTTTCTGCTGGTATCGGTTCTGTTGTTTGCACTTGAACCCTTATTGCCCAACGACCCAGCTCGACTTATCGTCGGACCCGATGCGACTGAGCAGGTCTATCAGGCTGCACGGAAGGAATTGGGCTTGGACCAGCCATTGCCTGTGCAGTATGGTCGATGGCTTTTTAAGGCAGTCCAGGGAGACTTCGGCACATCGTATGTCAGTGGCGAAAGAGTTGGGAAGGCGATTGTCAGTCGTTTGCCAGTCACTCTTTCGATCACTGTGGTGGCAGGTTTGCTGGCGCTTTTGATCGGAACGGTCGTGGGTACCGTCGCCGCGCTATATCCAGGCGGTGCGCTTGACCGTTCAGTCTCCTCAATCTGTGCTCTGGGTATTGCTGTGCCCGATTTTTGGATTGGCATGATGCTGATCGCTATTTTTTCACTGAGGCTTGGCTGGGTTCCGGCGTCTGGCTACGTCGATTTCTCGGTGAGCCCGTTGGACTGGATGCGCAGCATCATATTGCCGTCATTTGCGTTGGCGATCGTAAAAGGGGCGGCGCTCGCAAAACAGATGCGTGTTTCGATGATCGAAGTATTGCAAAAGCCCTATATCCGTACAGCCCGCGCCAAAGGTGCAAGCCGAGTCAGGACTCTCTTCTTTCATGCTTTACGTAATTCTCTTCAGCCCGTCGTCACCATATTCGGCGTCTACCTCGGACTGATGTTTGGCGGAGCTTTGGTCGTCGAGCGGGTTTTCGCGCTGCCGGGCTTGGGAAGTCTGGCTTTTGATTCAGTTCTCAGCAGCGATGTACCTATGCTGCAAGGCGTGATCTTGCTTTCCATTTTAATGGTCACAATCATGAACTTAGGAGTGGACTTGCTATATGGATGGCTTAACCCAAAGGTTCGGGTAACAGCATGAGCAAAGAGATCGAATTGCTTTCTAAGGCGACTGCTGTGCGTGCACAAAAAAGAAACACAAGTCCCGTCCAACTTTATTTAATCGGGCGTTTGTTGCGAAATCGGGTTTTTCTATTTATGTCGTTCTTGCTGTTAGGCATTTGCGCGACTGCGATTTTCGGATCCCATTTTGTCAGGTATGACCCTAACGCACAATCTTTGGTCAATTC
This sequence comes from uncultured Burkholderiaceae bacterium, assembly GCA_937871985.1. The sequence goes on from CALMPB010000507.1 coordinate 7,750, forward strand.
ATTTTCCGCTCCATCATGGGACCATTGGCTTGGCACGGACAGATTCGGTCGAGATATTTTCGCTAGATTGGTAGGAGGCACTCGGGTCGCTATGTTCGCCGGCCTGGAGTCGACGTTGGTGGCTTGGCTTTTCGGTGTGCCGTTGGGAGTGTTTATCGGTTTCAAAGGCGGCTGGTGGGATCGCGTCGCAATGCGTTATGTCGATATGCTGAGTGCAGTACCGCCCCTCATTACGGCTCTTGTCATCATTGCCATCATCGGGAAAGGGCTGGTGACTGGAATGTTTGCAATAGGGTTTACTCTTTCCACAGCTCTGCTGCGTGTCTCTCGTGGCGCGACGCTCGAGATCCGTGAAGAATTGTTTATTGATGCAGCGCGGGTAAACGGCCTGAGTACGGGAACGATCCTGTGGCGACATATCCTGCCGAACATTGCTGAAGTATTGATCGTGCGCACGGCTCATATATTCGGGTTGTCGCTGATTGCCGAAGCTTCTCTAAGCTTTATCGGCCTTGGGGCGCAGCCTCCTACTTCAAGCTGGGGCACGATGCTTGCAGATGCTGCGCAGTATTTTGGACGCTATCCAGAGCAGGCGATTGCACCGGGTCTTGCCATTGCCATCACAGTATTGGCAGTGAACCTACTGGGGGACATCGTCGGCGAGAATCTGGGCGCTGGCGCGAAAGCAGGATATCTGCGCGTCGAACCCACATCCAAAGGGGGGCCAGCGCTATTTGACCCTACAGCCTCTTATCTTGTTGAAGTATGCGGACTGGAGGTAGTAAGCGATAGCAGCGATAAGTCGCCGACGCCGATTTTATCTACAGTCGATTTTACGATACGCAGAGGAGAGGTGCTGGGGCTAGTCGGCGAGTCTGGGTCGGGAAAGAGCGTTACTTCCTTGGCACTGGCCGGCTTGCTGCCATCTGGCGTGCGCATATCAAGGGGGTCATTTCGACTGGGAGGCTGTGAGTTGCTAGGCCCACAAGGCGTGGGATTCGAACACATGAGAGGAAAACACATCGGCTTTGTGTTTCAAGATCCTATGTCCAGCCTCAACCCATCGAAGACGATCTACAACCAACTGGCAGAACCTTTATTGCTCGCGGGTGTTGCTCGAGATCGAATTCGAACACGGGTCTTGGAGGTACTTGAGCGGGTGGCGATTCCCGATCCCGATGCCCGCCTCGACAGCTATCCTCACGAAATGTCGGGTGGTATGGCGCAAAGGGTGGCTATCGCCATGGCGCTTATCAATGAACCTGAGCTATTAATCGTCGATGAGCCGACGACTGCGTTGGACGTCACGATTCAAGCGCAGATTCTTGATCTGCTTCATCGACTTAAAGATGAGTTGAATCTTGCGATCTTGTTCATTACTCATGACCTTGGAGTGGTCGCGGACATTTGTGATCGAGTAGCAGTCATGTACTGCGGACAGATCGTGGAATGTGCCCAGGCCGACATCCTCTTTTCGAAGCCAGTTCATCCATATACCCGCGGACTGCTCAGCATCGCGTCTCAGATGGAAAGTGGGGGACATGTACTCAAGTCTATCCCTGGAGCTATGCCAACCCCCGATGCGTGGCCAGGAGGCTGTAGGTTTCAACCGCGTTGCGAGCAAACAACCGCTGCATGCTTTCTAGAAATCGAGATGCGGCCTCTTGCCGAAACGCAGTCGGTGCGCTGCGTGCTGAGTATTCAAGAAGACAAAGAGGTGATGGCATGAGTCTCCCGCTTCTGCAAGTCAAAGGTCTTAAAGTCGAGCTGACGGCTCGGCGCGGCGGTCAAAAAAAGGTTCTTCAAGCAGTTCGAGGCGTGGACCTCGATGTTGGTGTACATGAAACGGTAGGACTGGTGGGCGAATCCGGCTCGGGGAAATCGACTACCGCGCGCGCGATTCTTGGTTTAGTCCAGCCGTCCGCAGGATCGATTTTCCTGAACGGGAAAAGTCTCACGCAGGATTCGGAGGCAAGAGTTAGGAGCGCCGGAGTACTGCAAGCGGTTTTTCAGGACCCCCTGGCCGCACTTGACCCTCGGTTGACTGTGCTGGACAGCATCGCCGAACCTATGCGGAAGCATATGGGATTCAATCGTGCGCAGTGCACCGCAAGAGTGCGGGAGCTCCTGGCGATGGTCAACTTACCGACCAGGCTGGCTTTTAGCTATCCCCGCGATCTATCAGGTGGACAAAGACAACGAGTCAACATAGCTAGAGCGATCGCCACGGAGCCCGAACTGGTGGTACTTGACGAGCCTTTAAGCGCGCTCGATATGTCGACGCAAAGCCATGTATTTAATTTGCTTGAATCGCTTCGTCAAGACCTAGGGATCTCTTACCTTTTTATCGCACATGATCTAGCGATCGTGAATCATGCAAGTGCGCGTATCGCAGTGATGTACCTGGGCAGCATTGTGGAGATTGGAGATTCAGATACTGTCTACAAGAAGCCTATGCATCCTTACTCGAAGGCACTTGTGGCATCGGCGCCCGTAGCGAATCCATCGCTGCAGCTTGCCCGTAGACAGGAGCGAAGGCAATTGATCAAGGGCGATCTGCCCAGCCCGTTTTCACCGCCTTCCGGTTGCGCGTATCACCCACGATGCCCGCTGGCTTTTGGGCGATGCAAAAGTGAAGTACCAGATCTGAGGGAAGCGGGGGACGGGCGTAAGGTGGCTTGCCACCTCTATTGAATTTTATTGTGGGCCGAATGTCGGCCTATATCGATGAAGTTGTCCATTCTGGGCAATGAAACATATTTATGCGACAAACGCAGGAGAAGAGTGCATGGGACACGATGTAGATGGAGAGATTGTTCGCAACGTTCCAAAAGGTTTGGAAAGAGGATTAAGGAACTATTGGTATCCGATTCTTCTCGCGGAGGAGTTGAAGGACAAGCCGGTATCTGTGCGCGTACTCGGTGAGGACATGGTGGTTTGGCGCGACTCGGAAGGAGCCGTTCATGTGTTCCCGGATTTTTGTCCGCATAGAAAGGTGCGCTTGTCGCTTGGAAAGGTGATCGGAGATGATTTGCAGTGCCCATTTCACGGCATTCGTTTCGATGGCAATGGGCAGTGCACGTTTATCCCGTGGGAGCCAGAGGGTTCGACACCGCCGAAGGGGTTCAAGGCACATTCTTATCCAGCCATTGAGCTACGAGGCTTGATCTTCTCCTATATTGGCGAACCAGATAAATTCCCGGTGCCGCCTCCTGAAGAAGAGCTGCCTGCGGAGCTGTTTGGCGAGAACAGGGCGATCGGATATCCCATGATTGAAAGCTGGAATGCCAATTGGCTGCTGGCGATTGATGGCGTTGATACGCATCATTTGCCCATTCTGCACTGGTCGGCCATCACGGACTACAACGGTCAGCCAGGGCTTGCCGCCACAACATCCCAGGAGAATCGACGGTTCAGTTCAGCCGACGGAACGATCGGTTCCGTGACCATTGAGGATGGGGAAGGCAATGTCATCGAGGCGGGGAAACGTGGGCACGAGTCGGAAGAGCTCTTCAACTTGCCTTGTAACTTTTCGCTGGCTATTACCGGGCGTCCAGGAACCAAGCCATATCACATTTATTTATGGTTCGTACCTATCGACGATGAAAACACTAGCGTTATTCGCTATGTGTGCCGTACTTGCGAAACGGAGGCGGAGCAGCTTGAGTGGGACAAATTTTTCCATGATGTGACCATGCCGCGTACGTTGAAGGTTTCGTCGGAAGACAAAATGATCGCCGAAGGCTTGCGCAGCCTTGAGTTCGGGCGCGAGGGTGAGCATCTGTTCAAACCCGATGCGGAAGTCATGCAGCGGCGCCTGGTGATACGTAATGCCTTTCTCGCGCAGAGGAACGGCGAGCGCCATCTGCCCGTCAGGCAATCTTAGTTATTTCGCCGCACACGTAGGAAGTGGCAAGCGTCCTTTGTTTTGCGCATCGCCCTTGTTCGATGCGCCGGGCACGAGATCTTTTTTAGGAGTGTTTTTATGTATAAGGCGCGACACGCTCGTCCAACAGAGTTGGTCAATGCTTCATTGGAGCAAATTTTGGCTCAACAAACGGGACGCTTCAGGGACAAAGCCTCTGACTGGAACGCGTTCGAGGACGCGAAGATAGAAGGGTTCAAACGGGCGCAGCACCGTTTTATCGGAGCAGGAGGCTCGGGCAAGTTCGATGATCCTTCAATAATACCAGCGCGTGGGTTTACGCTCAGCATTATGTTCGTCAATCCTGGGCAAGGCAATGCTGCCCACACTCACGAAGTGGAAGAAGTATTTTTTGTACTGCAGGGCTTTCTCGATGTTTTTGTTCAGTCGGAGGACGGGAGGCAGCTTTGGACCCGGTTGGGCCCTTGGGAGTGCGTGTCGTGTCCACCGGGCGTCATACATGGCTATGAAAACAAGAGCTTGGAGCCAGTCTATTTCCAGGTAATGTTGGGACGCGCCAAGCCCGAAACCATGGGCTATGCAGATGATGACCTGTATCAGCGCCGCGATGCTCATCTGAAAGGTTAGAGCGGCGCTTTGCATTCAGACGTTCTGGAAGAGAGATACATGCATAAAACTAACTTAGCGGTTGTACAGAGTTATATCGGAGGCGAATATCAGGCATGCGCTCACGGTTCAAGAATACCGCTTATCCATCCTGAATCGCTTCAAGTTGCGGGGCACATCGAGGAAGCCAACGCGGAACAGGTCGAGCATGCTGTGGCAGCGGGACACAAAGCATTCATCGGGAACCGGACGGTACCTCTGTTTCATCGGATAAGTTGGCTTAACGCTGCAGCAGGCCTGATGGAAGAAAGGAAGTCACAGATCGCGGAACTGATTCTGGAGGATGTCGGTAAGCCTCGCCGAATCGCAGAGGGAGAAGTCGTTCGATCCATTCAATTTGTCAGGGCCTGCGCTATTCAGCTTCAATCGATGGGCGGGGAGACATTGCCTCTCGATATGACCGTGGCGGGCGCAGGGCGTTTCGGGTTTACTCGTAGAGTACCGTATGGAGTTGTTGCCGCCATTACGCCGTTCAATGCCCCGGCCAATTTGCTAATCCAGAAAATCGCGCCCGCTTTGGCGGCCGGCAATGCGGTAATCGTAAAACCTCATCTAGCCGCAAGCAGAACGACTTTGGCAATCGCCGAATGCTTCCATGCCGGCGGGTTTCCTTCGGGCCTGCTGGGCGTTGTCGTTGGCGATCGGATGCCGGTCGCCCCGCTGGTAACAGACCGCCGTATTCGGGCTATTACTTTTACAGGCGGCTCGGAGGCCGGCAATGCAATCGCGCGGCTTGCCGGCGCGAAGAAGTTCATCGCCGAGCTAGGCTCGAATTCAGCCAACATTGTCCTGGAAGATGCCGATCTGGGCGATGCGGCAAAAAAAATAGCTTCGGCGGCTTTCGAGGCGAGCGGCCAGCAGTGTGTCTCCGCTCAGCGAGTTATTGTCGCCGCGGCAGTCTATGAGGAGTTCCTTGCCCACTTAGTCGCCGCTACGCTGCAGCTCAAGGTTGGTTCCCCCAGAGACAAGGAGACAGATATTGGTCCTATGGTTTCGATAACAGCTGCTGACAAGGTCATGGGAATGGCCGAGTCCGCGATAAAAGGCGGAGCCACATATGTGCTCGCGCCTAAACAAGAGGGGTGCTTCGTGACCCCTGGGATAATCGCAGACGATTCCGGTAACAGCTCAGTGTGGAAGGACGAGGTATTCGGTCCCTTGGTTGTGATCCGGCAAGCAAAAGACATCGGTGAGGCGCTTGATCTTGCGAATGATTCGCCCTTTGGGTTGCAGGGTGCAGTTTTCACCCGATCATTACCGGCCTCATTCGAGTGCATCGACGAGTTTGACGTGGGTTCCTTATGGATAAATGAGGCTAGCCGTTTTCGTCTGGATACTTATCCTTTCGGTGGTGTTAAAGACTCAGGTTTCGGGCGTGAAGGTGTGCGGTTTGCTATCGAGGAACTATCGCAACTGAAGTTTATTGGGATAAAGCCACGATGAGCAACGATGCCATGAGTGTCCAGCCTTCAACTGTTGATCATCAAACCACCCTTTTTCTCGAGGAAATCGGGCCACGGTGGGGACTCAACGTCGCGGCCAATGTACGTCGAGTAGTCAAGCACTACGATCCGATTCTGGCAAAAGCGCCAAAAGAAAATATCGTGGTGCACCGAAATATCCAGTACGGTTCGGGCGATGAGCGGCAGCAGCTGGACATTTTCACGAAGCCGGAATATTCATGCCGCCCGGTCGTGATGTTCGTTCATGGCGGAGCTTTTGTAGAAGGGAGCCGTAACCGGAGCGATGAAGTGTATTCGAACGTTCTAAATTACTTTTCGAATCGCGGCATGGTCGGGGTTAATGTGGAGTATAGGCTTGCCCCAAAGCACTCTTATCCGGCAGGATCAGAAGATATGGCGCTTGCGGTCGATTGGGTGGTCGATAACATCGAGAAATATGGTGGCGACCCGAAGAATGTTTTTTTGATGGGGCATTCGGCTGGAGGCGCCCATGTCGCTTCTTATTGTTATGAAGAGCGTTTTGGCGCAAGAGAACGGGTCCGCGGTGCGATCATCATTAGTGGAAGGGTGCGCGCCGATAATAATGTCGCGGAAAATCCGAATGCCCATAAAGTAAGCGCCTATTACGGTAACGACGCCTCGGTATATGAACGAGTGTCGCCCGTCAATCACGTGAGTTCACAAAGCCCCCCGACCTTCATCGCTTTTGCGGAATATGAAAACCCCTTGATCGATGTTTACTGTTTGGAACTCGCCTACAAACTGGCACTTGAGAACCGCAAGGCGCCCACTGTGGTGCGTGTCCCCCGTCATAACCATACGTCAATCATTGCTCACCTGAATACTTCAGAGGATTGGTTGGGAAGGCAGTTATGCGAGTTCGTTTCAGCACACGCATACGCACAAGGTTAGAACACGATCATCTAGCTTTAAACGATCTGCGTGTTGGCAGCAGCCCATAGCCGTCAGGGCAAGGGTAATAAAAGGAGGGGGCATATACATCGAATCAGAAGCATTCAAGCCGCAATGCCGCGGCTCCAAACGATTAATACAGAACTTATCCCAAATCAAAAAGTAAGGCATAACTAATGAAATCACCAAATATTTCGAAAATGAAATCAGGCGCGCTTTTATTCGCTTTGATCATACCCTTCATGGCACGGGCACAGGACTCGACCAGCGTTACTTTCTATGGTGTTGTCGACACGGCGATCGAGTATGTGAACAACATTCCCCAGTATCAGAACGGTGTGGAGACCGGCAAGCACAGTTCCGTGCACTTCACCAACCTCACGTCCTCCGTTCCATCGCGCTGGGGGCTGCGCGGCCGCGAAGATCTGGGCAATGGCTTGAGTGCCGTATTCAATCTCGAGTCCGGGTTCAACACGGGAACGGGCACCTCGGGGCAGGGGGGGCGTTTATTCGGACGTCAAGCCTGGGTCGGATTGAAGGGGGACTGGGGACAACTGGCTTTCGGACGCCAAAATAGCATGTTGCTCTACAGCCTTGTTCGTGCGGACATCATGGGCCCCAGCGCGCACGGTCTTGCCGCCTTCGACACCTTTATCCCCAACGCTCGCATTGACAACGCGATTACATACCGTGCCAATTTCAACGGATTCAAATTCGGAGCCGCTTATTCGCGCGGGCGTAACAGCGTCGCGGGGGTCACTCCTGCGGCGGCCAACTGTGGCGTCGATTATGGTGATCAGTCTGCGTGTTCCTCCTGGTCCGCAATGATGGGGTACGATACCGCGAACTGGGGTGTAGCCGCAGGATACGACACGATGCGGGGTAACAATCCGGTGGTGAATTATGAAGGGCTCGCCGCAGGAGAGAACGATACCCACTGGACGGTCAACGGCTATGTCAAGTTTGATGCCCTAAAGATCGGTCTTCTGTATATGAATCACAAGACGGATGCGGCTCAAGGACTGAATAAAACAGCGCCTTTCAACTCCGGGCGATCACTTGGCGACCGCAGCGATATGTGGCAGCTTGGCGCCTCCTATCGATTAAGCCCTGCCGTTACGCTGGACGGAACGGTCAACTACCTGCGCTACAATAATGCGACCGAAAGCTCAAATGCTTGGTACTACGTTGCGCGTGCTACTTATTCGCTGTCAAAGCGTACGGCTGTATATGTGTCTGCCGCGTACATGAAAAACAAGGGGCTATCGGCGAACTCGGCAGCGAGCGGCACAGCACTCGTACTGGCACAGCAGGGTGGAAATCAAACAGCTGTGATGACTGGCCTGCGACATAGCTTCTAACTTGCAACGGCCGGTGCTGCTTCAATGTTTGTGAAGCGCGCTCAACGAAGAGGAGCCGTGGGTCACAAACTGGCCAAGTCGAGCTAGGTGGCGCTCAATCGACTTGGCCTTTCGAATTGTGGGTCCGGTGCGAATGCCTCCCCGGTGTTTGCCGATGGGGTGTGCAGAAAATATTAACAAACCAATCGGCTATCTGATGAGGTTCTGAGCTTGAAAAGGCGACTATCCCTATATATATGGTCGCGTAGTAACGGAGGCGAAACACAGATATTCTTGGCAGCCAAAAAAACCGAGGTGTGAATGGATATCTTAAGTGAAATTCTTTCCGGTGTTCGGGCCGAGCGTGCGATGTCCGCGCATTTCAAGCTGTCTGCCCCCTGGGGGCTATCTTCCGCTGGAGTCCGGTCACTACTGATTCGGATGTCAAAAGGCAGCCATTATTGGATGAAGGTGCGAGATTTGCCGCCGACTCGCGTCGATCCAGGCGAAGTGGTGCTTATTCAGCCCAACGTGGCTCACACCATTAGTTCCGATCCGGACGGCGGGAAAAGGCCGTTCTCGGATTTATTCGCTGATCTGCATATCGAGCGTGTGGGAAGGCCTCTGGTTATTGAGTATGGAGGGGGAGGGCAAGAGATTGAACTTTACAGTCTCTTGTTGTGGCTACCGTCTTATTGCCACCGCATAATATTTGAGGCTTTACCGCCATTCGTACACGTGAACGCCCAGAGAAGCCGTTCAGTCGAGGTTCTGGCAATGGCGATGCAGTCTCTAATCGAAGAGTCTTTCGCACGGCAGCCTGGATCCGAATTGTCTATGGTCCGGCTGGGTGAGCTGCTGCTTGTGAACATATTGAGCGAGCAGTTGCTGAAGAAAAATTTCGAAGGCGATGGATGGTTAAGGGGATTGGTGGATCCCCACATTATTCGCGCCTTGAACTGCATACATGCCGAGCCTGAAGTCCGATGGACTATGGATCTCTTAGCCAGTAGGGCTGCGATGTCGCGATCGAACTTTAGTTCCCGCTTCAAGGCGGTAATGGGTGTCACGCCCTTTGCTTATTTAACTAATCAAAGGATGCTTCGTGCGGCTTTCCTGATCGAAACGGGAGTTCGCAACGTGAAACAGCTGGCGGACGCGACTGGGTACGAATCGGAAAAAAGCTTTATTCGCGTGTTCGCTAATTGGAGCGGCATGACTCCCAGCCAATATGTCAAAAATAAGCACCCCGAGGGGGCGGGGAAGAGCACGCTTTAGGAAAATATAGCCGTGTTCGATGAGAAAGGGTTCTGACCGATCGTAATAGACATATCAACTGGCCACAAATAGTCAGTTTTTTGGTCGACCTATCGATTTCAACGAGAGCACTCGTCAAGACGGGGTGCATCCGCGCCAATAAGAGAAGCCGGCGAGCCTTGGGCTGGAGCTATGTTTGCCGTGTCCACGGCGTCTAATGGACTGAATCACTCGACGTTATTTCAAGAAGCCTCTGCAAATAGCGGCTCCGCAGCTACGCCTAAGGATGTATGCCGCAGGTATGGCGAACTCATGTCGATACCTCTGAGAAAGCCCATTGGGTCTTGCCGTAGTGCGGGTTTCTACGCATAGAACACTTTTTTGCCCTTGTTTAAAATACAAAAACTATTTTCGAATACAAAACATACTGATTCGTAGAACTCCGTGACCTTCGAAAGGAGAAGCCCATGCGTCCCCCCTTGGCTGGACTTGAACATACCTTTTGTTATCGCTTTGCTTGTGCCGCGGCGGTGTTGATGGCGAGCTTCTCGATTTCGGCCCATGCCGAAGTGACCAATGCATCGGATCGTTGTGCCGCCGTCGATTTGCAGGCGGCTCCTGCCAAACCCGTGGCCATACGATACGGCATAACGGGCGGCGGTGAAGAGCCGCTTGCCTTGTTATGGGCCGACCGGAAAAACTATCCCGGCAATGGTTCCTTTTATGATTTGCAGCCACAAAAATTCAGGCCCGGCGACCGAATGACCGCTGTGCAGGCCGGCAGTCTGGATGCTGGCTCGATCACGCTTCCTGCCTTGATCACAGCTGTGAGGGTCGGGATTCCAATACGCGCTGTGGCGTCCATAGTCGAGACCAACAAAGACGATAATCAGGGCGCGTTTGCTGTGTTGCGAGAAAGCGGCATCACAGATATCAAGCAGCTAAAAGGCAAGCGTATAAGCATATTGGGGCCAAACACAATCAGTGAATATTGGATCAAGAGCGCCCTTCGCAGAGCGGGATTGAAGCCTGGCGACGTCAGCTATGTGTCTCTTCCGATTCCTGCTAACGAGCAAGCGCTGCGTAACAAGCAGATCGATGTTGCATGGCTTGCCCGGCAGTTCCTGGCCAAGGCCGAGGCTGACGGGGGAGTCGATATCCTGATGCGCCCCATGCAGGCCACACAACAGGCGCATCCAACGACCATGGCGTTTTTCACCCAGCAATTCTTGAAAGAACACCCCAAAGCCTTTTGCGCCTGGAGAAGAGATTACCAGAGCGCATTGGCCAACTGGGCAAAAAACCGCAGCCATTACTATCCAGCTCTCATCGCCGCGGGCTATGTCACTCCTGCCTCCGCGAAAGCGGGTCCGGATGGTGGGCGAGCGCCTGGAGGCAGGCTTAGTCTCGAAGACATCGATGCAACCATCAAAGACATGGCGGACGCCCACTTCTTGCCCCCGGGCCCCCAGCTCGAGGCAAGCCAGCTCATCGAGAAAGGCTACACACTCACGCGTTGATCGTGGCCTTTAATTAATGGAAATTAACGAAACAACATGATCAAAGTCGAAGCAGTTACCAAGACGTTCAAGCGACACCGTCATGCTTTTCAAGCACTTGGCCCTGTGGATTTGAATATCCGGCAAGGTGAGTTTGTTACCGTCCTGGGCTCAAGCGGTTGCGGCAAAAGTACTTTGCTGCACATTATCGGCGGATTCGAGACAGCTTCGACCGGGAGGGTCCTGATCAACGGGCAACCCATAACACATCCAACAAGAAAGCTTGGCATGGTGTTCCAGGAGGCCACACTTTTCCCCTGGAAAACAGTCTTGCAGAATATCGCCTGGCCGATTGAGCAGGCAGGTAAAAGTCGCAGCCAGGCCCTGACCGAAGCCACGGTGTATTTGGATAAGGTCGGCCTGCACCGATTCGGGCGTGCCTATCCTTACGAACTTTCTGGTGGTATGCGCCAGCGCGCAGCCTTGGCGCGAACGCTTGCTATGCAGCCCGATGTCCTGTTGATGGACGAGCCTTTTGGGGCTTTGGACGCGCAGACGCGCGAGGAAATGCAAGAAGAGCTCACCCGCATGTGGCAAGAGTCAGGGCTTACGGTTATTTTCGTCACGCACGATATTACCGAGTCGATTTTTTTGGGAGACCGCGTCGTCGTGCTGGGCCGAAAGCCTGGCACCGTTGTAGAAGAGTGCGTTATTGATCTGCCGCGCCCCCGCAGCGCCCAAACCAAAGCCGATCCCAAGGTGCAGGCGTACCGCACCCACTTGTGGGAATTGATTCGACAAAGCGCTTCATCCTGAGTCCTTGACGCCAAAACAAATGATCTACAGAAATAGAAAGCCCAGTTCCGAGCTTTGGGCCATCACGCTAGGTTTTCCCTGCGTCCTCATCGTTCTCTGGGAAGTCGCGGCTCGCAGCCATGTTTTCCCCGGCTATATGGTGGCGCCATCAACCATACTGAAAGAATCATGGAACCTGATTACGCATGGGGAGATATTCACGCAGGCGGGAGCCAGTTTATATCGAACCTACGTCGGTTTTGTGATCGGTTCGGCCATTGGTGTCGCTCTGGGGCTGCTTTCGGGCGTATCCCGCGTGACGCAGGATTTGTTCGATACGGTGCAAGGCTTCGTGCACTCCATACCAAAGATTTCTTTGTTTCCGGCCATTGCTATTTGGCTTGGGTTTTCCGATGCATCTCGAATCATCATTATTTCGCTCAGCTGCTTTTTTCCGGCCTATTTGAATGCCATGAATGGCGCGCTGGGTATCAACCCAAGTTTTATCTGGCTGAGCAAGAACAATGAGGTCGGCCGGCTGCGGTGTTTCATGGAAGTTGTCGTTCCGGCGAGCCTGCCTCGAATTTTCGTAGGCCTTCGCATCAGCCTTATGGTCGCATTCATTCTGATGGTGGCAACTGAGGTCATCGGCCATTCGGATGGGCTCGGCTCTTTGGCGATGTCTGCATACGAAAACGGCGAATATGCCGAAATGTATGCCGCAATCTTGTTCATAGCAGTGGCTGGCTACTGTTCCAATCTCGTGTTGCAGCGTGTCGCATCGGCCCTGTGCCGCGGCCAGATGCTCAATCAGGAGAGCTCACAGAGATGAGTAAACGCTCAACCATCGCCAAACTGCTGGGCGTGCTTATATTCCTTGGCATCTGGCAAGGCTTTGCCGTCCTCAGCAGCACACGAATGTTTCCCAGCGCGATTACCGTATTTACTCAGCTGGGTTATCTGTTGGCCTCAGGGGTTCTGCTCGACAACGCACTATCCACGCTGTCAAAAGGGTTTGCCGGGCTCGCGCTTGCCCTTGTTGCCGGATCATTGCTTGGAATCGTTTGTGCCAGGAACCGCTACTTCAACGCAGCTCTGAATCCTCTGGTCTCTGTGCTCTATCCAGTGCCGAAATTGGCGCTCTACCCCGTAATCATCCTCATTTTCGGCCTGGGGGCCTGGTCGAAGATCGTTCAGGTTGGACTGGAGTGCTTTTTCCCGCTGTTTGTCCAAATGTATGCGGGCACCCGTGCCATCCCCAAGAGCTTGCTGTGGCTGGCCTCCAATAACCAGGTCAGGGGCTGGCAATTGCTAAGGGATGTCCTGCTGCCGTCATTGCTGCCTTCCTTGCTCACGGGCCTGCGTATCGCCACGCCCATCATGCTGATTGTCATGAGCGTCACTGAGTTTATTGGAGAGTCCAGTGGCCTGGGATATTTGATTGTGCGTTATTCGTCCTATTTCGACCCGGCTTCCGCGTTGGCTGTTGTTGTCACGCTTGGGCTGCTCGGGCTGGGAGCTGACCGGCTGATCGTATGGTCACGCGCCAAGGTCGTGTTCTGGGAAAAACAAGTACAGCTGTAGTTAGGTAAGCGAACCAAGGAGATTTCAAGAGATGTTAAGGCAACAACACGATGTCGTTATTATTGGTGCGGGGCTGGCCGGCCTGTCTGCCGCCGTCTTTTTGGCGCTGAACGGCGTACGTGCCGTTCTGATTGAACGGCATCCGTCCACGTCGGTCTTGCCCAAAGCGCGGGGCCAGAATCCCGTGACAATGGAAATGTTGAGGGTCGCCGGCATTACCGATGCCATTCGTGCGGCACGGCCGCCAGGCAAACCCGCTATCACCTCTTTAGTTTCGGAGAGCTTGACCGGCAAGGTGATTTACGACCATATTGCCCATCGGCCGGATTTTTCGCGGTTTTCGCCGGAGATTCCAGGGATGGCAAGCCAGGCGAGGGCCGAAGAAGCTCTGCTTGATCGAGCGCGGGAGCTCAATGTTGATATACGTTTCAATTCAGAATGCGAAAGTGTTGCCGAGCGGGAAGATAGCGTAGATTTACGTATTCGTGATCTTCACCATGGCTCGACCTACGCAATTACTTCTCAATATCTGATTGCATGTGACGGTATTCGAGGCAACACTAAAGAGCAGATCGGTATTGCCGACCATGGAGTGGGTCACCTCAAGTCGGTCACGGCCGTGCGTTTCAACGCCGACCTGTCTCGCTGGGCGGGTGACAACTCGATGGTAATTCATTATGTGCAAAATACCGATCTCCCCGATGACTCTGGTATTCTGGTCAGCACCGACTATAAAAATCAATGGGTTGCCAATTTTTCGTCCGATGCTGCCCGGACACCGGAGGAAACCCGCCACCTGATATATATTTTGCTTGGCCTGACGGAAGACCAGTTGGACATCGAGATCACCGGCGAAACCACCTATAACTATTCGCACCGTATTGCTGATCGCCTCAGTACTCAGCGAGTGTTCTTAACCGGCGATGCGGCCCATGTCATGCCACCCACCGGCGGCCAGGGGGGCAATACGGCTTTGCAGGATGGGTTCTATCTTGGGTGGAAATTGGGTTATGTAGTGCGCGGCATTGCGGGGCCGGGATTGTTGGCCAGCTACGATATAGAACGGCGCCCCTACGCGGAAGTTGTATGTACGTGGCAGGCTGCCAATTTGGCCGAACGCCGTGATATGAAGAGTCTGGCGGAAATTACCGGTGATCCTATCGATCACGCCACAATGATGTTCGGATATGTTTGCGTTGACGGGGCATTTGTGAAACATCCGGATCAATCGACGCCTTCGCTTGAGTATCCCTTTGAAGATCCAAGTGCTCCGACGGCGATGCCGGGGGCCCGGGTCCCATATGTCTATCTCAACAGCAATGGGAAAAAGTTCAATACACGCCATTATTTGAGTCAACAGTTTCAAATCTATACTGATAGCGCTGCCCTGGTCGAGAGCCTTCAGGCTGTGGGTGCTGAACTTGGTGTTCCTCAGCAGACTACGCTTGTCGAGTCTGTAGAACCGCTGAAAATACAACCGGGCAATGCTATGTTGATTCGTCCGGATGGGGTCGTCGCATGGCGTGGCAATAGTGCGGAAAACCTGAAAAGCGCATATCAGACGATTCTGGCGCGCGCCTGAGCCTGCCATGAAACGCGTGTTGGTAACGGGGGCAACGGGGCGGATAGGCGGCTTATTGGTTCGTCGTCTGCTTGATGATGGTGTGGCGGTTCGCGTACTCGTTCGGGATTTAGGCCGCGTTCCGCCTCAACTACGCCAGGCGGAGATCGTTCCCGGAGAGTTCGAAGACCTGGCGCTTATGAAGCGCGCTCTAACTGGCATCGAGCGTGCGTTCTTTTATACCCCCCCCAACCTCGATCCGCGTTTATTTCCGCTTGCCGCTGAGTGCGGTGTGAGACACGTCGTATTGCTGTCTTCTGCGTCGGTAACCAAGGTTCCGGCGCAAAGCCGCAATCCCATTGCCGAACGGCATCGCAGAGCCGAAGAGTCCATACAGCAGAATGGGCTTGGTTGGACGTTTTTGCGGCCCGATCTGCTTGCGTCAAATTGTTTGCAGTGGGCGGCATCCATTCTGGAGCGCGACGAAGTGCGTGTCGCCTACCCTGAATCGTTGCGTAATCCCGTGCATGAAGATGATGTCGCGAATGTGGCTGCCCGCGCCTTGTTGACATCCGGGCTTGACCGGCAGGCCCTTACCTTGACCGGGCCCGGCATGCTCACCATCAAAGAGCAGGTACAAAAGATCGCAGAGGCCGTCGGCCGTCCCATTCGCTGTGTGCGCATCAGCCCTGAGGACGCTGTGGCGGAATACCTGGCCAGCCACCCTACGGCATCCTTCTCTGTGGCTCGCCTCCTGGTGGAGTATCAACACAAAACGGTCGCGCAGGCGCCGGCCAGCACTCCCGACTTTACCCACGCAACGGGCTTGTCCGCCAAAACGTTTGCTGCTTGGGCGTGGGATAATAAAAGGGAGTTCATGCCTGAATTCGGTACAATACGCGGCAGTTGATATATTGGATTCAGCTGTTACCGGCAGCATCGCGGGAACGATATCGATATTCCGGATTTTGATGAAACCCAGATCGTGGGACAGCTTGGCTGTGAAATGCCTGGCAAGCTGTCCCGCAAATCCCCGGGTTGCAAGAGAGCGCCCAAATGAAACAGGATCCCCCACAGCAGTTGGCCGAAGATGATGAAAAGGACCCGTATTGGGTTGACGCATTGGCTCATGGGTTAACCGTTTTGCGTGTCTTCGAGCACTCGCAAGAAGGCCTTAATCTGTCTGATATTGCGCTTCGCCTGGGCTGGAGCCGCACTAAGCCCTATCGCTATCTTCATACGTTGGAGCGATTGGGCTATCTGAGCCGCAACGAGGCGACCAAGCGGTATCGGCCCACGTCGCTTACGATGACTTTGGGCTATACATACCTGAGCGGGCTGTCACTGATAGAGCTGGCGCAGCCAGCAATCAATCTGCTGCGGGATCGGGTAGGCGCCTCGGTGCATTTGGGGATTCTTGAGCAGAATCATGTTGTGTATATTGCCAGTGCCCGTGTGGCGTTGATGCCAGTGGTCAATCTTCACGTCGGGTCAATTGTTCCGCCGTATGCGACGTCTATTGGCCGCATGCTGCTTGCTCATCTGGATGAAACGGCATTGCAAGCCATCATAGGCAAGGGACCTTTGCCGGCTCTCACCGAGCATTCGATAACCGATCCGCAGATGTTCAGGAAAATGTTGCGGCAGTCGCAAGTGCGCGGCTATACGATGACCGATGAAGAGTTCCATCCAGGGGTTCGATCCATTGCAGCGCCTATTCGTGACCGGGATGGCACTGTCGTCGCAGCGGTAAATGCCACATCCATCATACAAAAATTTTCCGACGAGTTCATTGCCCAAACCGTCATACCTTGCGTCCTTGATGCAGCCAGGGACATTTCGCGCGGGCTTGGCTATATGGGCAAAGAGACGGTGCAGACGACATCGCAGTAAAGGTGTGGCCTTGCGATTGTTACGGTTTGCTGCACCGCCCCAAAGGAATGCATGCTAGAAGCGATGACGCATGCCTACCGCTACGCTGGTTGCAGAGCTGTAATTCGTTATTTTGTCGTACATGGTCAGCAAATAAACATCCGTGCGTTTTGACAATGAATAATCATAAGCGCCGGAGACTGTATCGCGTTTTAGCTTTTGGCTTCCGGTATCGCGATCGGTGCGCGCCCAGCTCACCATAAACTTCCCTTTCCCCGCGGGGACGCTGGCGCCCAGTTGCCATGTTTTATCTTTCAGGGGCGTGTTGTGGCGTGATTGCTGATAACTGCCATATAGCTTGAGCCACTTGAAGTCGTAGCTTGTTCCTCCGAACCACGTGGTTTCCTCTGTTAGAACGGGCCCCAATGGCAAGCCATCCGGATTGTTCAGGCGTACATGCTGGACAAATGCCGTAGCCATGAATGCCCCATTACGATAAATCACGTTCGCGCCGGCATTGCTCTTGCTGTTATCCTGGTCGCCCGTGCCGAACTGGTATACAACGGTACCCGTCAAGCCACCTATGCTGGGAGTTTTGTACTCCAGGCTGTTGCTCCAGCCGGCATCGCCGTTTATTGCGCTTGTCCAGCTCGGGCCTCGAGTTCCAATGGTCGGCATGTGGGCATGTACATATAGTGGCGACGATGTGGTGGAAGCGCCGAAAGGATTGGAAAATACAAGTGGATAGAAATTAGGCGCGTGGTTTCGTCCTAGCTTTACCGCTCCCCAGTCCCCTTTGAGGCCTACTGTGGCTTGGCGGGAGAAGAATGTGTCGCCGGGCCTGGATCGAGAGCCTTCCCCATTATTGACTTGGAAAAAGCTTTCCAGATCGAATGTCGCCGTCAGATTGCTGTTTATCTGCTCTCTTCCCGAAAGCCCGAACCAGGATGTCGTCAGTCCGCCATTACCTACCGTATTCGACCTTCCCGGCTCGCCACTGAACTTCATGCTGCCGACATAGGCGTCAACAAGCCCGTGCAAGGTGACTGTGCTGGCGGCCTGAGCGGGGGCGATTGCGGCCAAGCACAAAACAGTGAGTGTTGCGCATGCAAAGTTGCGGTGGTGCCTGTTCATAGAGTCTCCGGATATTGAGTCGCGTCGCTGTAGGTTGGAGGTGCATATCCCGATTGCACCAAGAGCAACCCCTACGCTGATGCACGACTGCTTTTTTGGTGGGTGTTTGTAATTCAAAAACTTTTTTCGCATTCAAAAAACTTTTTTGAAATATAAACGCTATCGAAACTACGAGCTATGCGTAGAAACCCGCAGCGCGGCAATGCCGCGCAATATGAGTCGTTTCAAGGGGGAAATGTTGAAGGCGTTTCAGAAGAGGAGCGCGCTTGGCGCACTCACATCGGCGGGGCGTTTGCGATGGGGAGCGCGGGTGCGAGTAGGCCCCGCGGTTGCACGAGGGTTGGGAATCACGGTTCCCGTTGTTGCGGTGTGAGTGGCAATGTCCGGCATTGCCTCTGGAAATACGCTATTTCCGGTACCTGGATGCTGGCCTATTCCGAGTCTGTGCGCTGCTTGGGCGCTTGTTCGGGAGCGGCCGTTGCCGCGCCCTGGCGGCGCACGAAAACCATATTGTCGCGGTGCATGAGCTCCTGG
>CALMPB010000508.1 GCA_937871985.1 uncultured Burkholderiaceae bacterium
GCAATAGTTATGCGCGGAACGTTGTTATGAATTATAAGGAAGTCCCCATTCAAACCGCAGCGTGGGGTTTGGATGGCATCTGCATTGTAAACGTGAAGGTGTTCACCGAAAGGCGCGCCCATATCGAAAGGGAGCTGCGGCGGTTTGGGCTGGTGGGCGAACTGGTGCTGGAACACGACGCCCACGAGATCACGTCCGAGCTGGATGCCCGGTATTATCTGCCGAATCCCCAGCTTACCAATGGCCATAAATCCTGTGGCCTGAAGCATATTGCCATCATGCAAAGGGTCGTGGCCCGGGGCTGGCGGTATTGCCTGGTGCTGGAGGACGACGCCATTTTGCACCGCAATTTCAAGCAGGGAGTCGAGAGCGCGCTGCGTGAACTGAAACGCGATTACGCCAATACCCCTGCTGTGGCGTTCATTGGCTGCGGCGGCAATTGGTACACGCCGCGCCGCCAGCGTAGAAAAGGGCAGCATCTGTACCCTGCGCGCAAAGGGCGCTTTACCGACTCGTACATCATCAACGCCGACGCGGCGCGGAAGCGCTTGGACTGGATAGCCCGCAACAAAATGCGCCACGCCATCGACAACGCGTTCGACATCATGGACACGGAATTGGGCGTTCAGATGCTGTGGCTGGAGCCAACCGTGGTCGACCAGGGCACGAAGCGGGGCCTGTTTAATTCCTCCCTGGATGGCCGCTGGCCTTCTGTTGTGCAAGGGTGCTTGCACGCCTGGGAAAAATTCCGCCACAAGTATTTGTATCAGTTGTGGCGGTAGGGCGCCCAGCTTAGGCTCGGAAAAAGACGCCGACGCCAATCATCATGGAAAACCCCGTATTGACGCTGCGTGGCTTGCCGCATAGACTTTTCTTATATTCTGAATGAATTCAGCAATGCTGAATAAAATAGAAATCGGGGTCTATCGATCATGAAATCGGCTGAGCCATTGTCGGAAGAAAACACCAAAGGGCGCATCAAGGCGGTGGGCAAAGTGTTCGAGATTTTGAACGCCTTGGCTTCCATTGGCATGCCATGTCGTCTGTCGGTGCTGTCCCGCCACTTGGGCATGCCGGCGAATGTGCTCCGATCCTATCTTGTCAATCTGCGCGACCTGGGCATGGTGAACCAGAACGCCGCGACGGGGCTTTACGACCTTGGGCCGGCCCTGGTTCCCCTCGGCATGGCGGCACTGCGCCGCTTCGACCTGATGAAAGTGGCCCAGCCTTTGATGGAAGAGCTTTGCGAAGGCTTGAATGAGCCAGTCACGCTTTTGACCTGGGGCGACCGCGGGCCGATAGCCATACACAGTGTCGAGCGGTATCGAAACTTCCCGTACGAGGTGAAGATCGGTTCCCTTGTCAGCGTAACGGCCACGGCGGCCGGCCGCTGCTTTTTGGCGCATCTTCCGTCCGACCGGTGGGAGGATCTTGTCGCCAAGGAGCGCCAGGAACGGGGCGCCCTTGTGCCTGGCGATGCCGAACTGAACGCGGAACTGGAAAACATACGTCGTTCCGGGCTGGCCACGCGCCGCGATCTGCTGGCAACGCGGGAAGGGCTCAAGCCGCTGCAAATAAAGGTTCTGGCCGCACCGGTGTTCGGGGCGGACGGAAAGATGGTGGCGGCGTTGGCCATCATCAGCCAGGATCCCGCCTTCAAACTGGATGGCGTCGGCCGGCAGGCGACGGCGCTCATCGATGTGACGCGGCGGATTTCCGGGCAGCTTGGCTATCAGGCGCCGGATGCGCGGGATGGCGGCAAAGGGGGCGGCGCGGCATGACCCGCCCCAAGAGTTTCACTCGATAGCGGACGAGGCCGGCATTGGGCCGGCGTACGGGCTTTCAATGGCCTCGACCGTGACGATTACAGCGTAGCACCACAGTTGTATACCCGGATTCTTAATTCTTAAGAGAGGATACATCATGAAATGGAACACATCGTTGGGTCGCATAGCTGTCGCGGTTTCGCTAAGTGTCATGGGCATGAGCTCGGTTCTTGCGGCTGAAATCACCATGGCCACCTGGGGCGGAATCTACGGCGAGACGTTTAAAAAGGTTCTGGCCGAGCCGTTCGAGAAGGAAACCGGCATCAAGGTCAATTTGATCTATGGCAATTCGCTGTCCAACTACCAGAAGCTGGTAGCGCAGAAGCAAAAACCTCAGATCGACATCGTTACATTGGGTTCCGACGTGGCAACCCAGGGGTATCAGGATGGGCTGTTTCAGGCCCTGAATCCCAAAGACTTTCCCGAGGTCAATCTGGAAAAGGACCGTGGCGTTCGTTATGTGGACGGCAAGCAACTGCCGTTTCTGCCCTTTTTCCTGTTGAGCTACGGCATTCTTTACCGTACGGATCTGGTTCCTTTCGAAATCACTTCGTGGAACGACCTATGGGATCCTCGCCTTAAAAACAAGGTCGGCGTTTCTTCCCCCAGGCATGCGGGCGGCGCCTTCCTTCTCATGATGAACAAGCTGGCGGGCGGCACGGAAAGCAATGTTGCGCCGGGCTTGGCGAAAGTCAAGACGCTGGGCAAGAACCTTTTGCTTGTGGCGGATGGCGACGCGCAGCAGATCCAGCTTGTTACGCAGGGCGAGGTATGGGCGCAAACCGTGGTAAGCGGCGCGGTGTCGGGGCCGATCGAGAAGGGGTTGAAGGCGCGCTACGTTGTGCCCAAAGAGGGGGCGGTGGGCATTCTGGATGTGCTTGGGCTTGTGAAGAACGCGCCCAATTCCGAGGATGCGAAAAAGTTCCTGCGCTATGTGCTTGCACCGCAGCGGCTTGAACGTATTGTGAATGCGCTTTATGTCATGGCCACCAACCCCGACGTGCCCATCGACTCCAAAGTTGTCAGCATCGTCGGCGGAACGCGCGAAGACCTCAAGCGGCTGGTGTTCTTCGACGAAAAGGCGCAGACGAAGAATCGCGCCGAATGGATCGAGGAATGGGACAAGGAAATCCTGCCCATGACCAAGCGTTGACCCGGTGAATCGCTCCTCAAGAATTGCCATGTCCAGTTCAGATACGTTGTTGTCGCTTCGGTCGGTGGAGATCGCCTATGGCAATGTGGTGGCGTTGCGGCCGTCTTCCTTCGACGTGCATGAAGGCGAGTTCGTGACGCTGCTCGGGCCAAGCGGCAGCGGAAAGACTTCGCTGCTGCGCGCCATTGCGGGTTTTTTGCAGCCGTCCGGCGGCACGATCAGCCTTCGAGGCGTTTCGCTGTCGGGCGTGCCTCCCCATAAGCGCAACATCGGTCTGGTCTTCCAGAATTACGCTCTTTTTCCGCATCTTAACGTCGAGCAGAATATCGCCTTCGGGCTGGAGATGCGCAAGCTTCCTGAAGCGGAGATGCGTAGCCGCATCACCGACGTATTGCGCTACGTGCAGCTCGAGAACCTGGGGAAGCGCCGCATTCACGAGCTTTCCGGAGGGCAGCAGCAGCGCATCGCCATCGCCAGGGCCCTGGCGATTCGGCCGGATCTCCTTCTGCTGGACGAGCCCATGTCCAACCTCGACGCGCAGTTGCGTACTTCCATGCAGGGCGAGCTGCGGGCTTTGCTGCGCGACGCGGGCGTGACCGCCATTTACGTCACGCACAATCAAGAAGAGGCGTTGTCGATGTCCGACCGCATCGTCGTCATGTCCAACGGCGAGATCCGGCAGATCGGCTCGCCTTCTGAAATCTACAGCCGCCCGCGCGACACATTCGTGGCAAGTTTCGTCGGGCAGTCGAATATCTTCCAGGCCCGCATCGGCGAACGTTCGAGAGAGCGATGTGCGGCGCGGGCGGAATGGGGCGGCGAGGTGGAATTGGCCGCTGGCGATTTTCCGGCCGATATCTTCGCCATGATCCGGCCGGAACGGATTCGCATCCAGTTGGACGGCGGTTCGGAAAAGACCAATTCGGTGGAAGGCCGTGTCAGCCATGTGAGTTACCTTGGCAATCACCAGATGGTGACGGTGGCCGTGCCGGGCTATTCGTTCATTGTCGCTCAGCCGGCCAACGAGGGCGGTATGGAAGCCATGGCCGGGCGAAGAGTCTGGCTGCGGTGGCCGGCCGACGCGGTGGTTCCAGTGAGGCCGGCATGATTTCTTCCTGGGTTCAGCAAGCGGGCAAACCTATTCAGCGCAGCCTGTTGATATGGCCCGCGTTGATTCTGACGGCGTTTTTCTGCGTTTCCATTGCGGGGCTGCTTGCCGCAAGCTTCCAGGCGCCTGGCGGAGCCCATGGATATACGCTGACGCATTACGTACGGGTTCTGACGGAGCCGCTCTACCTGGATCAGCTTGTCGCGACGTTGCGGATTGGTTTCATTACGGTCTTGATTGGATTGCTGCTGGCCTTGCCCATTGCCTTCTGGGTGGTCAGGACCAAGCGCAACTGGGTGCGGGCGGCCCTGATCATGTGCGTGACGGTGCCGTTCCTGACCAGCATGATCGTCCGTCTTTATGCATTGACCATCATTCTGGCCAATACCGGCCTGGTCAATCAGTTCCTGCGCTGGATCGGATGGGTGCCGCAAGATGGATTCCTGCCGCTTTTGCGCCATGAGCCGGGAGTCATCATAGGCACGACGGCGTTTGTCCTGCCTTTCATGATCTTCATGCTGATCGGCAGCTTCCGGCGCATGGACGGCACGCTCGAAGAGGCCGCCGCCAGTCTTGGGGCCAACGAATTCAAGGTTTTCTTCCGCGTCACGCTGCCATTGTTGACGCCGGGCATCGTCAGCGCCATGTCGCTGGGCTTCGTGCTGGCGAGCGTGGCGTTTTCCAGCCCGTTGATACTGGGTGGCGGCAGCGTGAACATGGTGGCCAACGCCATCTACAGCGAGGCCGTCCAGGTTCTGGATCGGGGCACCGCCGCCACATTGGCGGTCCTGTCGCTGGCTGTCACGGCCCTCATTCTTTACTGGGCGCGCCGCTTTGAATTCCGGTCGGGAGGCTAGCATGGTTTTCGCTTGGGACAGATTGGCGTTTGCATTGGCCAGGACCGCGATTTGGTTGGCGCGCATTTTCGCCTTGACCTTGTTTCTGCTGCCGCTCGTGGTCATTGTGCTGGTGTCGGTCAACCCGAACGGCATCAGCCCTTCGCTGACCAGCGGGGTCACTTTCCATTGGTTTGCCAATGTGTTTTCCGTGACCGAGCTTATGGACGGGCTGCGCGCCAGCCTGAAGATCGCCTTGATCGTCACGCCTGTGTCGCTGTTCATCGGAACCTGCGCGGGCTATGCGCAATGGCGTTTCCGGTTCATTCCGCCAAGAATCGCGGAAACCCTGCTTTCGCTGCCTATTCTGGTTCCCCTGGTCGTTACCGGGCTGGCGCTTTTGAATACCTTCAGCAAAGCCGGAATGAACGTCGGGTTCTGGAATATCGTCATTGCGCACGTGATTCTGGCGTTTCCCTTTACGGTGCGCTTCGTTCTGAATGGCCTGGCCAGGTACGACCTTCGGCTTGACGAAGCGGCGCAAAGCTTGGGGGCGGATCCGGTCAAGGTTTTCTGGCGTGTCACGCTGCCTTTGCTGCGTCCCGCGCTGTTCGCCAGCACGCTTTTCAGCTTCGTGGTGTCGTTCGACGACTTCGGGGTGGCGATCTTCCTGATCGACGCCCATACGGTGACTTTGCCCATTGCGATGTACCAGTATTTCGAATGGAACGTCGACCCGACGCTGGCCGCGTTGTCGGCCATGCTGGTCGGCGTCGCGCTGCTGATAGCCGTCGTATGCGAGAAAACCATCGGACTCGAGCGGTTTGTGGGTGTATAGGATTCGCTTCGGTCTTTCTACCAACCAGACATGAAGAGGGACAAATGACTTGGACACCGATTATTCCACCTGGATCGGCAAAGCCGCTGGCGCCGTATGTGCCAGGCACCAGGGCGGGCAATGCGATTTACGTATCCGGCACGCTGGCGCTGGATGCCGAAGGGAAAACCGTGGGCGAGGGCGATGTGCGCGCGCAGACGCGGTGCGTGCTCGATGCCATACGCAAGGTGCTGAATGCCGCGGGAGCGGACTTGAGTGACGTTGCCTACAACCAGATCTTCCTGAAGAGCCGGGCCGACTATGCCGCCATGAACGAGGTTTACGCGGAGTACTTCGGCAAAGCGCCGCCTGCACGCTACTGCATCATTACGGAGCTGGTGAAGCCTGAATTCCTGATCGAAATCGCCAGCACGGCTTACCTTGCGTCCGCGACGGACGATGCCTCGGCGAACGGGGCGGGGAGGCATGATGCCGTACGCTGACATCGCCGATGGGCAACTGCACTACGAGAGCCACGGCGAAGGCTTTCCCTTGATATTCAGCACGGGAATGGGGGGAGTGGGCGCGTATTGGGCTCCTCAGATCGCGGAGTTCGCCAAGCACTACCGCGTGATCGTCTACGACCATCGCGGCACGGGGCGCAGCACGAAATCCGTCATGAAGTATTCCGTAGAGCTTTTGGCCCAGGATCTTATCGATCTTATGGATAGCCTGGGCATCGCCGAAGCCGACGCCGTGGGCCATTCGACGGGGGGCATGCTCATGCAGGCCGCGCTGGTGGATCATCCAGGGCGCTTCAGGCGCGCGGTTTTCTATGGAACCAGGGCCAATGCCGACCACTTCACCAAGCTTGCGATGGGGATGCGGCTGGCGTTGCTGCGCAGCGACGGGGTGGCCGCGTATCGGCGAAGCACGCCGATTTTCCTGTATCCCAGCGACTGGATCAGGCAGAACGCCCAGCTTCTGGAGGCGGCGGACAAAGGGCTTGTGGAGTCCGATTTCAACGCCGAAATCATGGCTTCGCGCATCGAGGCTGTATTGAATCATGATCAGACTGGCCGGGTGCACCGCATCACCACGGAATCCCTGGTGCTTTGCGCCAAAGACGACTTCTTGACTCCGCCTTATTACTCGCGTGAACTGGCCGCGCTTATTCCGGGCGCCAAATTGGTTTTCATCGACTACGGCGGCCATGCCTGTTCCCAGACCAATCCATCGGAGTTCAACAGCGCGGTGTTGTCGTTCCTGACTGCCGGGCATGAATAACCGGGCTCAGCGCCCTTACGTAAAGCGGAAGAATCATGGAAATCTCGAATACGATTCAGCTGTTTAGTCTGTTCCGTAAAGAATTTGAGCTTTGCAACCTCAGGCAAGGCGAAACCGTTATTTTGCTGACCGATGCTAGCTCTCCTCGTGAGTACGTGGCTGCGGGGTTCGCCGCGGCCAACGACCTGGGGGCAAGCGCCTATGAAATCGGGATCAGCAAGAATCCCGATAGAACCCGGATCGGCGTCGATGCGATAGGCTCGGCCAACGGGCTGCTTGACGCGCTCAAGGCTTGCGACCTGCTGTGCGCGCTTCATTTTCCCAATTTCTCCAAATGGGTGCGTGAAGTCAGGGCGGCCGGAACCCGGGTGCTTTCCATTGTCGACCATCCGGATGAGCTGCGCCGCCTGCAATCGCCGCCAGGACTGAAGAACGCGGTGCTGACGGCCGCCGAACTGTGGGGGGCGGCGCGCACCATCCGTCTGACCAACCGGGCCGGCACCGATCTTCAGTGGAATCGCGGCGAGTTCCCGGTCAAGGTGCAGTACGGCTTTGCCGAAGAGCCGGGCCGCTTCGACCACTGGGGCGCCGGCCACATTACCAATTTTCCGGATGAGGGCACGGCGAACGGCGTGGTGGTCATTCAGCCCGGCGACTTGTGGGTGCTGCCCTACGTTCGCGTCGTCGAAAGCGAAATACGCCTGGTCGTGCGCGACGGTTTCATCCGGGAAGTCAGCGGCGGGATGGACGCCAAGGCCTTCAAGTACTGGCTCGACCGCAACAAGCGCTCGGCGGACGATATCGATCCCTACGCGGTATCGCATCTTGGCTTCGGGCTGCATCCCGGCGCGCACTGGGACCAGATACTGCTGCATGGAAACCAGCAGAACCGGATCAACGCTTCCGGCCGCGTGTTTGCCGGCAATTTCCTGTTCTCCACCGGCCCGAATTCCGACATGGGCGGCAAGCGCGATACGACGGGACATATCGACATGCCGATGGTCGAGTGCACGGTGGAGCTCGACGGCAAGGTGGTGCTCGAGGACGGGAAATTCGTGGATGAAAGATTGATTGTGCAGCCGGCCTGACTATTGATTGGCGGCAATGAGGCGGCGCAAGGGCGGCTGCCCATGCGCCTGGAAAGAGCGGCTAATTGTCCATCGAAGCCGTGCCGGGCTGCCTTGCGGCGTTGCAGCCCTTGCCATTCATGCCGCCACAGGCTCGGCCATCTTCACTTTTTCCATCATTTCGTCCACGGTCATGACATGCGCCGTGGAAACGGAAAGAATGGCCAGTGTCGCTTTGTGCACTTCGGCCGCCGACATGGCGCCGTAGCCGACATCCGGATAATCGAAAGTGCCGGTGGCATCGGAAAGAAAGGCTACCCGGTAGTTGCGGAACATGGCGTCGCGCGCTGTGGCGTGGCAGCAGTTTTCGGTGGTCGTGCCGGTGACGATGACGGATTCAATACCCCATTCGCGCAGGATAATGTCGAGGTCGGTACCGAAGAACGCGCTGTAGCGGTGCTTTTTGATGATGTGCTCGCCGGGGGCCGGGGCCAGGTCGGGGTAGATTTCAATACCAGGGGTTTCGTCGACCAGGCCCTGTTTGCTGGCGATGGGCGGCCATAGATCGTCGAATAGACCAGCGTCGGATCCGTCGCGACGGTGGGCATGGGTCGTGTAGATAATGCGGATTCCTTCTTTACGACAAAAATCCAGTGCGCGCGCCAGGTTCGGCACCATGTTGCGGGCAGCGGGCGTATCCATGGGGGCGCCGGCGGCAACGAAATCGTTCTGCATATCCACGACGATCATGGCTGTCTTTTTGGGATCGAGGGATTGAATTTGATATGGCATTACAGTCTCCTTCGGGTGTTGTGGGGGAAAAACGCAGACAACGAAGACAAGACGCATCGCGTGCGTAAGCAACCACCATAATTCCGGCGGAGTCGAGTTTCAAGTGAAGAAACATTACGTTGCCAGCGCGTTCATGCCGCAAATCTAGGCCACGGGCTTGAATCCGCGGCATCCATTTCAGCCATGGCCAGCTCTTCGATCAGTCGGCTTTTAATGTCGGCAAAGTCGGGGTTGTGCCATTGGTTCGCCAGTTCGTGAGGGTCTTCCAGCAGGTCGAAGAGTTCGCAGTGTCCGGTGCGTCCATAGATGCTTAGGCGGTATCTCGTGGTGATCAGCGTTCGGATGCGGGGCGCGACGGCGAACCCCAGGTGAGGGGCCTGCGCGTCGTCTTCGATCAGCACCGAGCTTGGGGGGGTGGGCGTTTGGTTGGCGTCGATGTCGGGGATCAGGCTGCGCCCTTGCAAGCCGTTGTACGGATGGATGCCGCAGCGTTCGAGTATGGTGGCCGAGATATCGATGCTGGAACAAAGATACGGGCTTTGGCGCTGGTTTGCACGGGCTTGGGGGTCGTGCCAGATCAAAGGTACCCGTAGCAATCCCTGTAGATGTAACGGGCCCTTCAGCAGCAGGGAATGATCGCCCAAAAAGTCCCCGTGGTCGCTGGTAAAGATGATGACCGTGTCGTCGGTCTGCCCCGTTTCGCGCAGTGTGGCCAGCACGTTGCCGATGGCATCGTCGATCATGGTGATCATGCCGAAGGTCAAGGCTATGGCTTCCTTGGCTTCGTGTTCGAGCACATTGAAGGCGCCGAAGCTTTGATCCGAGGGGCGTCGTTTTCTTCTTTCGTTGCGCGCCCATTGCACTTGCGGCAGTACGTCGTCGGGGCAATGGAATGATTCGGGGACGACTTGATCCTCCGGTTTGTACATGTCCCAATAGCGCCCGGGCGGTGTAAACGGGTGATGGGGATCGGGAAATGAGATGGTCAGGAAGAAAGGTTGGTTACGGTGCCGGGCGGCGTGCTCTTTCAGGTAATGGATGGATTCGTTCTCGATGTAGCGAGTCGGATAAAGCTCTTCGGGCATGCGGGTGCGCCAGGCTTGAGGGCAGGAGTATGTGTGCGCCAAGCTGTTTTGCGGGCCTGAAAGCGTGGCGGGATCGTAGCCCTGGCCTTGCAGCCAGTGGCGGTAGTGGCCGCCCACGAGATCGCCGTGTTCCGTGCAGAACTGAACGTGCTCGAACCCATAGAAGGGAGTTTGCACTTGCAGTGGGCGATCCTTGTTCCAGCGGCTGGCAAGCTCCTGGCCGTAGTCGTCCCCGGGATGGCAGCGTACGGCTTCCGAGGCGGAGGCGGGCGGCATCCACAAGCCCGCCGCTGGTTTGGGCGGATTTACCATGGGCGGCATTTCATACATGTTCTGCAAGTGGCTTTTTCCGATCAGGGCCGTTCTATAGCCTCTGAGCCGCAGCAGCTCGACGAAGGTGTTCTCCTGCAGCGACAACGGAATGCCGTTCATGCGGACACGGTGAACGGAGGGGCGGCGCCCTGTGAATATGGATGCTCTGTTGGGCATGCATACCGGGCTGGCAACGTAGCATCGGTCGAACCGGGTGCCGTGCTGGGCCAGGGCGTCGATATGTGGCGTGTTGATGCGCGTTTGTCCATAGCAGCCGAGATGGTCGGCTCGCATCTGATCCGTCATGATCAGGATGACATTGGGCGGGCGGCGATTGCCCGGATTTTCTGTTGTGGTGCTTTGCGTCATAGTGATTTAATTTCCGTTTTTTTCCAATCCGTTATGCCAGCGCAGCAGCTTTGTTTTGCTGAACTGCACGAATGCCAGATCCGTGACGATGCTGATGGCGCCTATCACCAGTATTCCCAGGATGACTTCATCGAAGCGGCCGTTGTTCATGCCGTTCATGATCAGGAATCCAAGCCCCGAGGTGCTGGCTATCATCTCGGCGCCGACCAGGGCGACCAGTCCTATCGACCAACCCAGGCGCAGGCCGGTAACGATGTCGGGCAGCGCCGCGGGTAGGGTCACCAGGAAGAACATCTGGCGGTGGCTCATATCAAGGGAGCGGGCGGCGCGCAGCAGATTGAAGTCGATTTGCTGAACGCCCTTCAAGGTGGTGATGAATACGGGAAAGAACGAGGTCAGGGCAATAAGGAAAATTTTCGATTCCTCGCCGATGCCGAACCAGATCAGGGCCAGGGGAATCCAGGCAAGCGGCGGAATGGGCCGCAGTGTTTCGCATAAAGGCAGGAACATAAGACGCAGGATGCGGTAGCTTCCCAGGATGGCGCCTATCAGCACGCCCAGGCATGAGCCGAAGAAAAATCCCGCGACGAGGCGCTGCCCGCTGATCTGGATGTATTCAAGCAGCTTGCCGTTGCCGAGTTCTTGCCAGGCCAATTGAAAGACGATGGCCGGCGCGGGCAGAACGGTTTCCGATACCAGCTTGCTTACCAGTGCCAGTTTCCATGCGGCGAAGATGAGGACGATGGTGGCCAGCAGGTAGGCAAGGGGGCGAGGGTCGAATCTCGAATGGTTTTTCGTCATGATTCGCTCCGGTGATTCCATGGCAGCAGCTTTTGTTCCAGCAGGTCGAGCGCCTTGGAGGCCGCCAGGCCAAGGAAACCGATGACAAGCATGCCGACCATGGTGATGTCCGTGCGAAAGGAGTTGCGTGCCTCCATGATCAATGAGCCCAGCCCGTGGACGGTGGCTATCATTTCCGCCGCCACGATGATTGTGAAACAGGCGATCAGCGCCACCCGCAGGCCTGTGAAAATGCGCGGGAGCGCGGCGGGAAGAATCACTTGCCGGAAAATGTCCCGGGTTCCCATGTCCATGGACATGGCCGCCCGGATGAGCAGAGGGTCGATAAGCTTGACGCTGCTGATGGTGTAGGTGACGATGATCCAGAAAGCGCCGAAGCCGATGAGCATGACTTTCGACAATTCGCCAATGCCGAACCAGGCGATGAACAAGGGCAGTACGCTGATGGCGGCGATCGACCGGCCGAATGTGACGATGGGGTAGGCAAGCCGATCCAGTGCCCGGTAGTAGCCCGTTGCCAGCCCCAGCGGGACGCCCATCAGCACCGATCCGAGAAACCCAAGGGCTATCCGCTGCAGGGTCACGGCGATATGGGTGGAGATGACGATGCCGTCGGGGAAGCCGTTGGTGGCAACGTCGTACAGGGCCAATAGCAGATCGCTGGGCGGGGGAAACAAAAATGGTGAAATCAGGCCGGCTTTGGAAAGAATCTGCCAGGCGGCAAGGGCCGCGGCCATGGTACCTACACCAAGCAGGCGATTGCTTGAGACGATATCAGGAAAGCGCATTCTGGATCTCGTTTTCTAGAGCAAGGCATTGCACGTTGGTGCGTTCCCGGGGACGGGGAAGGTCGATGATGTATTCCGATCCGAGTCGGCCGGGATTGGGCTTGAGCACGATGATGCGATCGGCGAGCATCAGCGCCTCGGTCACGCTATGCGTCACGAACACGACGGTTTTCTTCTGTACTTCCCATATTTGCAGGATTTCCCGCTGCATATCCAGGCGGGTCAGTTCGTCCAGCGCACCGAACGGTTCGTCCATGAGAAGTATCTTGGGATTCAGGGCAAGGGTGCGTGCAATGGCGACCCGCTGCTGCATGCCGCCCGAAAGCTCGTAGGGGTATTTGTCTTCGAATCCCTTCAGGCGCACGAGCTCGATGAGTTCGTCAGCCTGCTTGGCCGATGCGCCAGGAGACAAGCCGCGCTGCTTGCAGGCGAACAGAATATTCTTGCGTGCCGTTAACCAGGGGAAAAGGCCGAATTGCTGAAAGACCACCCCTTTGCCTTTGCCGGGGCTCGTTACTTTTTCATCGCCCACCCAGATCTCGCCGGACGAGGGGGTGAGAAAGCCGGCGATCATGTTCAAAAGAGTGGTCTTGCCGCAGCCGCTTCTGCCCAGCAGGCAAACGAACTCATTGGGCTTGATGGCCAGGTCGACGTCCTGCAGGGCCGGCACGTTGCGGCCGTCGGTGGATCGATAGGTTTTGGAAACCTGTTTTATATGGATCCCGTTGCTCATTGCTTTCATCCTCTAGCGCGGAACTGGGGTTGCGGGTGCCCGTGTGGCCGCTGTTTTTATTGCCGATACCGGCGCGGGCATCTATTTGGCGTCGAGATTGACGAGGCTTTTGTCGATTTGAGCGAGCGGAGCGCTATCTGTCAGCTTCATGATGTCCACAGGGTGCCGCAGCCTCCCCGTGCGGGAGAGAAAGCCCAGAACCGCGTCCATGTCGTACAGATAGCTTTTGTCGAGTGCCAGGCTGTTGGTGTTGTCCTTCAGAATGGCCTGGTCGACCTTGGGATCTTCTTGAAAGAATTTCGAATAGATATCGACGACCTGATCGTAGTTCTTGGGGTCGGAAACGAATGCCTGCGCCTTGATGTACGCGCGCAGCAAGGCCTTGACCGTATTGGGATTGGACTTTACGAAGCCCGCGGTCGAAGCCAGGACGGTGCGGGTATAGTCGATTCGTTGCGCTTCCCCCCGGTTGCTGGCGAAGTTGCTGGTTGTCCCCGTGTGGATGAGATCGACCTTTTCTTTTTGCTGGGCTTGATGAATCCAGGGCTGCCAAGTGACCATGCCATCGATGGCTCCGTTCGACAGGCTGGCCATTTGAGCTGGAGGCGGAAGGTTGGTGATTTGTATCTTGGCACAGTCCACGCTGTATCGGGCGCAAAGCAATTGCAGCATCTGCTCGGCGCCCGAGCCCTTGAGCAGTCCGATTTTCTTGCCCTCCAGTTGTTTGGGCGTGGTAATGCCGGCCGAGTCGCGCACCACGACACCCATGGTGCGATCCACGATGGCCAGGTTGGCAAGCACCACCACGGGCAGGCCGTTGCTGCGCAGGGTCAATACCGGGGCCTGGGTGGGGTTGCTGACGTCCACGGCGCCCGAAACCATGGCTTCAAGCTGCATCATCCCGGCGGGGAAGGTCTTCAGGTTTACCTTTGTAAAGCCTTCTTCCTTGAAGTACCCATTGTGTGCGGCAATGATGGCATGGCCGCCAGCGCCCCATCCCGGACCTACGCCGATATTGATCTCCGTTTTTTCCAGGGAATCTTGAGCCTGGGCCGTCGTGGCGCAGGCAAACGACGCCGCGCATGCCAGGGCAGCCATTCCCGCGAACTTGCCGAAAGTGCGCTGCAGCATGGAGCGAGCCTGTTTTGCCTCTATGTGACCTGTGAGTCTTTCAGGGATACGGGTTTTGGCCGTTGTGCCGTTCATCATGGTTTGTCTCCCGATGCGAGTCGTTGATTATTATCGAAGTCCTTATTTGCGCTCTTTGCCATGCCTGCTGCGTGGATGGCGAGCCCTCTTTGGAGCATTCTAGGTGAGTGGCTGTTTCGATGGGTACTAAGATTTTCCGTCATGCGATAATCAGACGGTTATTACCTGCTTGAGGCGCTTTCCATGAGCGATGGTTTGTACGATCAGTTGCCCAGGCGGCTTAAGTTGCGCGAGCTGCGGATACTTTTGGCTGTGGCGGACTGCGGCAGCTTTCATGGCGCGGCGCGTGCAATACATGTGTCCCAACCCGCAATTACCAGCGCGATCGCCAGCCTGGAAGAGGCCCTGAACGTCAAATTGTTCGACCGTACTCCGCAGGGGGTGCAGCCGACGCAGCACGGCATCAACTTCATTCTTCGTTCAAGAGCCATTTTCGGCGAGATCAAGCTTGCCGTCGATGAGATAGCGGCGGCGTCCACCGGCGCGCAAAAAGTGCTTCACGTGGGTACGGTGCCCTTGCCCGCAAGCGGAATATTGCCGGTCGCCTTGAAGCAGTTGCATGATCAGCATCCAGGGATCGAGGTTTCAGTGCTCGAGGCGTCGGAGCAGGTATTGGCGACCGCCCTGAAGGCCAGGCGGATCGATCTGTTCATGTCACGCATACCTCGCGATACGCAAGATGCCGCCTTTACTTTCGAGACGCTTTACGAAGATACATTGTGCGTCATTGCCAACCGGAATCATCCACTTGCCAGCCGCGAAAACCTGAGCTTTACCGACTTGAAGGACGAGGCCTGGGTGCTTCCGCCGGCGGGCTCTTTTTTTCATGACCATATCCAGCGCGCGCTCGGCAAGGGGGGCATTCCGATGCCGCAGCCGACAATGGAAACATTGTCCGCCGCAGTCATGCACGGTTTGATCGGCGCAGGCAATTATGTGGGTTTCTCTACGTGGTCGGTCTGGTCGTTCAATCCGTTGAGGCCCATGCTGGCGCAGTTGAATCTGGCACTGCCGGCGGTCAGGGCGTCCATAGGTGCCGTGGCGCTGAAGGACAGGCAAATCGACTCGCTGGGGCAGTCCCTGATCGACGGCGTCAGGCAGCTGGCGCGGGATTCGCAGTGAATTAGGCTCTTCCTAACTTGATGGGCAAATATCGATAATGGACAAGAGGTAGTGCGGCATCGATACTTTCTGAACGGACAAGAACGACAGCGCGTTCTGTTTTTTCAGGAGGCATCATGGCTGTACAGAAGCAATTTCTTACTACCCGCTATGGCGGCTACTATGCTCAACAAGTACCCGAAGACCCAGAGCTGACGCATGTCGAGAAAGGCTCTGCGTGCGGCGAGTTGCTGCGCCGATACTGGCAGCCTGTAGCGTTGAGCAGCGAGGTGGGCGAGCTGCCCAGGACGGTGCGAATGTTTGGCGAAGACCTGGTTCTGTTCCGTACCACGGAAGGAGAGGTGGGTCTGCTGGAGAAGCATTGCAGCCATCGCGGAGCGTCGCTGGAGTTCGGCATTTGCACGCCCAAGGGCATTCGCTGTTGCTACCATGGTTGGGAATTCGGCGTCGATGGCGCCATATTGGAAACCCCGGGCGATCCTCCAGAGAGCACGCTTAAAAATAGATTGTGCCATCCCGCCTATCCGCTGAAGGAATACCGGGGAATCATCTTTGGGTATTTCGGCCCGCCCGAGACGATTCCTCCCTTCCGGGAATACGACAGCTTCGATTTTTCGGGAGACAAGCTGGTTCCCTACAGCCTGACCTATCCCTGTAATTGGCTTCAGGTGCATGAAAACGTGATGGATCCCATCCATGCGGTTTTCCTGCATACCAGGATGACGTTCACGCACTTTGCGGATGCCTGGGGCGAGTTGCCGGTGCTGAACTTCAGGGAAACGCCGTTGGGAATGATCTATATCACCACGCGGCGCTGGAAAGACAAGATCTGGGTGCGTTCGAACGACATCATCCTGCCGAACCTGGCTCAAATCGGACATATATGGGAAGAAGGCCAGGACGAGCGGTCTTTTGCCCGCGTGGCCATTACGCGCTGGACTACGCCTGTCGATAACAAGACATGCAAGATTATCGGATGGAGACATCTGCACCCCGAGGTCGACCCCAGGGGAATGTCCGATGAAAGCCAGATTGGCCTGGAGAGCGTCGACTTTTTCGGCCAGAGCGCCGGCAGAGAATACGAAGAGCGGCAGCGCCTGCCGGGCGATTTCGATGCGCAGGTTTCTCAACGCCCCATTGCCGTGCATGCGCAGGAACATTTAACGGCATGCGACAAAGGGGTGGGAATGTTGCGCCGCCTGTTGCGCATGCAGATTGAAAAAATGGCGGGTAGTGCGGCATTTTCCCCGGTGGGCAATAGCGTGCAGGAGGGCGTGGCCACATATTGCCACGATACCGTCGTTTCTGTTCCGCCCATGCAGGATCGCGACGATCGCGAGTTGTTGCGCCTGGTGGGCGAACGCATTACGGACATTGTGCTGGATCCCCACAACCAGGAAGCGCCCAATCGGCAAGAGGCCGTGCGGCAGAAAATCGCCGATTTCGTGGGCAGCCTTTAAAACCGTTCCAAGGAGACACAACTATGCAGACTGGCCCTATACATGCTGGCGAGGTGGACTGGTCGGGAGAGAACCCGGGCATTTATTTGAAAGAGGATCCCGAGGGGCCGTGGACTGGCCTGATGTGCTTTTACCGCGTGGTGTACTCGCCCCACGGCATGGGCAGCGGCGTGGTGGTGCTGGACGAGCCCAATATCGAGAAGGGGCGCCCGGACGTCGATAATTTTTGCATTTGCGACAACGAGCCGCTGGCAAAGTACCTGGTCGCCCATTTCTTTTCCAACTTTGCGGCATTCAAGGTGTCGGCCGGCATCAGGGCCCTTAGCTATCTGCCTCTTACCAGCCTGGAGCGTGAGGGCGATACACATTCCACGTATTCGGAGATCGTGCGTTCCGGCGATCTCGAGGTCAGGATGACGTGGGGGGGGCTGGGCGATGCGTATGCGGTGAATATGCCCGCGGCGCTTGGGGCGACAAAGAAGCATGACATGTACAGCTTCTTTGTGGATGCCAAGCAAGCCACGGTCAGTATTGACGGACGCTTGTTGCGGGGCAAGCTGACGAACAGGAATTGCGGCGGCACGGCAAAGAGCTCGGCGTTCCTGGCGTTTTCGGAGACATGGATCAAAACCGCTGACTAAAACGGAGGCCGGTGATGCAGGAGATATTGCAATACACGCTAAGCGGTTTGGTAACCGGCAGTATTTATGGCTTGATCGGGGTGGGCTTTGTTGCCATTTACAATGCCACGGGCATTATCAATTTTGCGCAAGGGGACTTCGCGACGCTAGGCGCGATGCTGGCAATTACGTTGTCCTCGGTGGCGGGCTTGCCATTGTGGCTGGCGATTCTGGTTGCAATTGCCCTGGTGGGCGCTATTGCGGGGCTCATCGAGCGTTTTGCGATTCGGCCGGCGGGCAGTAACGTCATTCGAGGCATTGTGATTACGATTGGCGTGGGTATTGTCCTGCAAGGCATCATCGCGGTCCTGTGGGGAACGGATGCCTACCCATTGCCATCGTTTTCGGGAGATGCTCCGGTTCATATCGGCGGCGCAACGCTGCCTAGCCAGGCCGTCTGGGTCATTGGCATTGCCGCCGCGGTGATGGTGGCGCTGAATGTGTTCTATCGGTACAGCTATGCCGGAAAACTATTCAGGGCCTCTTCCATCAATCCTTTTGCGGCGAAACTCATCGGCATCCGCCCCAGCACCATGAGCACGATGAGCTTCGTGCTTAGCGGAGCGCTGGGCGCATTGGCGGGGATCATTATTGCGCCGATTGCATTAACGCAATACAACGCTGGGTTGTCTCTAGGCATCAAGGGGTTCGTAGCCTGTATCATCGGCGGCATCGGCAACCCGGTGGGGGTGGCCGTCGGCGGCTTGCTGCTTGGCATTCTGGAAGCCTTTTCCACGGGCTTGCTGAGTTCGGCCTACAAAGACGCGATTGCCTTCGTCCTGCTTCTGGCCTTTTTGTTTCTGCGCCCCGCTGGCCTGTTCGGCGCCTTGAAAAGTGGGAGGCGTTGAGATGAAGCGCTATCTATCCGCCATCGTCATATTGCTGGCCGTCTGTTTCTCAGGCTCCGATTATCTTATCAACCTGGCCGTCATTATCGGGCTATATAGTCTTCCCGCTCTTGGCCTGGCCTTGCTGTGGGGGTATACGGGGCAGATCTCGCTCGGGCACGCCGCCTTCTATGGCTTGGGCGCCTACGGCTCCGCATTGATAAGCATGCGGCTTGGGCTTGACCCATGGCTGTCTATTCTGGTTGCCATGGCGCTGGTCGGCGTGGTGTGCAAATGCATAGGCTGGCTGGTGTTTCGCTTGAGCGGCCATCTTTTGGCTATGGCGACACTGGGTCTGGGAATCATCGTGCATATCGGTTTTGTGGAAATGCATTGGCTGACGGGAGGCCCGAACGGCCTTACCGGCGTGCCGCCGCTGTCGATTTTCGGCCTGGATCTGGTAAACAGCACGCAAATATTGCCGGTTATCTGGTTGGCCTGCTTTGTGGCTTTGTACTTCTCCGAGAATCTTATCCGGTCGGTCATGGGAATAACCATTCGCACCGTTGGAGACAGCGAAATGGCGGCGACCTCACTGGGGGTGAACGTATCCGGGCTCAAGCAGTCGATTCTCGTGCTCAGCGGCATGTTTGCCGCTGTGTCTGGCGCCATATACGCCCATTACATCGGTTATCTCAGTCCGGGGCCGTTCGATGTCGGCTTTTCCATCAAATTGCTGTTGATGGTGGCAATCGGAGGCTTCGCCCAAATCTGGGGAGTGGCTTTCGGGGTGGTGTTCGTTACGGTTCTGGGCGAGCTGCTCAAGCCTTTGGGCGGCTATGACATTGTCGTATTCGGAGTATTGCTTGTCGGCGTCATTCTGTATTGTCCCAATGGGCTGTTGCTGCAATTTGCCAGGTTCGCGAAACCGAAAAGCCAGCTTGCGGTTCGAGGAGGTCGCTGATGAAACAAGCCAGCATTTTGTCCGTCGAGGGAATCAGTGTTCGTTTCGGCGGCATCAAAGCCCTTAGTGACGTCAGTTTCAGTATTCAAGATGGAGAGCTGGTTGCGCTGATCGGCCCCAACGGAGCCGGTAAAACCACGTTGCTGACGGCCATTTCGAATCCGGGCCTCGCACAGTCCGGCGAGGTCGTGTTTCGTGGAGAGAATATCAACCGGACTCCCGCTTATCTGGTCAGCCGTAAAGGCATTGCCCGAACCTTCCAGGCCGGAGAAATCGTGGGCGCCTTGAGCGTCCGGGAAAATGTGATGGCCGGAGCAGTGGCCTCGTCGGGCATAGGCTGGCTGGCGGCATTGATTCATGCGAAGAAGTCTCGGAACGCGTTGCTGCGGTTGGCCCGGCGCGCGGACGAGCTTCTCGACATGGTGGGCTTGCTTGAACAGGGGGATGCCTCGGCAAATGCGTTGTCGGCCGGTCAGCAGCGTTTGCTGGCAATTGCCAGGGCCATGGCCACCAACCCCGCGTTATTGCTGCTGGATGAACCGGGCGCCGGGCTTAATGAAAGCGAAAAGCGGCATTTGGCCAAGGTCATCAGAGCGATTTCGGATACAGGGAAAACCATATTGTTCATCGAGCACGATATGGATCTGGTCGGTAGTGTGGCGCAGCGGCTGATGGTGCTGGATCAGGGGCGGCTTATTGCGGATGGCCTGCCGGCGGTGGTGCGCGAGGATCCGAAAGTCATCACGGCCTATCTGGGTGTGGCGGGCCAGGTCGAGAAAAAGAAACGCCGTGTCAATGGTTTCGAGCCGGTCAGCAAGATCAAGTCCAGGAAATTCCTGGCTGTAAAAGACTTGTCGGCCGCCTATAACGGGGTTCCCGCATTGACGGGAGTTTCCCTGGAAGTGCAAAGCGGCGAGATCGTGGCGTTGGTCGGCGCCAATGGGGCCGGCAAGAGCACGCTGTTGAAAAGCCTTTCCAAGGTTTTGCAGCCGGCGGCTTCCAGCCTGACGTTCGAGGGAGTCGATTTGCAGGGGTTGCCGGCCGATGCGGTCGTTCAGATGGGCATGAGCCTGGTTCCCGAAGGCAGGGAGCTTTTCGCTTCGATGACAGTACTGGACAACCTGATCATGGGCCGGCAGCCTTTGTTCGCCAAAGACGGCTGGCTGGTGCAGGTCATGAAAAGCCGCTCCAAAGACCCTGGGCTGGTCCAGCGTCTGGAGTTCGTCTATGGCCTGTTTCCCATTCTGCAAGAGCGCCAGCATCAATTGGCCGGCACATTAAGCGGCGGCCAGGCTCAGATGCTGGCAATTGGCCGGGCTCTTATGGCCGAGCCAAAACTATTGATGCTGGACGAGCCGTCGTTGGGGATAGCTCCGCAAATAGTCGCCAGCATCATGCAGGCCCTGGTAGAGCTGAGGGAGCAGGGCGTAACGATATTGCTGGTTGAGCAAAACGCGCGGGCCGCGCTGGAAATTGCAGATCGAGGGTATGTGCTTGCCTCGGGCCAGATCATGACCTGCGGAGATGCCATGATGCTTTTGAACGACGCGGATATCTTGCAGGCCTATCTGGGCGGCAATAACTTCGAGGCGGCCAAAGCGCCTTTGATCAAACTTGTTTCGTGAGGGCTTTGATGGACTACGCAATGATTGGCCGGCAAGCCTTGGAGGCTATCGAGGCGACGCGCCCCGTTCTGGCTGGAATCGTGCCGGCTCGAGACCGGATTCGATTCCCCGGGAAAACGATATTGCACGCCGGCCCGGCGTTCAAGCATGGCGCTGTTTCGAAGCCGATACTCAACAGCGCCATAGTGGCGGCGGTTTTTGAGGGTTGGGCTCCTGATTTCCCGGCGGCGAATGCGATGCTGGCGGCGGGAGAAATCAGACTTGCACCGGCGCAGGATTTCAATGCGGTAACGCCGTTGGCAGCTGTAATAAGCCCCAGCATGTGGGTGCAGGAGGTCCGCAATGCCGGCGACGAAACCAGTGCCGCGGCTTATAGCGCCTTGAACGGCGGCAGCGGGGCGGCTGCCCGGCTTGGGCAATGTTCCGAACAGGCGCTGAGCCATTTGCGATGGATCAACGTGGAGCTGGCCCAAGCGCTGCGCGATGCCATTCGAGAACCACTAGAACTCATCCCTATTGCCCGGCATGCATTGATCCAGGGAGACGACTGCCATGGGCGGACTCAGGCAGGCAGTGAAAGACTGCGGCAAATTCTGGCGGACATGTCGCCGAGCCTGGTACGGAACTCGTCGGTCATCGAGTTTCTGGACACCTCGCCCAGCTTTTTTCTGAACATTTGGATGGCGGCTTGCAAGACGATGGTGCAAGCGGCGATTTTCCCTGGCAGCGATGTCGTTACGACGATAGGCGCCAACGGCGTGGAGGTTGGGCTGCAGTTGGGGGGCATGCCGGGCCGGTGGTGGACTGCGCCGGCCGAGCCGCCGGTGGGCAGGCTGGAAGCCGGCTTTACGGCAAGTGACTCCTTGCCGGCTATCGGAGACAGTGCGCTGGTCGACGCTTTGGGGTTCGGCTGCATGGCCATGCATTATGCGCCGAAGCAGATGGAAGCGCTGTCCTCCTTCATGCCCGAAGAAAGCCAGAAGCGCGGCGAGTCGATTTTGCTGGGTGTGCATGGCGGTTTTGGCGATCTGCATCTTAATGTCGCGTGTTCGGCCAGCCGGGCGGTTGCAAGCAACAAGACTCTTCCCGTTGCATTGGGAATTCTCGATGTGCAGGGAAAAGGGGGGCGCATAGGAGGAGGCATTGCGCTCGTTCCAATGGTGGTTTTACGCGATTCCTTCAACGCGCTTCAAAAATCGGCAGCCGCAATGGGCGGCGCCACGACCAGCAGTGTTTAGAAAAAAAACTTTTCATACACCAAGGAGTAGCCATGAGACATCTATTACTTGCAGTTGCTGTATGTGCCCTGGTGGGTTCGTCCGTGAGCCACGCGGCCGATACCCTGAAAATCGGCGGCTTGCTGGAAACCTCCGGCTCGGTGGCCTCATTGGGGCAGCCAGGCCTGGAAGGTGCGCAGTTGGCTGTTGAACAGATCAATAAATCGGGCGGCATCAACGGGAAAAAGCTCGAGCTGATCAATATGAATACGGAGAGCGACAATACCCAGACGGTGTCGGCCGCCAAAAGGCTGATCGGCCAAAGCGACATATTGGCGTTGGTGGGCCCGATGAACACGGGTTCGTCGTTTGCAATTATCGACATTGTGCAGCGTGCCAAGATAGCCATGGTTTCCAATGGCGGTTCGCGGGGCATTGTGCTGCCGGTGGAGAAAAAGAAGTGGATATTTCTGGCCCCGCTGACCGACACCTTGGTGCAAAAGGTGATGCTGGCCGACATGAAGAAGAAAGGCATCAAGAATATTGCCTTGCTGAGTTCGGATTCGGCTTTTGGCTCCAGCGGTAAAGAACAACTGGAGGCCCAGTCCAAAGACTTTGGCGTCACTATTGCGGTACAGCAAACCTTCGGCAATAACGATAAGGACATGACGCCTCAACTGACGAATATTCGCGCCAAGAACGTGCAGGCTATTGTGGTTTGGTCCACCGGGCCGGCACAGGCGGTTGCGGTGCGCAACATACGCCAGCTTGGCCTGAAAGTTCCCGTGTACCTCTCGCACGCGGCCAATGACTATAACTTCCTGAGGTTGGCGGGCGATGCCAGCAATGGCGTCCTTATTCCGTCGTCGAAGATGTATGTGACCGACAGCCTGCCGAACGATGATCCGCAAAAAAGCGTCATCCAGAAATTCATAGCCGATTACACCAAGGCGTATGGCCATCAGCCCGCTACGTTTGCCGGAAACGGATACGACGCAACCATGTTGGTGGCAAACGCCATCAAGGTGGCGGGAACCGATCGCAGCGCTATCCGGAGCGCCATAGAGGCCACGAAAAACTATGTTGGGGTAACGGGCATCTATAGTTATTCACCTACGGATCACTTCGGCGTGCTGCCAAGCAGTGTGGAAATGCTGACGGTGAAGAACGGTAATTTCGTCTTGCAGGAATAGCGCTGCGGTACGAGGTGCCGGCCAGGCAGGAAGGGTGGTTGTATTTGGTGTTTGGACAGGTATTTAATGATGTTGGATACTGTAAGTTCCTGACCAATATAAATAAAACGACCAGCCTTCTTGGGCGCCAGCGGGCCGGTTCGGCTAAAGCCAGCCGTTTCCGGCGGGTGTTCCTGGCTGTGGAGACATGATGGCACCAGTGCTCAAAACTATTAAACCGACCATGCAATCGGACGATGCTTCCTGTAAGTCGCGGGACTCGGCGCGGGAGAAAGCGCTACAGCTTGTGCCGCGGGTGACGTTGCGGCAGTTAAGCTATTTTGTCGCGACAGCACGATGCGAAAGTATCGCGCGTGCCGCGGAAGAGCTGCATGTCTCGTCGCCATCGATTTCCGTGGCCCTGACCGAGCTGGAGTCGATCGTGGGTGTTCCGTTGTTTGTGCGGCGGCATGCCAGAGGTGTCGTGCTGACCGAGGCCGGGAGCGAGTTGATGGCTACCGCGCGTCAGATGCTTTTGATGGCTTACGAGTTTCGTTGCCGCAGCGATGCAAGGGGCTACGAATATGAAAGCATTATCGACTTTGGCTGTTTGGTAAGCCTGGCGCCGCTGGTGCCGGCCATTGTCAGCGAGTTTTATAAAGACTGTCCCAATGTGCGTGTGCGCTGGCACGAAGCCGACCATGCTTCGCTGATTTCAGGCCTGGAGGCGGGCACGATTAACTGCGGCCTGCTGTACGACTTCAATAT
Source organism: uncultured Burkholderiaceae bacterium (assembly GCA_937871985.1). The sequence continues at coordinate 24,019 of CALMPB010000508.1, forward strand.
CCCCGCCAGCATCACGACTACGATCATGCGGGAAATGCCTTTGCAGGCGGTGTTGCCGAGGCACCATCCCATGGCGCGGGAAGACCGGATATGCCTGGCGGACATGGTCATGGAGCCGTTTATTCTCCTTGATCTTCCCAATACGCAGGATTATTTGCTTTCAACATTCAGCGAGCTTGGGCTGGAGCCGAATATTGCGTACAGGACGCAGTCTTTTGAAATGCTGCGCAGCCTTGTCGCCAATGGTTTTGGATACGCTTTGCTTAATTATTGCCCGCCTTATACAGGTTTGAATGGGGGGAGCCTGGTGTGCCGGCCATTGGCCGAGTCATTGCGCCCCAACAATATGGTGTTTGCCAAACGGCATAAGTACCAGACCCCGAGTGTGGTTGAAATCTTTAAACAGCACATAGCCGATTTTGTAGAGCAGCAGCCCATCAGTGCTTAGCGCGTGACCTGCTGCGGGAATCGTGTAGGAATAATTATTGATGATGGAGAGGTCATGAGTAAAAAGGCAATGATCGGTTTGAGCGCGGTACAAATGGTTGCCTCTATCAAAGACAAGAGCTTTTCCGCGGTGGAGCTTGCCCAAGAGACACTGGGTTTCATACAAGAACGCGATGCCGAGGTGCGCGCGTGGCTTTGCTGGAGTGAAGGCCGTGTGCTCGAGCGGGCCCGGCTCATCGATTCCGGGGAAATCAGCGGGGTGTTGGCCGGCGTTCCAGTTGGTATCAAGGATATTATCGATACCTCCGAATACCCGACCTGTCATGGGTCTCCAATATACAAGGGCCACCAGCCCGGCTTTGATGCGGCCAGTGTGGCCCTGATCAAGGAAGCAGGCGGTATCGTCGTCGGTAAAACGGTGACGACTGAATTTGCTTATTTCCAGCCGGGGCCGACGGCCAATCCGCATAATCTGAAACACACTCCAGGGGGGTCGTCCAGCGGGTCGGCGGCGGCCGTGGCCGCGGGCATGGTGCCGGTGGCGCTTGCCACCCAGACGGCCGGCTCATTGATACGGCCGGCATCGTATTGTGGGATATGGGGATACAAGCCCAGTTTTGGTCTGTTCAGCCTGGCGGGCATAAAGCCGATGGCGCAAAGCCTGGATACTTTGGGCGTTCTGGCCCGGCATGTCGAAGACCTGGCGCTGATGCAGGCGGTGTTGCTCAAAAGCCCGGGTTGCGCGGCTCTTGAGCCGTTTGGCGGTGTGCCCACTATTGGCGTATGCCGTACTTACGATTGGCCCAGTGCCGACGAGGACTCGCGCCGCGTGTTGGGCGAGGCGGCCGAAGCCTTGGCTGATACCGGAGCCAATGTCGTCGAATGCGATCTTCCTTCCGGGTTTGAGGGGGTTACGCAGGCGCAGCGGGTTATCCAGGCCTTCGAGACGGCCAGGGCGCTTTCCCTTGAGCATGCCTGTTATCTGGATAAGCTTAGCCCTTCGATCATCAAGCTCATCGATGAAGGCATGGCTTGCTCACAGAAAACGTATTTTGAAGCTCAGCTTCTGGTGGCGGAATGCCGTGCGAAATCCAAGGGTATGTTCGATTTATATGATGCGGTGCTGGCGCCAAGCGCGCCGGGAGCGGCGCCAGAAGGTTTGAAAGCCACCGGTGACCCGATTTTCAGCCGTATGTGGATGCCTTTGCATGTGCCCTGCATAAACATGCCCTTCGGGCGCGGCTCTAGTGGCCTGCCGGTAGGTGTGCAATTGATTTCGGGTTTTCTGCATGACAGCCGGTTGTTGCAGTTGTCCGCTTGGGCGGAACAAAAGCTGGGGATTCATGTGGAGCCCGTTTAAACGATGGAACCGTGTAACGTAAGCTAACCAGCTAGTTTCGTCGCTATGATTCATAGGTTTGTTCATGCAGCTATGCCCTTCTATTTTCACCATCGGCCATTCCAATCGGCCGGTCGATGTGTTTGTCGAGTTGCTCGAGCGGAATGGTGTGAAGCGCGTGCTGGACGTGCGCACGGTGCCGCGTTCGCGCCACAATCCGCAGTTCAACAAGGAAACGCTTCCGGCCACGCTGGCCGAGGCGGGAATCGCCTATACGCATTTCCCGGAGCTGGGCGGCTTGCGCCATGCTTTGCCGGACTCGCCGAACGGGGGTTGGCATAATCTTTCGTTCAGAGGCTATGCCGACTACATGCAGTCGGCCGAGTTTTCCGAGAATGTGGACCAGGTTGCGGCGCTGGCCGCCAACGAGTGCTGCGCGTTGATGTGCGCCGAGGCCGTTCCCTGGCGCTGCCATCGCTCATTGATCGGCGATGCGCTGCTGCTGCGGGGCGTCGCCGTGCGCGACATCATCGGGCCGCAGGATCCCAAGCCGCACACCCTGACCTCGTTCGCGCATGTGGACGGGCTGCGCATCACCTACCCGCC
>CALMPB010000509.1 GCA_937871985.1 uncultured Burkholderiaceae bacterium
CGGTCGGTGGGGAAGCTGTGCCACGCCGGCCCTCGTGGCCGGTTCGGCGCCCTGCGCGCCGAACACCGCGTCGTCCCGCTCGTCCGCCCCTCCGGGCTCCCTTCGCGGGCGCCTCGCTCGGCCCCGCAAGGGCCATCGCAGCACAGCTTCCCCACCACCCGCTGCAATATCGTTGTGCGTCCCATTGCCGGGACGCTTGGCGTGCTTGGCGTTTTAGCGTGTGTATAGCGACAAATAGAAAGACTCTCATACGCCCGCCCAGTGCGGCCCGCCTGCCGGGCCGCTTGGGCATTGGAGCTATGCGAAGCCAGCATCACCGCTACGTATGGACGTCCGTGCAGTGTGCTTTATGTATGGAGCACATCGTTACGCACAGAACATAGACGCATGCGTATACCTGGCCAACACACCCCAGTCACCGCCAAAATACTGATGCACTATCAAGCCATCGCTGCGTTCCAGGCCAGCATCCAAGCAGTATTCCTGCTCAAATTTCCCATATTTTCCGAGCTTTTCCATAAATTCGGCCAGGCATTACGCCCACGCTTCCAAAACAAGCCAAAGGCGAAGGCAGGCCCGCAGGGGGCCTGCCGGGAGCCGGGCGCAGCGATGCCTTCTTTGGTCAGCCGAAAGCCGGCAACGTGATCGCACAAACACAAAAACCAGCGGCATCAAAACACCGGCCGACGGACATCAGCAACGTCGCAAACCCATCAAGTGCAGTGGTGTCGGGGCTGGGCTTCGATTTTCCGACTTTCGGGGCTGAGCGAGCCGGAAGCGAAGGGAGCGCGAAGGCGCGGACGAGCGAGGCGATGCGGTGTTCGGCGCGCGGGGCGCCGAACCAGCCACGAGGAGGAAAATCGAAGCCCGGCCCCGGCGCCACGGATCAAGAACGCTCAACACCACGGGTCAAGAACACTAGACACCATGGATCAAGAACACCCGCCGTCACCAAGCAAAACCCAAGCACCACGAATCAAACGTTCTTTGATCCGCTAGATAGCCAACCTGTCAACGACAGTCCCCGCAGCCGGCTCTCACCGAAGCAAACATCAAACCCCCAGATACTGGTTGACCAGCTCCGGCTGCTCCATGAGTTCTTGCGACGTGCCGTTCCAGACGATGCGGCCCTTTTCGATCATGTGGTGGCGATCCACCAAGTGCCGCATCTCTTTCAGATTCTTGTCGATCAGCAGAATCGTCTGACCCTCGGTTTTAAGCTGGTGCAGGCAAGCCCAGATCTCCTGGCGGATGACCGGCGCCAGCCCTTCCGTCGCTTCGTCCAGAATCAGCAGCAGCGGATTCGTCAACAACGCCCGGCCAATGGCCAGCATTTGCTGCTCGCCCCCCGAAAGCGTGCGCGCCGACTGCGTCCGGCGCTCTTTCAAGCGCGGGAAAAGCGCGAACACCTTGTCCAGCGTCCAGTTGCCATGGTGATCGTTGCGCTCCGTCGCCACCAGGTTTTCCTGCACCGATAGCGAGCCGAACACATGGCGCCCTTCCGGCACCAAGCCAAAACCCAGACGAGCAATACGATGCGGACGAAGGCCATTCAGCACCTTGCCGTCGAACTTGACCTGCCCGCCGCGAATCGGCAGCATGCCCATCAAGGTGCGCACCGTGGTGGTCTTGCCCATGCCATTGCGGCCCAGCAAGGAAACCACCTGGTGAGTCGGAACTTCCATGTTCACGCCGAACAAGACCTTGCTGGCCCCGTAGCCCGATTGCAAATCTTCCGCCTGCAACATCAACCTTCTCCCAAGTACGCTTCGCGTACAGCCGGATGCTCGCGCACCTCGTCGGGCACGCCCGTAAAGATGGGCTGGCCGTACACCAGCACGGTGACGCGGTCGGCCAGCGCAAAAACAATGTCCATGTCATGCTCGACCAGCAGCATGGCGTACTGCCCCTTCAGCCCCTGAAGAATGTCCTTCATGAGCAGGGACTCCTCGGCCCCCAGGCCCGCCATGGGCTCGTCCAGCAGCAGCACCGACGCATTCAGCGACAAGGCAATGGCCAGCTCCAGCTGGCGTTTTTCGCCATGCGCCAGCTCGCCCACCTTTTCGTTGGCACGCCCGGCCAGCCCGACCTTGGCCAGCGCCTGGCGAGCGGGCTCGCGCAGCTCGGGGTCTTTGCGCGCATTGCGCCACAGGTTGTAGCGTTTGGCCGACTGCGCCTGCACCGCCATGGCCACGTTGTCTTCCGCGGTGAACTCGTTGTACAGCTGGCTGATCTGGAAGGAACGGGCCAGCCCCACCGAGGCGCGCTTGTACGCCGGCAGCCGAGTAATGTCGTGTCCATCCAGCAATACCTGCCCCGAATCGGGGAACATCTCGCCGCTAAGCTGCGAAATCAGCGTGGTCTTGCCCGCCCCGTTGGGGCCGATCAGCGCGTGCAGCTCGCCCTGGCCCACGGTAAGGCTGGCGTCGTTGGTGGCAATCAGCGCGCCAAAGGCCTTGCGCAGATTACGGATTTCGAGTTTTGGGGGTTTTATGTCAGTCATAGCTTTTGCTTCCTGCCAGCCAGCCAAACAATCCCCGCTTGGCGTATAGCACTACCAGTATCAAGATCGGGCCCAAAAACAGCATCCAGTTTTCCGTCCAGGCCGTCAGGGTTTGCTCCAGGCCCAGGTACACGGCCGCCCCCAGGATGGGCCCGTAAATGCTGCCCATGCCGCCCAGGACGATCATGGCCATGAAGTCCCCGGACTTGAGCCAGGCCGCCATGTCGGGGCTGGCGTACAAGGCATAGTTGGCCCACAGGGCGCCGGCCAGGCCGGTGCCCGCCGCCGAAATCACGAAGGCGGTCAGCTTGTAGCGCATGGGGGCGTAGCCCAGGTTGATGTTGCGCCGCTCGTTCTGCTTGAAGCCGCGCAGCACCATGCCGAACGGCGACTGCACGATGCGCCGGCACACCCAGACCCAGATGGCCATCAGCGCAAAGCACACATAGTAAAAGACCGTGGGATTCTCCAGGTCGATCCAGGGCATCACGTTGCGGGCCGTCACCGACAAACCGTCGTCGCCGCCGTAAACCACCAGGCCCACCAGCACGAAATACAGCATCTGGGCAAAGGCCAGCGTGATCATGATGAACTGCACCCCCGAGGTGCGCAGCGACAAAAAGCCCATGGCCAGCCCGATGATCGCCGCCAGCACCATGGCCAGCGGCCAGATGATCAGCGCGGAGTGCGAACCGGCCCAGCCGAAAATGGTGTCGCCCGCATCCATATGAAAGCCGATGATGGCCACCACATAGCCGCCGATCCCGAAGAACGCGGCATGGCCGAAGCTGATCATGGCCCCGTAGCCAAGCACCAGGTCGAGGCTGACGGCCGCCAGCGCATAAATGACGAAGCGCGTCGCCATGTTCGTAATGAAACTGTTGCTGGTGACTTCCGCAATAAACGGCACCAGCAGCAGGATCACGAAGATGACGCCGACAATGAGGTTTTTTCTGTTCATGTTGACTATCTTTGCGCCGGAATAAGGCCGCGCGGCTTCACCAGCAACACGATGGCCATGAGAATGTAGATGCTGGCCGATACCAGGCTGGAGCTGACCGAGTCGCTGTACTGCGGCGGCAGCAAGTGGGACATCCAGATGGGAATGTAGGCCCGCCCGATGGTGTCGGTAATGCCCACCAGCAACGACCCCAGCAGCGCGCCTCGCACCGACCCGACGCCCCCCACCACAATGACCACGAAGGTGGTGATGAGCACTTTTTCGCCCATGCCGATTTCCACGGCCAGCAGCGGCGCGGCCATGACGCCGGCAAAGCCGCAAAGCAGAGCGCCCAGCGCGAACACCAGCATGAACAGCCGCCGGATGTTCACACCCAGCGCTTCGACGGTTTCACTGTCGTCCGCCCCGGCGCGCACCAGCATGCCCACCTTGGTCTTGGAGATAAGAAACCACATGCCCACGGCCACCAGCACGCCGGCGCCGATGAAGGCCAGGCGCATGACGGGGTAGTTCAGGCCCGGCAGAATGGGCACCGAGCCGGAGAACATGGGGGGAATCGCCACGAAGGGGGGGCTGCGTCCGAAAACCATGGTGACCAGCGCGTTGGTGAACAGCAGGACGCCCAGCGTCGCCAGCACGTGATCGAGGTGCTCGCGGTGATACAGGCGGCTGATGACCAACCGTTCGACAATGAGCCCATACAGGCCCGCGCCCACCACCGCCGCCAGAATCGCCACGGTGAACGAACCCGTGGCGGCAACGGCCATGGCCGCGCAAAACGCGCCCACCATGTAGAACGAGCCGTGCGCCAGATTCACGACATTCATGATGCCGAAGATCAGGGTCAGCCCGGCCGACAGCAGAAAGAGCAGGGCGCTGTATTGCAGGCCGTTCATGGCCTGCTCAACCAACATATACATAGCAGTATCCGGTATGCTTTGCGCCTGCCGGGGAACACATCCCCCAGGCAGGCGCAAGCAGTGCTTTAACTTGGCTTACTTATTTATCCATTTTGCACAAAGAGGCATAGGGATCGCCATGATCTTTGACAATAACGTTCAAAGGCTTGTAGTCCAGTTTGCCTTCGGCGTTAGGTTCCACCTGTACCAAATACCAATCCTGGATGGGGAATTGGTTGGGGCCGAACTTGAAGTTGCCGCGCACGCTCTGGAAGTCGGCCTTGCGCAGCGCCGCGCGGAACTGGTCGGGCTTGCCCTTGAGGTCGCCAT
>CALMPB010000510.1 GCA_937871985.1 uncultured Burkholderiaceae bacterium
CATTCGTTCCATTTGCTTGATATTGATTGATCAGTTCTTTACCTAGGCTTTGGCCCTGGCGTCCGACGGCACTCATGTCTGTTTGCTCCGCATATACGGCCGTCGTGGTCAACGACATGGACATCACCAGAGCTGAAGATATGGAACGAATGAAAATTGAGTGACTGGACATCGTTAATTTCTTGGATCGTTTCGTTACGCTAATTTATGGCTTTCGCAGTTACTAGCCGCGATGCGAATGCGCCGAATTACGGCTCATAGATCGGTCACTATCGGTTGCAGCAATCTTTCCAGCGCCATATGGTGTAGATCGGGTCTTCACCTACGCCTGGAATAATGCGGCCGGGACCCCAAATGAGCGTACTTTCCCCTATGACGTGGGCAGAGCTCGTTTCAGGAACAGGGTGGATCATCGTGAACTTGTATTGATCCTTGGGCATAGTTGGTTTAATAACGCCGTTACACATGGCGTCCTTTCCAACCGTCCCCCATGCAAGCCCCCTCCTATGAAGTGCAGCAATGGCTTTGACTGATAAAAGGCTTGAATCACGTAGCACGCCCTTGCCTCCATTTAGATGCCCACTGAGGGGGTACATCATTCCCCAGCTTCCCGCGCACCAGAACAGCTCCTTAATAGGTCGACCCGCCGCGGCTGAAATGGCGTCTGGTATACACGCTAAGGCCGCGACAGGGTTAGCAACCAACGCCGCCTCTGGATTGGTGAAGAAGGCAAGCTCTGAGTTGTTCCATGTCGGGTCGACTTCCGACAAGTACATCAAGTCCAGATCGACATAGCCCCCGGCGTTGCACTCTTTTCCCGCAAACAAGTCAAGCATGAACAGCAGTGGAAATGCGTAGTAGTGAAAATGCATGAATGATCCGTCGCCCGAATCGTTGTCACCATTCCCATGCACGCCACGAAATAGCTGGTCGAAAGGAAACCGTGCTCCATTGAGCACGGAAGAACAACCTGGAGTTGTCTGAAACTCTATGAGTCTGAAGGGCTCCCACATTGAGGTAGTAATCCCCAAATGAGGAACGCCTAAGTTGTCATCGCATGCACAAATTGGAGTTTTCACAGCATCATCTGGGTATTTCCCGTCTCCTCCACTAATGGGAACTCCAGCCACGCGAATCGGAAAAATGCACGACCAGCAGGTATCGGTCATCATCTTTGGGCCAATAACTTCGGCATTGACGCAAAGCGGATCGTCTCCTTCAGCCGCGTAAGCGACCGTGCAGGCCGCGATGCCCAGAGTGATTGAGACAAGTGTCTTTGAAAGTTTTTTGAACATCACAATTCCTTGGCGCAAAACAAATCGGTCAGCAGCTTTGGCATGGCGAAGAAATAGCCCTGTTGCCAGTCAAGGCCACAAAGGGTTCCCAGGATGCGCTGACTTTGGGTTTCGACCTTTTCTATGATCGTGGTGATATGAGTGTTGTGGCAGTACAGCAGTGCGCCGGCATCGCGCATGTCGATGGTTCGTTTGGCGTCGAATTTGCAGTAGTCCCAATCGTGGGCGCGAAGCCGACGAAGCTGTGACTGCCCATCGCCGAAGTCGTCCACGGCCAGGTCTACGTCCAGAGCTCGAAGGCTTGCCCAACGGCGCCGTAGCAAGTGATCCGAAATTTCTTCGGTGATTTCAATGACGCAACGCCCGTTAATACTTTGCACGAGCTCATTGGTGGCGGCCATCCAATTGCTGAAGGCGCTATCCTTGGCCAGGGTCTGATCACTGACATTGATGAAAAGTCGAACTTTGTCCTGGCCAAACGCATCGCCCGCGGCGCAAAGGGCTTGCACCATGGCGATGTCGGTTTCGATCCAGTCGCTGCGAAAGGCTTGCGGTTTGATGACATTGCCTTCCTCATTCCACCTGGCCAGGGCTTCATACGCTACGATGTCGCCGGTCGCGGCCGACACAATGGGTTGTAGAGCGGGAATTAATGTCATGGTTGCTCCTGCTCCGTACGCTTGGCCAGCTCGCGGACGATGAAATGAGTGTCGTTGGCGGTCACAATGCTGGGTGTGTATTCAAGCTCGAATCGTGACTGCACATCCTTGGTGAGCAGGTAAACGGGAGCCTGAAGCGATTTTGTTAGTGCCTCATAGCCGTCCCAGCCTTGTTCCTTGTCAATGCGAGTAGCGATATAGAGGCTTCGTGCTACATTGGGCTCGGCTTCAATCTTGGGCATGGCCTCTTTGAGCATGTCCATTTGTTCCGGATCCGTTGGGTCAAAGACTACGATGGCTTGGGTGAAGGGCCGTGCCGCTAAGGGGTTCACCTTGTCGCCGGCATGCGCTACGAATTGGCCGTCCGATGTCAGGATGTCGGCGGTGGCAACGACCTCAGCGTCCACGAGCTTCATACGGGCTTTAGGCGCACGAGGAAGCTCAATGAAGGTTCGCCCCTGCCAGTACCGATTTTTGGCTTGCTCGCGCCGTTGGTTCCAGTCCACGGCCATGACGCGCTCTTTCATGACTTCAATCAGATCACGTTCGGCGATTTCGGTAACTGGGCCTCTCAAACCCAGATCCCCTTTTGCGCCAGCGACGACCTGTTCATTAAGCCAGGTGGGGTCATAGAGGCCTTGCACGCGGGCGACTTCCCGCTTATCGGACGAAAACACGTTTACACCGCTCACCGGGCGCGTGTCGGCCGGCATGCCAATAGGCTGGCCAGGGTCTGGCTCTTCGTTGGATTCAGGCTTTCTTTCACTCATTGCAACGATGGTGGGCACGGCGGTGACGTGGTGCTTTTGGAACAAAGTTGGATCCAGTACGATGTTCGGCACCGGGTCAAACGCTACGGCCATCTTTTGCATGGCCAGCACACCTTGCCCGATAGTTGTGCCGTCAGGTATCCCGCGCATCACAATGGCGGTGCCCGGCTTACCGGAAGCCAAGGCCAGTATTTCCTTCAAGGCCGGATCCCCCAGCGAATAGGACACGAAAATCAGCGTGTCATAGTTCGCATCTGCCAATTTCGACTCACGCATCGATTTAGCATGCTGAATCGTTGGGTTCGTTTCGGCCATTTCCTGATACACGTCCAATGCCTGATCACGGGCGCTATCCACGTTTTTCATGGCCTTGAGCATCCAGTCCTCATCGAGCATCCCACTTTTTCCGGCGGCTTCGCTCATGGACTTGGCCTGATCGGCAATTTGACGGTCGTCATCCGTTATTTTGTGGATGTTGGCGGGCGCGGCCCACGCTTGGGCGACCATGGCCAGCCCCAACACCAGCGCAAGCTTAGAAAAGCGGGTACGCCCTACCAATAATTTGTTCATCTTTCACTGTCCCCCAGTAACGGGAATCAAAACTACGATCACTTAGGCCCATAAACCAATACTGATGGTCCGCGAGCACGCCCTTCCCAATAAACTTGCTGGCCGGCTGCTTGAGTTCTCGGGTTAAAAACAGGCCCTTGCCCACTTGTTCGCCATTGACCAGCACGGCGTGCTCCGCCGTGACTTCCACCATATCGGCAGGCATGCCACGCAAGAACTTGACCATTCGCGTGCCGTCCCGAAAGAATGGTTGCAGACCCTTGGCGGTAAAGGCATAGACCTTGCCCCGCATCAGCCCTTTGTCCTTCATGTCGACAAGATAAAAGGTCACGCCTGGGATGCATTTTTCAACTTGCGGATCAATCCCAATCCGATAACGACTGGCAAATCCCACGCCCGCGGCCGCCATCAGCACAAAAAGCACAGCCGCTTTCACGCTAAAGCGCGTCCAGGTCTGCTTTTTCTTGACGAATGCCATGACAGCGCCCTATTCCGCGCTGATGACGTTGGTGGGCAGATACACATCAGTCGGTGCAGACAGCACGGCCTGGGCATCGAGCACCAGGTAACCCGCGTCACGCAACTTCACGATCGCATTGTTCGTGCGGGCCATGAGTGCATTGGTTTCGTCTTCTGTCGCGCCGGCAGGATATTGGGAAACGATCTTTGCGAAGTCCACCACAACAACAGGTGGATTCGACTTTTTGAGATCGTCAAAAACGCTTTGTTGCTGGGCGAAGAGGAAATAAGAAGCGCCGATGGCGATAACGGCACCCGCGACGGCGCCGGTCAATGCGGCTTTGAAATCCATGTGATGTTGTCCTGTTATTCAATGGTGGAATGGAAGCGAAGCTCGTTACGACTGGCCGCGCTGTTGCATGACGGCCCTGACCGCTTCGGTTATCGGTAAGCCCCGGTCTGTGTGGGCCTTGATCTGTGCCACGTCGTTCGGGTCTGTCGAATAAAGCAGCTTCTGGAAGTCGCTTACGATCAAGCGGCCGATGCCGATGCCGGCTTTTGACTTGATGAAAATTTCCGAATAAACGCCGGCGATGGTGTGGACCGTCTTGAGCATCGAGTAACCGCCTTCGGATAGGGACAGGCGGCCTGTGCGCTTGATGGATTCAACAGTTTCCTCAGTTTGGCCAAGCAGATACATTGAGGAGGAGTTTTCTGCAATGGCCCGGCCGACAGCGTTTTCGTACAAGTCGTTGACCGATTGCGTAGCGATCACCACCGAACCGCCGTATTTGCGGAATTTTCGGTAGGCGTGCTCCATAAAGACCGCAACTTCACCCT
>CALMPB010000511.1 GCA_937871985.1 uncultured Burkholderiaceae bacterium
CGCAGGGAAGAGGGCGCCGCGGCGCCGGGTGCTGGGTGATCCACGAAGTCTCCTGGTAGGCCGGATGCCGCCATGGCCCGATTGGTTATGTTGCAGTGCAACCAACACTATAACCAGTCAGGCCGGGGTTTGCATAGCGTGCGGAGCGAAAAATTCGAGCGGATTCGGGTCGCGAGTTTTGTGAATTGGCCGGGTGTGGGCCGGAAATGAGAAATACGGCCCTGATGCTAGTTGGGCGACCCCGATTTCAGCTCAGAAACTTGCGCTGAATGGAGTTGATGTGATCTTGCATGAACTGGACGGCCGCAGCTTTGTCGCCGCGCTCGATGGCGGTATAAAGGATTTCCAGTTCCGAAGTATTGGTGGGCTCGTTTTTATCGGCTGGGGATTTGAACCAAAGACGCACTGAACGATCCAGCAAGTGAGAGGCAAAATCGGCCAGCAGTTTGTTGTTGGCGGCTTCGTACAGTGTTTGGTGGAACAGCCTGTCGATTTCCATGGCGCCATGGCGATCGTCGCTGGCATGGCGTTCTTTGCCAGCCTCGATCAGCCGCCGTAGTTTCGACAGCAAGTCCGGAGTCGAGTGTTCCACGGCCAGGCCCGCTAAGTAAGGCTCCACCAGCTGACGCGAGGCGATCAAGTCCCGGAATCCGTCCAGAGTCTCGGCTTTTACCAGTATGCCTTTGCGCGGCAGGATTTCCACCAGCCCTTCTTTATCCAGCCTATGAATGGCCAGGTGAATGGGGCTGCGGCCCAAAGACAGCTTGTCGCACAGCAGCGCCACGTTCACGTGATCGCCTGGTGTCAGTTCGTGGGCCAGTATCATTTTCTTGATGCCCATGTATGCCTTGTCCGCCAACGGCACGGTGGTGGCCAGCTTCCTTTTTTTGGTATTACGTGGCTTTGTTGGCGCTGTGGGCATAAAACGAGTTATGGCTGTGAGGTTTGTGGTGCTGACATTGTATGGGCATGGACTTGATCCGAGTCCATTGCACGTCTCCCAGGGCGCAGTGTCAACCCTTGCCCAGGCAGGCTTGCCCCTGGATTTCCACCAGGATTTCCGGCTTGGCCAGGCCTTTGACTTCCACCAGCGCGCAAGCGGGGAAATCGCCTGTAAAGAATTCCTGGCGTGCCTTCCAGACCCCTTGGTTGCCCTTCATGTTGGTGACGAAGATGGTCATGGTGACGATGTCGTCCATATGGCCGCCGCCGGCTTCGACCAGGCTTTTCATTTTGCCGAAAATAACCTTGGCCTGTTCGTATTCGTCGCTGCCGAGAATGGTATTGCCGTCGTTGGAGCGCGCGGTCAGGCCGGATAAGAACAGCATATTGTCCACACGCAGGCAGTTGGACCACAAGCCGGGGGCGGCTTCTGCGACGTCGGGGCTGGTGATTCGGATTCTGTGCGACATGTATATTCCCTTGAATCTGATTTGTAAAATAAATGTGATATTTCACAGTTATGCAGATGATAGATGGCTTGAGGGCAGAGGTCAAGTCTCCAATGCGCCGAGGCCGGGCTTTCAATACGCCTATGTCTTGAGCCGTGCGCGGTCCGGGATATTGCTAGAATTGGAACAGCCTGCACGTTGACGCCAAATAGGCGGGCGTGAATTGCGCAGCATGAATTGCAGCTTGAATGACGGCAAAGCCGGAGGATGTCCATGCGCTACAAAAACACAAGCAACCGGTACGGCTCGCTGCCGATCGGCCTGCACTGGGTCATG
>CALMPB010000512.1 GCA_937871985.1 uncultured Burkholderiaceae bacterium
GGTGTGCTCCTGTAGTGCTTGCAGAACTGCGTCGACATGGCCCGGCACGCGCAGCTTGCGCCATTCCTGGACCAGAGTGCCTTCGGGGTCGATAAGAAACGTGCTGCGTTCGATGCCTCTTACCTGTTTACCGTACATGTTTTTCATTTTGATGACGTCGAACAGGCTGCACAGCGTTTCGACGCTGTCGGAAACAAGCGGAAAGGGCAGATCCTGTTTTTCGGCAAAGCCCCCGTGCGACTTGAGCGAATCGCGTGAAACGCCGATTACCGCGCATTCCGCGGCCAGGAAGTCCTTGTAGTGGTCGCGAAAGTCCTGGGCTTCGGTGGTGCAGCCGGGGGTGTTGTCCTTGGGGTAAAAATACAGAACGGCCCATTTGCCCCGCAATGCGGCGGGGCTGATCTCGCCCTGTGTGCTTTGGGCGGTGAAGTCGGGCAGGGGCTGTCCAACGGTAACTTGGCTCATGGCTTTACGGCTCCAGGGGGAGAAGGGCGGCGACGACTCGCCGTCCTTCGGACATCAGAATGTTGTAGGTGCGGGCGGCGGCCTGGGTGCTCATGGTTTCGACGCCGATGCCAAGCTCGAGGAGGGCCTGGGTGACGTGGCGGGGCAGAAACCGCTGGGCGAGGCCGGTGCCGATGAGTACGACCTCGGGAGCGCTGTCGGGCTTTTGCGCGGGCTCGCCGTCGAGAAAGGCCATGGGATCGACCGCGGCGTTTTCCAGGCCAGCAATCTGGCGGAGTTGGGCTGCGTTGATGTCGCCGACCTGGCTGACTTCCCAGCGTTGAATATCGCCTTCGGGGCTAAAATAGACCGCGTGCTGGTAGGCGACGGCGTTGATTTCGATGTAGTCCGGACCGTAGGCGGTCACGGTGTTCAGCGCTGGATTCGATTCGGCTTGCAGTTGCACTAAAAAACTCCCTTGATCACCTTGATCATAGCGCAATCCGGCGGCGTGCAGCATGTCGGGATTTCCACCACCTGCATGGCTGGAAACCGCCTGCACGAGTTTGCCGGCGGTGGCGCTCCGTCGCCGGTGTCCGCCGCTGTAATCGGCCAGGTCTGGTTTTGCCAGCCCCCTCCTATCGTTTAAACTAATGGGTTATTTGCGGTATGTCCCGACTTCGGCTAGATTACATAGTTTGCTGCACTGCAACCAGTGCATTGCATGGGCGGTCGGGAAACAGGCCGCCGACAGGCCAGGTACCCACTTTTTCCTATCCCAAGGATACATAATGACGAGTTTTCCCCGCATAGAGCGTTTGCCACCCTACGTTTTCAACATCACCGGCGAATTGAAAATGGCGGCGCGGCGACGAGGCGAAGACATCATCGACATGTCCATGGGCAACCCCGACGGCCCCACACCCAAGCACATCGTCGACAAGCTCATCGAGGTCGCGGGCCGGCCCGACACGCACGGCTATTCGGTTTCCAAAGGCATTCCGCGCCTGCGCAAGGCCATTACCGGCTGGTACCAGCGGCGCTACGGGGTCGACCTCAACCCCGACACCGAAGCCATCGTCACCATCGGCTCCAAAGAGGGCCTGGCGCACTTGATGCTTGCCACGCTGGATCGGGGCGACACGGTCCTGGTGCCCAATCCCAGCTACCCCATACACATCTATGGCGCGGTCATCGCCGGCGCCAACATCCGTTCCGTCCCCATGGTTCCGGGCCTGGATTTCTTCGAGGAAATCGAGCGCGCCGTGCGCGAAAGCATTCCCAAGCCCAAGATGATGATCCTGGGCTTTCCCAGCAATCCCACGGCGCAATGCGTGGACTTGACGTTCTTCGAGCGCATCGTGGCGCTGGCCAAAGAGCACGACATCCTGGTCGTGCACGACCTGGCCTATGCCGACATCACCTTCGACGGCTATGTGGCCCCGTCCATCATGCAGGTCGAAGGCGCGCGCGACGTGGCGGTCGAGTTCTTCACCATGAGCAAAAGCTACAACATGGCCGGCTGGCGCATTGGGTTCATGGTGGGCAACAGCGAGCTGGTCAACGCCCTGGCCCGCATCAAGAGCTATCACGACTACGGCACGTTCACGCCCATCCAGGTCGCGGCCATCGCGGCCCTGGAAGGCCCGCAGGACGGCGTGGCGCGGGTGGTCGAGCAATACCGCAATCGGCGCGACGTGCTGGTCAAGGGGCTGCATGAAGCCGGCTGGATGGTCGACGTTCCCAAGGCGTCCATGTACGTCTGGGCGAAGATTCCCGAACCTTACCAGGCGATGGGCTCGCTCGAGTTCTCCAAGAAGCTGCTGAACGAAGCCAAGGTCGCGGTTTCGCCCGGCATCGGCTTTGGCGAATACGGCGACGGCTATGTGCGCTTCGCCATGATAGAAAACGAGCAGCGCACCCGCCAGGCCGTGCGCGGCATCAAGGAAATGTTCCGCAAGGACGGGTTGGTCAAATGAGCAGTCGTCCCGTAAAAGTCGGTTTGCTGGGCCTTGGAGTGGTGGGCGGCGGCACCTGGAAGGTGCTGACGCGCAACGCTGAGGAAATCGCGCGCCGCGCCGGCCGCAGCATCGAAGTGGCCGCGGTGGCGGTGCGCGATGTCGAAAAAGCCAGGAAGCTCGTGGGCGGCGACGTGTTCATCACCCGCGACGGCCTCGAGGTCGTGCGCCGCCCGGATATCGACATCGTGGTCGAGCTCATCGGCGGCGACACGCTGGCCCGCGAACTGGTCATGGAAGCCCTGAACCAGGGCAAGCATGTCGTCACCGCCAACAAGGCGCTGCTGGCGAAGCACGGCAACGAGATCTTCGCTGCGGCGCACGCCAAGGGCCTGATGGTGCTGTTCGAAGCGGCCGTGGCCGGCGGCATTCCCATCATCAAGGCCATGCGCGAAGGCCTGACGGCCAACCGCATCCAGTGGCTGGCCGGCATCATCAACGGCACGACCAATTTCATCCTGTCCGAAATGCGCCTGCGCGGCCTGTCGTTCGCCGAGGCGCTTGCCGACGCCCAGCGCCTGGGCTATGCCGAAGCCGATCCCACCTTCGACGTCGAGGGCGTGGATGCCGCGCACAAGCTCACCTTGCTGGCATCGCTGGCTTTCGGCATTCCCGTGCAGTTCGACAAGGCCTATATCGAAGGCATTTCGCGTCTGGCCGGCGAAGACATGGCACATGCCGAGCGCCTGGGCTACCGCATCAAGCTGCTGGGCATCACCCGCCGCCGCGAAGACGGCATCGAACTGCGCGTGCATCCCACCCTGGTGCCGGTGGAGCGCGTGCTGGCCAGCGTCGAAGGTGCCATGAATGCCGTGCAGGTATATGGCGACGCCGTGGGCGGCACGCTGTACTACGGGCAGGGCGCGGGCGAGCTGCCCACGGCCTCCGCCGTGGTGGCCGACCTCATCGACGTGACCCGGCTGCAGGCGGCCGACCCCGAGCACCAGGTGCCGTATCTGGCCTTCCAGCCCGACGCCATGGTCGATACCCCCATCTTGCCCATGTCCGAAGTCGTGTCGTCGTATTACCTGCGCCTGCGCGTCGAGGACCGTCCCGGCGTGCTGGCCGATCTGGCCCGCATCCTGGCCGATTGCAGCATTTCCATCGGTTCCATGTTCCAGGAGCCGCATGGGGCCAATGACGCCGACATCATCTTCCTGTCGCACCAGGCGCGCGAAGGCGCCGTCGACCAGGCCATACAAAAAATCCAGACGCTGCCGTTCGTCAAATCCGAAGTCACTCGCCTACGGGTCGAAAGCTTGCTATGAAATACAGATCCACCCGCGGCGGCATGCCGCCTCTTTCTTTCTCGGACATTCTGCTCGAAGGCCTTGCTCCCGACGGCGGCCTGGCCTTGCCCGAATCGTTTCCGCAGATCGACGGACAGATGCTCGAATCCTGGCGCACGCTCAGCTACGCGGGGCTCGCCGCCGAAGTCCTGGGCCTGTTCATCGACGACATCCCCCAGGCCGAACTGAACCGCCTGGTGCATCAGGCGTACCGGCCCGATATTTTCGATGCCGCCGAGATCGTGCCGCTCAAGCCTTTGTCCGAGAACATGAGCCTGCTCGGCCTGTCGCAGGGGCCGACCCTGGCGTTCAAAGACATGGCCATGCAGTTTCTGGGCCAGGTGTTCGAGTACGTGCTGGCCCAGCGCAACGCCACGCTCAATATCCTTGGCGCCACCTCGGGCGATACCGGCTCGGCCGCCGAGTACGCTTTGCGCGGCAAGCGGGGAATCTCGGTGTTCATGCTTTCGCCGTTCGGCCGCATGAGCGACTTCCAGCGCGCCCAGATGTATTCCCTGCAGGATCCCAATATCCACAACCTGTCGCTCAAGGGCGTTTTCGACGACTGCCAGGATATCGTCAAGGCGCTTTCGGGCGACCTCCAGTTCAAGGCCAAATACCACCTTGGCGTGGTCAATTCCATCAATTGGGCGCGCATCGCGGCGCAGGTCGTGTATTACTTCTGGGGGTGGCTGCGCGCCACGTCCGGCCCCGGACAGCAGGTGTCGTTCGCCGTGCCGTCGGGCAATTTCGGCAACATCCTGTCGGGCCACATCGCCCGCTCCATGGGTTTGCCGGTGCGCCGGCTGGTGCTGGCCACCAACGAGAACAACGTGCTCGAAGAGTTCTTCCGCACGGGTGTGTACAGGCCGCGTTCCTCTGCCCAGACTCATGCAACGTCCAGCCCGTCCATGGACATTTCGCGCGCCTCCAACTTCGAGCGCTTCGTGTTCGATCTGGTCGGCCAGGATGGCGGCAAGGTGCGAGCCTTGTGGGATCAGCTTGCCCGCGAGGGCGAGTTCGACCTCAGCGCCATGCAGCCAAGATTCGAGGCCGATTATGGCTTCGTCGGCGGGTTGAGCACGCACGCCGACCGTTTGCAGACCATACGTTCGGTGCATGAAAGCTCGGGCGTGCTCATCGATCCGCACACGGCCGATGGCGTCAAGGTGGCCAGGCAGTACGTCGAGCCGGGCATTCCGATGCTGGTGCTCGAAACCGCGCTGCCCGCCAAGTTCAGCGAAACCATCGAGCAGGCCATCGGCCGTCCGGCCGAACCTCCCGCCCATCTGCGCAGCCTGGCGAGCCTGCCGCAGAGGGTCCAGGTCATGGATTGCGACGCGCAGCAGGTGCGCCGCTATATCGAGCAGCACGCCGCCTGACGTAAATGGCGGCGGTTCTTGTGCGGCTAAAATGCCGTACAAGAGCAACAGGCTTTGTTGCGCCCACGGGAGACGACAATGTCCGCTACAGTGCCCAGGGTCAGCTTGATCGGTGCGCCCACCGATATCGGCGCGGGAAGTCGCGGCGCGGGCATGGGCCCGCAAGCGCTCAGGGTGGCGGGGCTGCGGCCGGCGCTGGAGCGCCTGGGCGTGCTCGTGGAGGATCGCGGCGATCTTTCCGGCCCTGTCAATCCTGAATCCGCGCCCTGCGGCGGTTATCGCAATCTGGCCGAAGCCGTGCAGTGGAATCAGTTGGTGCACGATGCCGTCTACCGCGAGTTGTCGTTGCGCAGCGTACCGGTGGTGCTGGGCGGAGATCACAGCATCGGGATTGGATCCATCAGCGCCGTGGCCCGCCATTGCCGCGAAACCGGCCGGCAACTGCGGGTACTGTGGCTGGACGCGCATGCCGATTGCAATACCGCCGCCTTGACGCCCAGCGGCAATATCCACGGCATGCCCGTCGCCTGCCTGTTGGGCCTGGGGCCCGAGGCGTTGACGGGCCTGGCCGGTTTCACTCCCGCTCTGCAAGCCGACGGCATACGCCATATTGGCGTGCGCAGCGTCGATCCGGGTGAAAAGCAGTTGGTGCACGATGCCGGCCTCGAGGTCTTCGACATGCGCTACATCGACGAAACGGGCATGCGGGCGACGATGCGGGAAGCACTGCGCGGCGTCGGCGACGGCGTGCACGTGCATGTCAGTTTCGACGTGGATTATCTGGATCCCGAGATTGCGCCGGGCGTGGCCACGACCGTGCGCGGCGGACCCACCTACCGGGAAGCCCAACTGTGCATGGAAATGGTGGCCGATACCGGCTGTCTGGCTTCGCTGGACATTGTCGAGCTGAATCCCGCGCTGGACGTGCGCAACCGCACGGCGGAGCTGGCCGTCGACCTGGTGGAAAGCCTGTTCGGCAAAAGCACCCTGATGCGGCGGCGCTAGCGTATTGTCCGGCCTGGGCGGATTGCCGCCGGCGGCTGTTGCATTGCCTGGCGGCAAGCGCCTGCCGTTGCCGGTATCGGGAGTAATATGCTGAAATCGCGAAGGGGGGCGGTCATGCCGGCGGCGTAGCCGTGGCGCCCCATGCTGTTGGCTTGCCGCCCTCGAATCCTGAACAGGCTTACTCATGCTGACTTTCAATCATTTTTTCGCAGTAGGCATAGGCGCGGCTCTGGGCGCCATCTGCCGCTGGCTGCTCGGCCTGTGGCTGAACCATTCCGGCGTGCTGGTGCCTTGGGGCACGCTTGCCGCCAACTTCATCGGCGGCTACATCATCGGAGTGGCGCTGGGGGCTTTCCTGCTTTATCCGTCGGTGCCCGATTGGGTCAAGCTGTTCATCACCACCGGGTTCCTGGGCGGGCTGACGACGTTCTCGACGTTTTCCGCCGAAGTGGTGGGCATGCTCGAACGCGGCGCCTATATGTCGGCCCTGGCCTACGGCGGCACCAGCCTGTTCGGCACGCTGATCCTGACCGTCCTGGGCCTGGCCACGATGCATGCGCTGCGTTGAGCCGAGCGCGCCAGGAAGCTTCCGGCGTCTTATAAGGCCGTAATCAGCTCGGCCACCCGTTTGCCGCTGCGCACCGCGCCTTCGAGCACGGCCGGGTAGCCGGTATCGGTCCAGTCCCCGCAAACCCAGATGCCAGGCCACGGCGTGGCATTGCCCGGACGCCGCATCGCGGGCAGGGCCGCGAAAGTCGCGCGTTTCTCGACGATCAGCTCGTCCGCGACGATTTCGGGCATGGGCGGGAAATCCGCGGTTTGTTCCCTGACTTGTTCGACGATGGCGGCAACCACCTGGTCGCGGGGCCGGCGGGTAAGTGCGCGCGCATCGCTGATAACGATGGACAGCAGGCCGGCCGAATCGGGGGCGGGCGCGATGGCGCTTCGGTCGAACAGCCATTGGCCGAAATGCAGGCGTTGCGGCGCTTCGTCCAGCATGAGCATGGCGTGCGGCAGGCCCCAGGGGCGGGCGGTTTTCAGCGACAGAGTGGCGATGGGGCGGTGTTCCATCGCGGCAAGTTCGGCCAGCAGGGCGGCTCCAGCTGGCTCGTTAGGCAACGAGCGGAGCAGGCGGGCGGTGGGGATGGCGCCGGCGGCAATGACCACGGCATCGAAGCTTTCACCGTCGATGCCCGCCTGCGATGCCGTGCCTGTCAGCGAACGCACGCTATGGCCGCGGCGCATGTCGATGGAGGCGGGCAGGCGATCGGGCCATAGCCGCGACAGATCCACCCTGGGAATCAGCACCCTGGAGGCGGATTTCGAGCCGCCCAGGCTGTCCCGCAGCACGGTGGCCAGCAATTGCGCGCTGGCCTGCGCGAGCGGCGTATTGAGGGCGGCCAGGCACAGAGGATGCCAGAAGCGGCGGATGAGATTGGCCGATTGGCGCTGCTGGTCCAGCCAGGGCAGAACGGCAAGGTGTTCGTCCACGATCCAGCGGCGGCTCCGCAGATGTCCGATTGCCGCGGACAGCCGCCATTTTTCTCCCCACGATACGCCGCTTGCGGCAAGCACGGCGGCCAGCAGGTGCCAGGGAGCCGGCCAGTCGGGGGCGGCAAGCCGGAAGCGGCCATCGGCGCTGCGCAGGGCCAGGGGTTCTTCGTGCAGCACGTCGGCCCTGGCGATGCCAAGGCTTTCGATCAGACTCAAGGTTTCGGTATAGGCGCCAAGCAGAATATGCTGGCCGTTGTCGATATCCAGGCCCAGCCTTGGCGCATGCACGCGCCGGGCGCGGCCGCCCAGCGTATGGGCGGCTTCGAATACCGTTACCGCGTGGCCGGCGCCGTCCAGGTGGAAGGCGGCGCTAAGACCCGCCCAGCCCGCGCCGATCACGCCTATCTTCATCTGCCCAGGCGCTTGACCACGCTGCGTCCGCCGCTGACCCAGGTTTTCCAGGCCAGCCAGAATTTGCGTATGGGCGTCAGCGAAATGCGCTGATCCAGAACTTGCCAGTTCTCGCGTTCGATTTCGACGAGCAGGGCATGGTAGATGGCCGCCATGGCCAGGCCGGGGCGTTGCGCGCGCCGATCGGCCTCGGGCAGCGCCTGCATGGCTTCGCGGTAGTATTGCCGCGCGCGCTCCGTCTGGAAGCGCATGAGTTCGACGAAGCGTTCCGAGTGCTGGCTGTTCAGGATTTCGGAGGCCTTGACGTCGAAGCGCTGCAGTTCGTCGACGGGCAGATAGATGCGGCCTCTGCGGGCATCGTCGCCGATGTCGCGGATGATGTTGGTCAATTGGAAGGCCAGCCCCAGCTTGTCGGCGTATTCCAGTGTGGACGGATCGGTGTAGCCGAATATCCCCACCGAAAGCTCGCCCACCACGCCTGCCGCGTGCCAGCAGTATTTACGCAGGCCGGGCCAGTCCAGGTAGCGGCTTTGATCCAGATCCATTTCCATGCCTTGGACGACGGCATGCAGGCGGGCCGCCGTGATGCGGCAGGACTCCAGGTGCGGAGCCAGGGCCTGCATGACGGGATGCTCGGCGCGCCCTTCGAACAGCTCGTCGATCTGTTTGTCCCACCATGCCAGCTTGACGCGGGCCACGGACGGATCCGAGCACTCATCGACGACGTCGTCGACTTCGCGGCAAAACGCGTATAGCGCCGTGATCGCCTTGCGGCGCTCGGGAGGGAGAAACAAAAAGGCGTAATAGAAGCTGGAGCCGCTTTGTACGGCTTTGTTCTGACAGTATTCGTCGGGACTCATGCGTTGTCGGGATCAGGGGAATCGGGTGCGTTTTGTTGGGGTCGATGCAGGGCGCGCCATAAAAGCAAGATCCAGTCGGGCTTGCCGATAGCCGGGCGACGAGTGAAGATGTCGTAGTGTAGCTGTTCCAGACGCTCGAGGATACGCAGGCCGCCGTGCATGACCAGGCGCAGCTCGAACCCCGCGCGTCCCCCCAGGCGCAACGCCAGCGGCCATCCGCGCAGCAGCAGGCCATGCGCGTGCAGCGCTTGCTCGCGCATCAGCGCCTGCCAGGGCAGGCCGGCTTGGCGCCGGGCAATGTCGTCTTCGGTTACGCCGTGGCGCAGCAGGGCGTCCTGCGGAACGTAGATTCGGCCCTTGCTCCAGTCGACGGCCGCGTCCTGCCAGAAATTGACGAGCTGCAGGCCTGTGCACAGGGCGTCGGCATCGCCGATGTTTTCGTTGCTGGCCGCGCCGTACAGATGCAGCATGAGCCGGCCCACCGGGTTGGCCGAGCGCGAACAATAGTCGAGCAACGCGGCCTGGTTCGGGTAGCGGTGCATGACGACGTCCTGTTCGAAGGCCGAAAGCAGGTCGAAGAAGGGAGACAGCGGCAGATTGAACTGCCGGATGCTTCGGTGCAGCGGCTCGAAGACGGCATGGCGCGGATCGGCCGGACCGAGCAGCAGATCGCCGTCCTGGATTTGCCGCAAGGCTTCCCGGTAGCCGGCCAGCAGGGCCAACCGCTGATTGGGTAGGGCCTGGCCTTCATCGGCGATGTCGTCGGCGCTGCGTGCGAAATGGTAAATATGCGTGACGGGCTCGCGCAAGGCCCGGGGCAAGAGCACCGAGGCGACGGGAAAGTTTTCGTAGTGTTCGACAGCCATGTATGGTCGTGGGATGGATTTCCGGTGTGCGGGCGGGCTCTCGCGGCCAAGGTATTTTTACCCATTGTGGCAAAATTTTCCCGGGTTTGTTTCACCTGGGCGGGCGACTTGGATTAGACTTTGGGCAACTAGGGAGTAGTTATGCCACGTCCAATTTCGGCAACGATTTCGTTGCCGTCTTTACGTCACAATCTGGCGGCAACCGCAGCGCAATTCGACGACGCGAATGTTTCGCGTCCAGGCCCGAAGCCGAAAATATGGGCGGTCATCAAGGCCAATGCCTATGGCCATGGCATACATAACGCCGTGCAGGCCTTCGAGCGCGCCGACGGGCTGGCCATGCTCGATCTGGACGAGGCGGTGCAATGCCGCGTAGCGGGTTGGACCAAGCCTATTTTGCTGCTTGAAGGGGCGTTCCGGGCCGCCGATCTTGAGGTCGTCGACCATTATAGTTTAACGGCCACGATGCATAACGCCGAACAAGTTGCCATGCTGGAAAGCGCGCGCCCGGCGGCTCCTTTCGACGTCTTCGTCAAGTTGAACACCGGCATGAATCGCCTGGGGTTTTCGCCCACCGAATATCGCGATGCCTATGCGCGCATCGAGCAACTGCGCCAGAACGGCATCGTGGGCGCCATGGGCAAGATGACGCACTTCGCGCGCGCCGACGACAGCCCCGAAGTCACCGGCGAACAGATTCGCATCTACAATGAAACCACCCGCGGCTTGCCGGGCGCCGACAGCGTCTGCAATTCGGCGGCGTCCTTCACACCGGGGCTTTGGCAATCGCTTGCCTCTGGACTGCCGCAATGGGCCAGGCCGGGAATCTGCCTGTATGGCGCCTCGCCGTTTGCCGCGCGTTCGGCCCAAAGCATGGGGCTGCTGCCGGCCATGACGCTGCGCGCTGAGCTCATCAGCGTGCGCGACATTCCCGCCGGGGCGGGGGTCGGTTACGGCCACGTCTTCACGGCAAGCGCTCCCATGCGCATCGGCGTGGTGGCTTGCGGCTATGCCGACGGCTATCCCCGGCATGCTCCCAACGGCACGCCGGTGGTGATCGACGGGGTGCGCACCCGCCTGCTCGGGCGTGTCTCCATGGACATGCTCATTGTCGATCTCGATGCCGTGCCGGGCGCGCGCGTGGGGTCGCAGGTGGTGTTGTGGGGCGAGGGCGGGCCGTCGGTCGACGAGGTCGCGGCGGCATGCGGAACCATTGGTTATGAATTACTATGCGCGGTTGCGCCACGGGTGCCGAAAATCATTGAAAAGGACGAATCGTGAAGAATAAGTGCGTGCTGGTAACTGGGGCGACAAAAGGCATAGGCTGGGCCATCAGCCGGCGGCTGGCCGATCTGGGCTGCCACGTCGTGGGCCTGGCGCGGCATACCCAGGACATCGATTTTCCGGGCTACCTGTATTCCTGCGACCTGCAGAACGCCGGCGAAACCGAAGATATCCTGCGCGTCATCCGCGAAAAATATCCGGTCGACGCCATCGTCAACAATGTCGGCCTGGTCAAGCCCGAGCCGCTGGGCGAGGTCGATCTGGCTTCCCTTTACAACGTCCTGGATCTCAACGTGCGGGTGGCCGTGCAGGTTACCCAGGCATTCGTGCCTTCCATGAAGGCGCGCCAGGAAGGCCGCATCGTCAATATATGCAGCCGCGCCACTTCGGGTGCGCTCGAGCGCACCAGCTATTCGGCGGCTAAAAGCGCGCTCATCGGCTGCACCAAGACCTGGGCGCTGGAGCTGGCCGAGTACGGCATCACGGTCAACGCCGTGTCGCCCGGGCCCATCGAAACCGAACTGTTCCGCGCCGGGCATCCGGCAGGCAGCGATGCCGAGAAGCGGGCGCTGGCCTCCATTCCCATGCGCCGCCTCGGGCAGCCGGCCGACGTCGCGGCCGCGGTCACCTTCCTGTTGTCGCCCGAGGCCAACTACATTACCGGCCAGGTTCTGGGCGTGGACGGCGGCGGCAGCCTGGCCGGCCGCTAGCGTCAGCCGGTACACTTGGGCATGGCCAAATCCAAAACCTTGTACGTCTGCAGCGAGTGCGGCGGCACCTGCCCCAAATGGGAGGGCAAGTGCCCCCATTGCGGCTCCTGGAACACCCTGGTCGAATCGGTCGCGGCGCCGCCGGCGACGGCGCACCGCTTTGCTCCCCTGGCCGAAGCCAGCCCGGTGCGCAGCCTGTCCGAGATCGAGGCGCGCGAGCTGCCGCGCCAGCCTTCGGGCATCCCCGAGTTCGACCGCGTGCTGGGCGGCGGCCTGGTGCCGGGCGGGGTGGTGCTTATCGGCGGTGATCCGGGCATCGGCAAATCCACGCTTTTGCTGCAGGCGCTGGCGTCGTTGTCCAGCGTGGTGCCGGTGTTGTACGTCACCGGCGAAGAATCCGCCGAGCAAGTCGCCCTGCGCGCGCGGCGCCTGGATCTGTCCACCGGCAACGTCAACCTGCTGGCTGAAATCCGCCTGGAATCCATTGTGGCGACGCTGGCCGAGCAGCGGCCCGCGGTGGCTGTCATCGATTCCATCCAGACCTTGTATTCCAGCGACCTGAGCGCGGCGCCTGGCTCGGTGTCGCAGGTGCGCGAATGTGCCGCCCAGCTTACCCGCGTCGCCAAGCAGACCGGCATCGCCATCGTGCTGATCGGCCACGTTACGAAAGACGGCGCCCTGGCCGGCCCCCGCGTGCTCGAGCACATCGTCGACACCGTTCTGTATTTCGAAGGCGACACCCATTCTTCGTTCCGCCTCGTCCGGGCTTTCAAGAACCGCTACGGCGCGGTCAACGAACTCGGCGTCTTCGCCATGACCGACCGGGGCCTGCGCGGCGTGGCCAATCCGTCGGCCTTGTTTCTGTCGCAACACGACAGCGACGTGGCCGGCTCCTGCGTCATGGCCACCCAGGAAGGCACACGGCCGCTGCTGGTCGAAATCCAGGCCCTGGTCGACAGCGCCCATGTGCCCAATCCCCGGCGCTTGTCGGTGGGGCTGGAAAGCACGCGCCTGGCCATGCTGCTGGCGGTCTTGCACCGTCACGCCGGCGTGGCCACCTTCGACCAGGACGTCTTTGTCAATGCCGTGGGCGGCGTCAAAATAGCCGAACCGGCGGCGGACTTGCCGGTGCTGCTGGCCATCATGTCTTCGCTGCGTAACAAGCCGCTGCCCAAGGGGCTGATCGTTTTCGGCGAGGTCGGCCTGGCCGGCGAAATCCGTCCGGCGCCGCGCGGCCAGGAGCGCCTGAAGGAAGCGGCCAAGCTGGGTTTCAACCTGGCCCTCATTCCCAAGGCCAATGCGCCTCGCCAGCCCATCGAGGGGCTGGAGGTCTGGGCGGTCGACCGCGTCGATGCGGCCATCGACCGGTTGCGCTAAAGTGATCCTTTTCCCGCAGCCAGCGAGGCCGGTCTGTGTCGTTTAACGGTTTGATCCATCTTCTTCTTCCCGGTGCGCGGGCGTTGCTGCGCGACGCCCGCTCGGGAGAATTGCGCCTCCTGGCCGTGGCCCTTGTCATTGCCGTGGCGGCGGTCAGCAGCGTGGGTTTCCTGAGCGACCGGGTCGGCCGCGGGCTGGATCGAAATTCGGCTCAGATGCTGGGCGGCGACCTGGCCGTGCAGTCCAGCAATCCTCTGCCGTCCGAGCTGATCGGGCAGGCGGCGGCGTTGGGCCTGGCAACGGCCCGTACCGTGCAGTTTCCGTCGATGCTGAGCACGGCGGGCGGCTCGCAACTGGTTTCCCTCAAGGCGGTTCAGGCGGGCTACCCTTTGCGCGGCACGCTCAAGCTGGCGCGAACGCCCGGCGGCCCTGGCGAGCCCGCGCCCGGCGTGCCGGAACGGGGGACGGTCTGGGTGGATGCCCAGGTGCTTGCATTGCTGAACCTGCATCTGGGCGACGCGCTGCAGGTGGGCGACGCCACTATGAAAGTGACGGGCACCATCGAGTTCGAGCCCGATCGCAGTGTGCAATTCATCAATGTGGCGCCGCGCGCCATGATCAATCTGGACGATCTGCCGGCCACGAATCTGGTTGGGCCGGGCAGCCGCGTGCACTACACGCTGCTGGCGGCCGGCGCGGCTTCGGCCGTCGAACGCTACGAAAACTGGCTCAAGCCGCAATTGCATCCGGGGCAGGACCTGCGCACGCTCGATTCGGCCCGGCCGGAGATTACCGGCTCGCTCAAGCGCGCCCATCAATTCCTGATTCTGGTGGCATTGCTGGCCGTGATGATCGCGGCCGTGGCCATTGCCTTGGCGACCCGGCGCTTTGCGTTGCGCCATCGCGATGGCGTTGCGGTAATGCGCTGCCTGGGAGCCGCCTGGCGCCAATTGAGAACAATGCTGTGGGTGGAGTTTTTGCTGCTGGCATTGCTGGGTTCCGCCGTGGGATGCGCAATCGGCTACGGGGTGCAGCATGTCCTGGGCGCCGTGGTTGCGCAGTGGTTCCAGACCGTTTTGCCCGCCGCCGGCTGGAGCCCCGTCTGGCAAGGCCTGGCCACGGGCGTGCTGCTGCTTCTGGGATTCTCGCTGCCCACGCTCGCCGCCTTGCGCCATGTCTCGCCGTCCCAGGTCCTGCGCAGGGAATATACGCTGAAGAAACGCCATCGCTGGCCCGCCGGAATCGCGGGCGGGGCGGCGTTTTACGGACTGGCTTGCTGGATTTCGAACGATGCCCGGCTTAGCCTGGTGATGTGCGCCGGATTCCTGGCGGCCTTGGGCCTGTTTACCGCGGCGGCCTGGGCCATGGTCTGGCTGTTGCAGCGTGTCCGGCCTTTGGCGGCCGGCCGTCCGGCCCTGCGGTTCGCCTTGGCCGGCCTGGTGCGCCGCAAGGCCCTGACCATCACCCAGGCCGGCGCATTGTCGATAGGCTTGATGGTGCTGCTGTTGCTTGCACTGGTGCGCACCGATTTGCTGACTGGATGGCTCAATACCCTGCCGGCGGATGCGCCCAATACCTTTCTCATCAATATCCAGCCCGACCAGCGCGCGCCGCTCGGCCAGCGCCTGGAGCAGGCGGGGTTGGGTGCGCAGGCCCTGTCGCCCATGGTGCGCGGCCGGCTGATCGCCATCAACGGCAAGGCCGTGCGTAGCGAGGATTACGACGGCGATCGCGCCAAGCGGCTGGTGGAGCGCGAGTTCAACTTGTCCTACCTGGACGCTTTGCCGGCCAGCAACACCATCGTCGCCGGCCGCTGGATCGATCCGGCGCACGACGAGGTTTCGCTGGAGGAAGGGCTGGCCGAGACCTTGGGCATCAAGCTGGGCGACCACATTACCTTCGAGGTGGCGGGGCAACCCGTGAGGGTGGCGGTGACCAGCCTGCGCAAGGTCAAGTGGGATTCCTTCGACGTGAATTTCTTTGCGGTCTTGTCGCCCGCCGCCTTGCGCGATGCGCCGGCCACGTTCATTACGTCGTTCCACCTGCCGCCGGACAAGGTTTCCTTCAAGCCGCAACTGATCCATGAGTTCCCCAATCTGACCATCTTCGATGTCGGAGCCATATTGGGGCAGATCAAGAATATTCTCGGGCAGGCCGTGCAGGCGGTTCAACTGCTGTTCCTGTTCACCTTTGCCGCGGGCCTGGTCGTGCTGGCGGCCGCGTTTGCGTCCACGCGCGACGAGCGCATGCACGAGGCGGCGGTCTTGCGGGTGCTGGGCGCCAGCTCGATCTTGTTGTCGGGCTCCCTGCGCCTGGAAATGCTGCTGATCGGCGCCTTGTCGGGCGTTCTGGCGGCGGCCGGCTCGGTGGCGGTCGCGGCGGCGCTGGCGCATTGGGTGTTCGAGTTTCCGTTTTCGCCGCCCTGGTGGCCGTGGCCGGCGGGTATCGTCCTGGGCGGCGTGGCGGCCTGGGTCGGCGGCGGCATGGCGCTTCGGGGGGTGTTGGCTGCGCCGCCCATGGCTTCTCTTCGCGAGGTGGTATGACTGCGCACCCCGCAGCCCGGACCCTGGCTTTCAGCGGCGGCTCGTTGCGGTTTGCGCCGGATCGCGTGGCCGAACCGGGGCCGGAGCTGTTCGATCCCGCCAATCCGGCGCTGGCCGCGCAGCCCGTGAGCGTGGGCGGCCGCCAGGCGGCATGGTACGTAAGCGGGCCTGGGCTGGGGGCGGCGGTCTTGCGACATTATCGGCGCGGAGGGTTGATTGCCCGCATCAGTCTCGACCGCTATCTGTGGACGGGTGCGGCGCGCACGCGCTCGTTCGCCGAATTCGACATTCTGGATTTCCTGTACGGGAAGGGGCTGCCGGTGCCCAGGCCGTTGGCGGCGGCCTATTGGCGTTGCGGATTGCGCTACCGGGCCGCCATCGTCACCGAGCTGATCCCGGAGGCGCGAACCCTGGCCGGGAGCCTGGATGATTGCCGGCCCGAGGCGATTGCGGGGGCCATCCACGCCATGCACGAAGCGGGCGTATGGCATGCCGATCTCAATGCCTTCAATATTCTGATCGATGCGGCGGGCAAGACCTGGCTCATCGATTTCGACCGGGGGCGCCGCTGCGTCGTCGATGCGGCGCGGCGCCAGGCCAATTTGCTGAGACTGCGCCGTTCACTGGCCAAGGTGGCGGGTTCGGCCGGCGAACAGTGCTGGGAAGCCATAAACCGCGCCTATGCAGAGCTTCCCTAATACGGGCGCAAATCGTCGCATGCCGTATGAAAAAGCTTTATGATGGCGCCTTTTGGGCTTGCGGATTTTGTCGTGGGCATCGTGTTTTCGGGAGCTAACCATGAATATCGGCGCAGCGGGGCGTTTGCTGCTTGGGCTGGGGATGGCAGTGCTGGCGTCGTCCGCATCGGCGCAGGACAAGGTCGTGAACGTCTACAACTGGGCCGAATACACGGCGCCCGACACCATTTCCGGCTTCGAGAAGGAAACCGGCATCAAGGTGCGCTACGACGTCTACGACAGCAACGACACCTTGCAGGCCAAGCTGCTTACCGGCAAGTCGGGCTATGACGTGGTGGTGCCATCCACGCATTACGCCGCCCGCCAGCTGCAGGCCGGGCTGTTCCAGAAGCTGGACAAGGCGGCCATGCCCAATCTCAAATACCTGGATCCGGACATCATGGCGCTGGTCGCCGCGGTGGATCCCGGCAATCAGTACCTGATTCCATGGGGCTACGGCACCAACGGCCTGGGCTACAACGTGACCAAGGTGCGCGAAATCATGGGCGCCGACGCCCCCCTGGGAAGCTGGGACATGCTGTTCAAGCCCGAAAATGCCGCCAAGCTGAAGTCCTGCGGCATTTCCATACTGGACGAGGCCGCCCAGGTGTTTCCTGCGGTGCTGCACTATCTGGGCAAGGATCCCAACAGCAGCAATCCCGACGACTACAAGGCCGCCCTGGAGCTGCTCAAAAAAATACGGCCCTACGTCAGGCAGTTCAGTTCGTCGGGCTATATCGACGAACTGGCGGCGGGCGACCTGTGCATGGTCTACGGCTATTCGGGCGACGTCCTGATCGCGCGGCATCGCGCTCAGGTCGGCAAGAAGCCGTACTCCATCGACTACTACCTGCCGTCGGGCGGCGCGCCGGCCTGGTTCGACACCATGGCCGTGCCCAAGGACGCCCCGCACCCCCAGGAGGCCATGGCCTTCATCAACTACATCGAAACGCCCCAGGTGCATGCGGCCATCACCAACACCATGTTCTATCCCAATGCCAACAAAGAGGCGCGCAAGTACGTCAACAAGGAAGTCGCCGACAACCCCATGATCTACCCGCCGCCCGAGGTGGCGCGCACCTTGTTCCTCATCAAGTCGCAGCCTTTGCCCATCCAGCGCCTGCAAACGCGCTTGTGGGCCGAGCTCAAGTCGGGACGCTAGCGCCATGCCGGACGATCTCTTGATGGCGCCGTTGGGCTCCGCCCATCCCGACGACTTCGTGCGGGTTGCGGACGTGGTCAAGATCTTCGGCGATACCGTGGCGGTTCAATCGGTAAGCCTGTCGGTGCGCCGCCAGGAAATCTTCGCGCTGCTGGGCAGCTCGGGCTGCGGCAAGTCCACGCTGCTGCGGATGCTGGCCGGTTTCGAAGAGCCCACGTCGGGCCGCATCTACCTGGACAACGAGGACATCACCGCCTTGCCGCCGTATCGGCGGCCGGTCAACATGATGTTCCAGTCCTATGCCTTGTTCCCGCACATGACCGTGGAATCGAACGTGGCGTTCGGCCTCAAGCAGGAAGGCGTTCCCGCCAATGAAATCCACGAGCGGGTTTTCGAGGCCCTGGATCTGGTGCAGATGGCGGGGTATTCGCGGCGCAAGCCGCAGCAGTTGTCGGGCGGCCAGCAGCAGCGCGTTGCCTTGGCGCGCAGCCTGGTCAAGCGCCCCAAGCTGTTGCTGCTCGACGAGCCCATGTCGGCGCTCGACAAGCAAATACGCCAGAAAACCCAGATCGAACTCACCCGCATCCTGGAGCAGGTGGGCGTCACCTGCATCATGGTCACCCACGACCAGGAAGAGGCCATGACCATGGCCGACCGGCTGGCGGTCATGTCGGAAGGGCAGATCGTGCAGTGCGGCACGCCGCAGGACGTCTACACCTTTCCCAACTGCCGCTTCGTCGCCGGTTTCATCGGCTCGACCAATTTTTTCGATGGCGTCATTTCGGTGGACGAACCCGACCACGTGCTCATCGAATCCGACCAGCTTGCGCGGCCGCTGTACGTCAACCACGGGGTCAGCGAGCCCCTGGGCATGAGCGTGCATGTTTCCATCCGGCCCGAAAATATCCGCGTCCAGCGCGAGCAGCCCGAGCTCGATTACAACTGGGCGCACGGCATGGTCAACCATGTTGCGTGGATGGGCAGCTACGTGCGTTACCAGATCCGTCTGGATTCGGGCCTGGTGGTCGAAGCCAGCGTGCCGGCCCTGATGCTGGCCCAGGCCGACGCCCCCGGCCTGGATGAAGAGGTCTATGTCTGCTGGGCCAACGGCGCCGCCACGGTATTGCCGTCATGAGCAGGCTGTCCCTGGCGCGCCTTGCGCCCTCGCGCCGCACGATGGCCATCGTTCCGCCGTTCGTGTGGCTGGGACTGTTCCTGCTGCTGCCGTTTCTGCTGGTCCTGAAGATAAGCTTTGCGGATCTCAAGTTCGGCATCCCGCCCTATACCTCGCTGGCCGAGATCAAGGACCAGACGCTGACCATAGGGCTGCACTTGCGCACCTACGCGCTGCTGTTTTCCGACAGTCTGTATATCGCCACCTACCTCAATTCGGTCAAGATGGCGGCGATCACCACGGTATGCTGCGGGCTGATCGGCTACCCCATGGCCTACTATATTGCGCGTTCGCGCCCGGCGCAGCGCAATCTGCTGCTTTTAGCGGTCATCCTGCCTTTCTGGACGTCCTTGCTGCTGCGCGTCTATGCCTGGGTGGGCATTTTGCGCAACGACGGTCTGCTCAACCATGTGCTGATGTGGCTGGGGCTGATCGGCTCTCCCGTGGAAATCTACCGCACCGATCTGGCCGTCTATATCGGGCTG
This sequence comes from uncultured Burkholderiaceae bacterium, assembly GCA_937871985.1. The sequence goes on from CALMPB010000512.1 coordinate 19,242, forward strand.
GTCTACGCCTACCTGCCGTTCTTCATCCTGCCGCTTTACGCCAACCTGGTGAAAATGGACTTGCGCCTGCTGGAGGCCGCCCACGACCTGGGAGCCAGGCCCTGGCGCGTTTTCCTCAGCATCACCCTGCCGCTGTCCATGCCCGGCGTCGTGGCGGGCGCCATGTTGGTGTTCATCCCCACGGTCGGCGAATACGTCATTCCCGAAATGCTGGGCGGAGCGAATACGCTCATGATGGGGCGGGTCATGTGGAACGAATTCTTCAACAACGCCGACTGGCCCATGGCGTCGGCCGTGACCTGCGTCATGGTGCTGATGCTCCTGATTCCCCTGGTCTTGTTCCAGTACAACCAGGTGCGGCAGATGGATGACCGCAAGAAGGGGTCGGCATGATCAAATCCAGCCGCAGCTTGCGCGCCGCCGTGCTGTTCCTGGGTTATGGCTTTTTGTACGTGCCCATAGTCTGCCTCATGGCGTTCTCGTTCAACGATTCGCCCATGATGACGTCGTGGACGGGGTTTTCATGGCGTTGGTACCATTCGCTGTTCAACGACCAGGCGCTGTTGAACGCGGCCTGGCTTTCGCTGCGGATCGCGCTTCTTACGGCGACCGCCGCCACGATCATCGGCACCTGGGCCGGCTATGTGCTGGCCCGCATGGGCCGGTTCCGGGGCTTCGCCCTGTACGTGGGCATGCTCAGCGCGCCCCTGGTCATTCCCGAGGTCGTGCTGGGCATCGCGCTGCTGCTCATGTTCGTCGAACTCGGCGATCTGTTCGGCTGGCCGTCGGGCAACGGCATTTTCACCATATGGGTGGGGCACGTCACCTTGTGCATGGCCTACGTGGCAGTGGTGATCCAGTCGCGCATCCGCGACCTGGATCGTTCGCTGGAAGAGGCGGCCCTCGATCTGGGCGCCACGCCGCTGAAGGTGTTCTTCAGCATCACGCTGCCCTTGATCGCTCCCGCCCTGGCGGCGGCCTGGCTGCTGGCGTTTACACTGTCGCTGGACGACGTGGTGATTGCGTCGTTCCTGTCGGGGCCGGGCTACACGACCTTGCCGCTCGAGGTGTTTTCCCGGGTGCGCCTGGGCGTCAAGCCCGAGATCAACGCCCTGGCAAGTATTTTCATCGTGGTCGTGGGGATATGCGTTCTTGTGGCCAACCGGATACAACGACGCAAGGAGTCGATATGAGCGAAGCCATACAGCTTTATGGGTTGAAACGTTGCAGCACATGCGTAAAGGCCATGGGCTGGCTCGACGAGCACAAGGTTGCCTACCATTTCATCGATTACCGCGACCATCCCATCGACCCTGGTAAGCTGTCGCAATGGTCGGGCGAGGCCGGCGGCTGGGAAAAGCTGATAAACCGCGCCTCCATGACATGGCGCAACCTGCCGGACGCGCGCAAGGCGCCGGCCACCGACAAGGAATGGCTGGCGTTGGCCGCGGAATTCCCCACCCTGATAAAGCGGCCTGTCATGGTTCGCGCCGGCGCGCTGCTGGGGCTGGGGTTTTCCGACAAGAAATACGGCGAATTACTAGGATGAAGCCATGCTGACACAGCAGGAACTCAAACAGAACGTGGCCCGGGCGGCCGTCGACTACATTTTGCCCATGCTGCGTCCGGATGTCGTCATCGGCGTTGGAACCGGCTCCACCGCCGACCTGTTCATCGACGCCCTGGCGGCTCATAAGGCGAACTTTCGGGGGGCGGTGTCCAGTTCCGAGCGCAGTTCGGCGCGGCTGGCCGCGCTGGGCGTGCAGGTCTTCGACCTGAACGACGTCGAAAGCATGCCGGTCTACGTCGATGGCGCCGACGAAATCGATGCCGGCCTGCACATGGTCAAGGGCGGCGGCGGGGCCCTGACGCGGGAAAAAATCGTGGCGTCCGTGGCCGAGCAGTTCGTCTGCATCGTCGACGAATCCAAGCTGGTTCGGCAACTGGGCGGTTTTCCCCTGCCCATCGAGGTCATCCCCATGGCGGCCGCCGCCGTGGCTCGCGAGCTTGTGCGCCTGGGCGGCAAGCCGGCGCTGCGCGACGGTTTCGTTACCGATAATGGCTGCCGCATTCTGGATGTTTCCGGGCTGACCATTGCCGATCCCGCCCAGTTCGAAGCGCGCGTCAACAATATTCCAGGCGTCGTCACTTGCGGCCTGTTCGCCATCGCCGGGGCCGATGTTGCGTTGATGTCCACGCAAGCCGGCGTAAAGCAGTTGCGCGCGGCTTCGTCATAATTACGTCATATCTCTGCGTTAGGCTGGCTTCTTCACGTGGCCGTTGCGCCAGCCTGTAGGCGCCGGCGCAACGAACCCTCCTGCGCCATTGGGTGGATGCGCGTTTTCAGTGTACCCTTGGCGCTATTCGCTTTATTATTTTCGTATTGGCCCGCAAGGCGCCACTTTCTAGACATTTGCGATGAATGAAGGCTGATATGTCCGAACATACTAACAAGCAGTTTTCCACCGATCTTGAAACCACCCGTTCCTTGTTCCTGCAAATGGGCGGTTTGGTCGAGTCCATGGTTCGGGACGGCATGGAGGCCTTGATCAGCGGCGACCTGACCCTGGTGGATCAGGTTCGCGAGCGCGAAAAAGAGGTCAACCGCCTCGAGGTCGAAATCGACGAGCGCATTGGCTATGTCATTGCCCGCAACCAGCCCACCGCCATCGATTTGCGCCTGCTGCTGTCGGTTTCCAAGATGCTGACCGACATGGAGCGCTGCGGCGACGAGGCCGAAAAAATCGCCAAGGTGGCGCGCCGCCTGCATGAAACCGACGGGCGCTACACGCCCATCGTCGAACTGCGACACATGACCAACTACGTGGTCGGCATGATCCACGACGCGCTGGATTCGTTCGCGCGCGAAGACCCCTTGCTGGCGGCCCAGGTGGTGCGCAACGACAAGGAAGTGGACAAGGAATGGAAGGCGTCCCTGCGCCATATCATTACCTACATGATCGAGGATCCGCGCATCATCACGCGGGCCATCGACCTGGTCTTCATCGCCCGCTCGCTCGAGCGCATCGGCGACCACGCCAAGAACATGGCCGAACGCGTCATCTACATGGTGCGCGGCGCCGATGTGCGCCATACCGGCGTCAAGGCCACCGAACGCACCGCGCGCGGCGAAGACCCCTACGAGGAAGAGAACGAAGTTTAGGCAGGGCGGGGCGTCTTCCGCCTTGGGCCGGCCCATGGCGGAAGTAACGGCGGCAAAAGAAAAAACGGCTTCTTCGGAAGCCGTTTTGCTTGGGGCGTTCCGGAGGGGGATTACGCCGACGGGGGGACGTAGCCCTGGGCTTCGACGTTGGCGTCCTGGAACAGGAAGTTTTCCATTTGCTGGGCCAGGTACTTGCGGGCGCGGGCGTCGGCCAGGTTGAGGCGGTTTTCGTTGACCAGGCGGGTTTGGGTGTCCACCCACATCGCCCACGCCTCTTTCGAGATGTTCTGCCAGATGCGAACGCCCAGTTCGCCCGGATAGGGGGGGAAGTCCAGCCCCTCGGCTTCGCGCTTGAGCTTTACGCAGTTAACCATACGTGCCATGAAAGTCTTACCTCGAACGAGTTGTGCAATACGGCACATTGTACCCAGACCGACGCCCGCGCGTGCGCAAACCCTTGGAGCGATTGCTGTTTTTACAGCCGCTTGATGAACACCAGGCTGTTGCGCGAGCGGTTGTAGTGGGCCTGGCGCTCTTTGGGCAGGTCGGCGACGCCGCCCTGGACGAAGCCGCGTTTCATGAACCAGTGCGAGGTGCGTGTGGTCAGCACGAAAAGGCGCCGGGCCCCCATGGCGCGGGCGCGCGATTCGGTGTGGCGCAGCAGGATTTCGCCTTCGCCCGAGCCCTGCCATTCGGGATGGACGATCAGGCAGGCCATTTCCGCCATGCCTTCGCTCAGGTAGGGATTGAGCGCGACGCAGCCGTAAATGACGCCGTCGTGCTCCAGGACGGTGAACTGCTCGACGTCGCGCTCGATGACCGCCCGGCCGCGCGGCACCAGCGTGCCGTCGGCCTCGAGGGGTTCGATCAGTTGCACGATGGCCCCCACGTCGTCGACCGTGGCCGGCCGCAGATCGTCCAGAGTGTCTTCGACCACCATGGTGCCGACCCCGTCGTGGGTGAAGATTTCGAGCAGGACGCTGCCATCCAGCGTATAGGGGATGAGGTGCGCCCGGGCCACTCCCCGCTTGACGGCCCGCGAGGCGTGGCTCAGGAAGGAGGCCGTATCTTCATCCAGCGTGCCGGTGGCGAGCAGGGCGTCGGCGTCCTCGCGCGCCAGCTCGGTGTCCACCGAGCCGTCTTCATCGCGCACAGTGCGATCCTGCGTCATGAAAATGAGTTTTTCGGCCCGCAGGGCCACGGCGGCGCTGGTGGCCAGGTCTTCCATGGCCAGGTTGAACGCTTCGCCGGTGGGCGAGAAGCCCAGCGGTGAAAGCAGCACGATGGCCCCCTGGGTCATGACGGCGTTCAGGGCGTTGATGTCCAGCTTGCGCACCGCGCCGGTGTGCTTGTAGTCGATGCCGTCGATGATGCCCACCGGCCGAGCGGTGACGAAATTGCCCGAGATGACCCGGATATGGGCGTGGGACATGGGTGTGTTGGGCAGCCCCTGGCTGAAGGCCGCCTCGATGTCCAGGCGGATTTCGCCGGCGGCCTCCTTGGCGCATTCCAGCGCTTCCGTGCTGGTGGGCTCGGTGCCGCGCCCGAACTGGGTGTCGTAGCCCTTGAGCTTGAGCTGTTCGTTGACCTGGGGGCGCGAGCCATGGACCAGAACCAGCTTGACGCCCAGGGCCGAGAGCAGCGAAAGATCCTGGATAATGGTGTTCAAGACGCCGTCGTAGACGAGTTCCCCGCCAAAGGCCACGACAAAGGTCTTGCCCCGGAAATCGTGCACATAGGGCGCGACATCGCGGAACCAGCGTACGAATTGCGCCGGCGCGAATTCCGGGGCATCTTGGGCTGAGAACGTGTCGACTTCATTTGTGGCCATGGTGGTGTCCGAAGATCCATAATGTTGGTATTGGGTTCGTGGTCAAAATTATAATGACCGGTCACCCGTTTATTAGAAATTTCATGCAAGAGTCCGTTGATTTGTCGGAAAACACACACACTGCCGGGCCGCAGCCGCAAGCCGAACAGCGGCCGCCCCCGCCCATTACGTATCCCGAAGACCTGCCTGTAAGCGCCCGGCGCGACGAGATCGCCGCGGCCATCCAGGCGCACCAGGTAGTCATTGTGTGCGGTGAAACCGGATCCGGCAAGACGACGCAGCTGCCGAAAATCTGCCTGGAGCTGGGACGCGGGCTCAAGAAGATGATAGGGCATACGCAGCCGCGCCGCCTGGCGGCGACCTCGGTGGCCAAGCGCATCGCCGAAGAGCTCAAGACCGAACTGGGCGACTGGGTGGGCTACCAGATACGCTTCAACGACCGCACCGGGCCGCGCTCGGCCATCAAGCTCATGACCGACGGCATTCTGCTGGCCGAATCGCAGCGCGACCCTTTGCTGCGCCGCTACGACACCATCATCATCGACGAGGCCCACGAGCGCAGCCTGAACATCGATTTCCTGCTGGGCTTCCTGCGGCAGCTGTTGCCCAAGCGGCGCGATCTCAAGGTCATCATCACCTCGGCCACCATCGACGCCGACCGCTTCGCCCGGCATTTCGCGCAGCGCGGCAAGCCGGCTCCCGTCGTCGAGGTCTCGGGCCGCCTGTATCCGGTCGAAGTCCTGTACCGGCCCGTCTTGCAGGAAACCGCCCAGCCGGAGGCGGACGCGGGCAGCCGCCGCGGCGCCGATGAAGAGCGCGACCTGATCGACGCCATCGTCGACGGCGTGGCCGAATGCGCCCGGCACGGCACGGGCGACGTGCTGGTGTTCCTGCCCGGCGAGCGCGAAATCCGCGAAGCCACCGAAGCGCTGCGCAAAAGCCATCCGCCCAGCGTCGAGGTCCTGCCCCTGTTCGCCCGGCTGTCGCAAAGCGAGCAGGAGCGCATATTCCGGCCCCGCGGCAATGCGCGCCGCATCGTGCTGGCGACCAATGTGGCCGAAACCTCGTTGACCGTGCCGGGTATCCGGTACGTGGTCGACAGCGGGCTGGCGCGCGTCAAGCGCTATTCCTGGCGCAACAAGGTCGAGCAACTGCGCATCGAGCCCATCAGCCAGGCATCGGCCAACCAGAGGGCGGGCCGTTGCGGGCGGATCGGCCCGGGGGTCTGCGTCCGTTTGTACGCCGAAGCCGATTTCAAGCAGCGGGCGCCGTTCACGGATCCCGAAATCCTGCGCTCGTCGCTGGCTTCGGTCATTTTGCGCATGCGGGCTCTCAAGCTGGACGACATCGAAACCTTTCCCTTTGTCGATGCCCCTACGGGCCGGGCCATTGCCGACGGCTATCATCTGCTGCAGGAGCTGGGGGCGCTGGATGACGCCAACCAGCTGACGCAGACGGGTAGGGCGCTGGCCAAGCTGCCGGTGGACCCCCGCCTGGCGCGCATGGTGCTGGAGGCGCGCGACCAGCAGTGCCTGGCCGAGATGCTGATCATTGCGTCGGCGCTGTCGGTGCAGGATCCGCGCGACCGTCCCATGAGCGAGCGCGAAGCCTCGGAAGCCGCCCATGCCAAATTCGGCGACGATAAATCCGAATTCCTTTCCTGGATCAAGCTGTGGCGCTGGTACGACGAGCAAGTGGCGCACAAAGCCTCGCAGCGCAAGCTGGTGGCGTTGCTGCGCCAGAATTTTTTATCGCCCCTGCGGCTGCGCGAATGGCGCGACGTGCATAGCCAGTTGGCCGCCCTGGTGGGCGAGCAGGGCTGGCGCGTCAATACGCTGGATGCCACCTACGAGCAAGTGCACATGGCGCTGCTGTCCGGCTTGCTTGGCAATGTGGGGCTCAAAAGCGACGAGGGGTCGGGCTACCAAGGCGCGCGCGACATCCGCTTCCAGATCCATCCGGGTTCCAGGCTGGCCAAAAAGGCGGGGCGATGGATAGTCGCTGCCGAGCTGGTCGAAACCACGCGTCTGTACGCCCGCTGCGTGGCGCGGATCGATCCCCTGTGGCTGGAAAAGGCCGGCGCGCATTTGATCCGCCGCAGCTGGTCGGATCCGCGCTGGGAAAAAAAGGCCGGCCAGGTGGTGGCCAACGAGCGCGCCACTTTGTACGGCCTGCCGGTCTATTCGGGCCGCCGTATCCATTACGGCAAGGTCGACCCCGTCCAGGCCCGCGAGCTGTTCATCCGCCAGGCGCTGGTGCCCGGCGAGATCGACACGCCCCTGCCGTTCGTCAATCACAACCGGCAATTGATCGCCAAGATCGAAAAGCTCGAGCACCAGTCGCGCCGCCCGGATATTCTGGTGGACGACACGCTCATCTATGCGTTTTACGACCAGCGGATTCCCGCCGATGTCTATCAGACCACCACGCTGGAAAAATGGGCCAAAGGCCTGGACAAGGCGGCCGCCCAGGCATTGCTGCTGACGCGCGACGATCTGATGCGCCACGAGGCGGCCGGGGTCACCACCGACGTCTTCCCCAGGAGGGTGCAATGGCAGGGGGTGGAAATGGCCCTGGACTATCATTTCGAGCCCGGTTCCGTACGCGACGGCGTCACCCTCACCGTGCCTCTGTTCGCCCTGAACACCATCGATCCGGCGCGCTGCGAATGGCTGGTGCCGGGCATGCTCAAGGAAAAAGTGCATCTGCTGCTGAAATCGCTGCCGCAGAAAATGCGGCGCCATTGCGTGCCGCTGCCGGATTACGCGGCGGGCTTCTACGAGCGCTGGTTCGAGCGCGCGGCCGACCCCGACCAAGGCTTGCTGGACGCCATTGCCGCGGACATGTGGGAACAGGTCAAGGTTCGGCCGGTGCGCAGCGATTTCAAGCTGGAAACCCTGCCGGCCCATTTGTTCATGAATTTCAAGGTGGTCGACGAACACGGGCGCATGCTGTCGGGCGGCCGCAATCTCGACCAGCTCAAGGCCGAGCACGGGCGCGAGGCGCAGGCGTCGTTCCAGAAGCTGGCCGTGCGCGACGAAAACGTGGCGCAGGCCCTGGCGCACGAACAGCTTACTTCCTGGACTTTCGGCCCTTTGCCGGAACTGATGGAAATCAAGCGCAAGGGCCAGTCCTTCGTCGGCTACCCGGCCTTGATCGACCACGGCACGTATTGCGACCTCGACGTTTTCGACGATCCGGCCGAAGCGCATGCGCAGCATCGCGCGGGCCTGCTGCGCCTGTTCAAGCTGGGCTTGCGCGAGCAGGTCAAGTTTCTGGAGAAGAACCTCAACGACCTCACCCGCATGAGCATGCTGTACATGAGCCTGGGAACCCAGGAGGAACTGCGCGACCAGATCATCGATTGCGCCATCGGGCAGGCTTGCCTGGCCGAGCCGTGGCCCGCCGACCAGGCAAGTTTCGAGGCGCGCCGCGCCGAAGGCAAGACGCGCCTGGGCCTGCTGGCCCAGGAGGTTGCGCGCCTGGCGGGGCAGATACTGGCGGAGTGGTCGGCGGTGCAAAAAAAGCTGCCGCAGGCCAAGACGCACCAAGCTTGCTACGCCGACCTGCAAAAGCAGTTGGGAGCGTTGATGGGCAAGTGGTTCGTGCGCGATACGCCGTACCGGCAACTGAGCCAGTATCCGCGCTATCTGAAGGCGGCTCAGGCCCGGATCGACAAGCTTCGGGCCGACCCCGCGCGCGATGCGCGCCAGATGGCCGAGATGGCTCCCTTGCTGGTACAGTATCAACGGGCCCAGGCTGCGCTCAAGGGCGCTGCCGACGCGCAGCTGGACGAATTCCGCTGGCTGCTGGAGGAGCTGCGGGTAGCCTTGTTTGCCCAGGAGCTGCGCACTCCCATGCCTGTATCGGTAAAACGCCTGCAAAAGGCGTGGCAGGCATTGCAACGATAGGTTTTCGCGACTTTCCCGGGAAGTTCCGGCCAGGCCGCCTGGAAGGCGGATGACTGCGAAGCGATGACTTGTCCAGCGCTTCCTTAAGTACAATCCATTCATGACCAACGTAAACGATTCCTCGTCCTTCGTGCATCTGCGTGTCCATTCCGAATTTTCGGTGGTGGACGGCATCGTGCAGATCCCCGACCTCATCAAGAAGGTGGCCGGCTATGGGCAGCCCGCCGTGGCCCTGACCGATCTTTCCAATATCTTCGGCCTCATCAAGTTCTACAAGGCCGGCCGCAAGGCGGGCGTGAAGCCGATCGCGGGCTGCGATATCTGGCTGCAGAACGACGAAGACCGCGACAAACCCCACCGCCTGCTGCTTCTGGTGCGCACGCACCAGGGGTATCTGAACCTGTGCGACATCCTCACCCGTTCGTGGCTGGACAACCAGCACATGGGGCGGGCCGAGGTGCGCGCCGAATGGCTGCTGGGCAAAGAGGGGCTCATCGTGTTGTCGGGCGGGCGCGGCGGCGACGTCGGCCAGGCCCTGGAGGCCGGCCGCGACGAAGAGGCCAGGGCGCTGGCGGCCAAATGGGCGAAGGCGTTTCCCGGGTCCTACTACATCGAGCTGCAGCGTTCGGGCGCCGACGGCGACGAAACCTATGTGCAGGCCGCCTTGCGGCTGGCGGCGAAGCTCGATCTTCCGGTCGTCGCCACCCACCCCGTGCAGTTCCTCGATGCCGGCGATTTCCGCGCGCATGAAGCGCGGGTCTGCATTGCCCAGGGCGAGCAGCTGGCCAATCCGAAAAGGCCCAGGCGCTTTACGCAGGAACAGTATTTATTGTCGTCGCAGGACATGGCGCAGCGCTTCGCCGATGTGCCGTCCGCGCTGGCCAATACGGTCGAAATCGCCAAGCGCTGCAACCTGGCCCTGCATCTGGGCACGCCCTGCCTGCCCAACTTCCCCACGCCCGAAGGGGTGACGCTGGACGACTACCTGGTGGAGCTGGCCGAGACGGGGCTGCAAAAGCGCATGGCCCAGTTGTTTCCCGACGAGGCCGAACGCCTGGCCAAGTACCCCGAATACGAAGAGCGCCTGCGGTGGGAATGCAAGACCATCATCAGCATGGGCTTTCCGGGCTACTTTCTCATCGTGGCCGACTTCATCAACTGGGGCAAGAACAACGGCGTTCCGGTGGGGCCGGGCCGGGGCTCGGGCGCGGGCTCGCTGGTGGCCTATTCGCTGGGCATTACCGACCTCGACCCGATCCGCTACGACTTGCTGTTCGAGCGTTTCCTGAACCCCGAACGGGTTTCCATGCCCGACTTCGACATCGACTTCTGCCAGGACAACCGCGAACGCGTCATCGACTACGTCAAGCATAAATACGGCAAGGAGGCGGTCAGCCAGATCGCCACTTTCGGTACGCTGGGCGCCAAGGCGGTGGTGCGCGACGTCGGCCGGGTTCTGGAAATGCCGTATTCGCTATGCGACGGCCTGTCCAAGCTCATCCCCTTCAACCCCGCCGATCCCTGGACGCTGGAACGCACCCTGGCCGAAGAGCCGGCCTTCAAAGAGCGCTACGAGCAGGACGAAGAGGTTCGCGCGCTCATCGATCTGGCGCGGCCGCTGGAAGGCCTGACCCGCAATATCGGCATGCATGCCGGCGGCGTGCTGATCGCGCCGGGCAAGCTCACCGATTTTTGCCCGCTGTATTGCCAGCCGGGCGTCGACAGCAATGCGGTGTCCCAGTTCGACAAGGACGACGTCGAGGCGGCGGGCCTGGTCAAGTTCGACTTTCTGGGCTTGCGCAACCTGACCATTCTGGACTGGTCCGTGCGCTATGTGCGCCGCTTCAACGAAACCAAGCGCGACTTCGACATCATGGCGGTGCCGCTCGACGATCACCGCACCTACGAACTGCTCAGCGAAGGCAACACCACGGCCGTATTCCAGCTGGAATCGCGCGGCATGAAGGAACTGCTCAAGAACCTGCGGCCCAATACGTTCGAAGACGTCATCGCCGTGCTGGCCCTGTTCCGTCCAGGGCCGCTGGAGTCGGGCATGGTGCTGGACTTCGTCAATCGCAAGCATGGCCGCGCCGAAGTCGATTATTTCCATCCCGACCTGGAGCCGGTGCTCAAAAGCACCTACGGCGTCATCGTGTACCAGGAACAGGTCATGCTGATCTCCCAGATCATCGGGGGCTACACGCTGGGCGGCGCCGACATGCTGCGCCGGGCCATGGGCAAGAAAAAGCCCGAGGAAATGGCCAAGCACCGCGCCATTTTCGAGAAGGGCGCCATCGAAAAAGGCTATGACGGCGATCTGGCCGTCAAGCTGTTCGACCTGATGGAAAAATTCGCCGGCTACGGCTTCAACAAGAGCCATTCGGCCGCCTATGCGCTCATTGCGTATCAGACCGCGTGGCTCAAGGTGTACCACCCCGCGGAATTCCTGGCCGGCACGTTGTCGTCCGATATGGACGACACCGACAAGGTGCAGACTTTCTGGAAGGACGCCCTGGCCAATGGCGTCGAGGTTCTGCCGCCCGACGTCAACGCATCCTGCTACCGCTTCGAGCCGGTGGCCGACTCATATACCGCCAAGGGCGAGCCGCCGCGCACCATGCGCTATGGGCTGGGCGCGGTCAAGGGCGCGGGCCAGGCGGCGGTCGAAGAGATCATCCGCGTGCGCGACCAGGATGGTCCCTACAAAAGCCTGTTCGACTTTTGCCGCCGCGTCGACCGGCATACGGTCAACCGCCGCACCATCGAAGCCTTGATCCGCGCCGGCGCCTTCGACGGCATCGACACGAATCGCGCGGCCTTGCTGGCCAGCATCGGCACGGCGGTCGAAGCCGCCGAGCAGGCCGAGCGCAGCGCCAACCAGGTTTCCCTGTTTGCGGACGACAGCGACGACATCGTCGAAGGCGCGCTGGCCAATGTGGCGCCCTGGGATCTGCAAACCCGCCTCACCCAGGAAAAGACCGCCCTGGGGTTCTTCTTCAGCGCCCATCTGTTCGACGCCTGGCGCGACGAAGTGCGCCGCTTCGCGCCCACGCCGCTGGCGCGTCTCGAGCCGTCGCGCAGCCTGCAGTGGTTCGCCGGAGTGCTTTCTTCGGTCCGGGTCAAGATGACACGGCGCGGCAAGATGCTGTACGCCCTGCTGGACGACGGTTCGTCGCAAATCGAAGTGGCCATTTTCAACGAGTTGTACGAACAGCACCGCAATCGTCTTAAGGAAGACAGGCTCATCATCATTCACGGCAAGGTCAGCAACGACGATTATTCCGGCGGCCTGAGGGTTTCCGCCGACCAGGTGTTCGACCTGCAACTGGTTCGCGAGGCGCGCGCCAGGGCCTTGCGGGTTACGCTGAACGGCAATGCCGACGCATTGCGGCTGCGCCAGTTGCTCAATCCATTCCGCGCCGAGCCTGAAAACGGCGTTCCGGGCGTGCCCGTTGAGGTTCGTCTCAATCGCGGCGGCTTTCTTTGCACCGTGCGCCTGGGCGAGGACTGGCGCGTGCGCATGGCCGACGCCATGCTCGAGCAACTTGAGCAATGGGTCGAGCCGGACGGCGTGGAGATCGCTTATTCATGAGCCCCTTGCGCATCATCCACTCCGAGGCGGCCACGAGTTTCGGCGGGCAAGAACAATACATTTACAGAATGATGCGCGCCATGCGCGAACGCGGCCACCATCTGGAAGCCATCTGCCAGCCGCATGCCGTGCTGGCCCAGCGGCTGCGGGACGATGGGTTCATCGTGCACACGCTGTACATGGACGGGCCGGCCAACTTCGTCAAAGGTGTGTTCCGGCTGCGCAAAATATTGCGCGACGGCCGCTTCGATGTGCTGAACTCGCATAGCCGGCGCGATACGATGCTGGCCGGCTGCGCGGCCCGCCTGGCGGGCACGCCGCTTATCGTCCGCACCCGCCACTTGGCCAAAAAAGTGGGGTCGCTGCTGTCGTACACCGTCGTACCGCACCGGGTCACCACCGCCAGCGAGTTCGTCCGCAACCACCTCATCGAACGGGGGGCCAGGCCGTCCGACGTGGCGGTGGTGTATCCCGTGGTCGATCTGGCCGAATGGAACCAGCCTTCCACGCTGCGGCAGGAGCTGCGGCTCGAACAGGACGACATCGTGGTCGGCTGCGTGGCCGTGATGCGGGCGCAAAAAGGGCACCGCGCCCTGATCGATGCCATGGAGCCCCTGCTGCGCCAGCGCGCCAAGCTGCATCTGGTCTTCGTCGGGGGCGGGTCGCCCACGTTCGAGCAGGTTCAGGCCCATGTCGCGGCAAAAGGGCTGGGCGGACAGATCCATCTTCTTGGCGCGCGCAAGGACGTTCCCAATCTATTGGCGGGATTCGACATGTTTGCGCTGGCCACCGAACAGGAAGCGTCGGGCACGGTGTTCGTCGAAGCGGCCAACGCCGGCCTGGCCGTGGTCGGCACGGACGTGGACGGCGTGCCCGAGATGATGAAGAACGGCGTAACCGGCTTGCTGGTGCCGCTGCACGACCAGGCCTCCCTCACGGCGGCGCTCCAAAAGCTCATCGACGATCCTGCTCTGCGCGCCCGGATGGGCGAGGCGGGGCGCCGCATGGTTCGCACCGAGGGCAAGTTCAGCCAGGAAGCCATGGTCCGGAATATCGAGTCCTGCTATGACCGCTGGCTAAGCGAGTTGAAAAAGTGAAGAATGCGCAAACAGTCCCCGTGCTGATGTACCATCACGTCTCGCCGTCGGGCAGCTTCATCAATGCCTCGCCGCGCAACTTCGAAGATCAGCTGGCCTGGCTGTCGCGGCACGGCTACCGTTCTCTGGGCAGCGACGAGTTCGCCGGGCATCTGGCCGGGCAGCCCGTTCCCGCCCGCTCCGTACTCATCACCTTCGACGACGGCTACCTGGACAACTGGGTCTACGCCTACCCCCTGCTGAAAAAATACGGCTTCCGGGCGCTGATTTTCCTGGTGACTTCATGGATGGGCGACGGCCCCGTCCGTCCGCATCTTGGCCAGGAAGCCTTGCCATCCACGCCCGAGCATCGCGAATGCGAACGCCTCATCGAAAGCGGGCGCGCCGACGACGTCGCGCTGCGTTGGAGCGAAATCCGGGCCATGCAGGCCGATGGCACGTTCGAGTTCCACAGCCATACCCATACCCACACGCGCTGGGACAAAAGCGCGCGCGCAGCCGAAAAAAACACCTTGATGGCGCAGGAACTGGCCGAGTCGCGGGCCAGCCTGAAAGCGCACCTGGGCGACGTATCGCAGCATTTGTGCTGGCCCCAGGGCTATTTCGACGACGACTACGTGCGGCTCGCCCGGCAGGCGGGGTTCCGCTACCTGTACACCACCCAGGCCTTCGGGCAGAACCGGGCCGGCACGGATCCGTCCGGCATTTACCGTTTCGCCGTGCGCAACGCCCCGGGCGCCTCGATGGGCCGGCGCATCCGCATCGCGGCCGATCCCGTGCTGGGCCCGCTGTACAACCGCTGGAAACTCTGGAAGCGGTCGCTAAGGGGCAAGGCATGATGACGTTGTCGGTCATCGTCATTACCAAGAACGAGGCGCGGCATATCGGCGATTGCCTGGACTCGGTGTCGTTCGCCGACGAGATCATCGTCGTCGATTCGGGCAGCACCGACGCCACGCGCGAGATCGCCCAGGCCAAGGGCGCCAAGGTGCATGTGACGGACGATTGGCCGGGCTTCGGCCCGCAAAAGAACCGTGCGCTCGACCTGGCCACCCAGGAATGGGTGCTGTCCATCGATGCCGACGAGCGCGTCACGCCCGAGCTGGCCGAGGCCATCGGGCGTGCCCTGGCGAACCCCTCCGCCCAGGCCTACAAAATCGCCCGGCTCTCCAATTTCTGCGGACGCTGGATACGCCATAGCGGCTGGTGGCCCGACCATGTGCTTCGGCTGTTCAAGCGGGGCAGCGCGCGCTTCACCGACGCCGCCGTGCACGAAAGCGTCCAGGCCTCGGGGGCCGTCGCCGTCCTGGACGGCCATTTCCTGCATTATCCTTATGCCGACCTGGAAAGCATGATCGCCAAGGTCAACCGCTATTCCACCGACGCGGCCGCCATGATGCACGCCCGCGGCAAGACGACGTCGGTGCCGGGCGTGCTGGGGCATGCGTTCTGGACCTTCGTGCGCATCTATATCATCCGGCGCGGCTTCCTGGACGGCCGGGAAGGGGTGATCCTGGCGGTCACCGCGGCGGCGGGCAGTTTTTTCCGCTACAGCAAGCTCTGGCTTTTGAACCGGGACAAATCAAGATAAGCCCATGATTCCTATCCTCATGTACCATCAGGTGGGGCAGCCGGCGGCCAAGGGGTCGCCGTACCGAGGCCTTACCGTCCATCCCGCTGATTTCAAGCGGCAAATGGCCTGGATGCGCCGGCTGGGCTACCGCGGGCTGGCGATGCGCGACCTTGCTCCGTACCTGAAGGGCGAGCGCCGGGGCAAAGTGTTCGGCATCACGTTCGACGATGGATACCGCAATGTCTATCAAAACGCCTTGCCTGTCCTGGTCGAGCAGGGCTTCACCGCCACCAATTATTTCGTGGCCCGGCAACTCGGCGGCGGCAATACCTGGGATTATGAAAAAGGCGTTCCGCATTCCGATCTCATGTCGCTGGACGAAATGCGCGGCTGGGCGGCGCAGGGCCAGGAGGTTGGGTCGCATACGCTGGATCACGTGCACCTTACGCAGATCTCCCCCGAGATCGCCGCCTACCAGATCGCCCAGTCCCGGCAAGAGCTGGGGCAATTGCTGGGTGCCGAAGTCACGGCTTTTTGCTACCCTTACGGGGATGAAAGCCCCCGGATGCGCGCCCTGGTTCGCGAGGCCGGATACGCCAATGCCACGACCACCCAGGGCGGGCTGGCCAGGCCCTCCGACGACATATTCGGCCTGCCGCGCGTTACGGTGGCCCGTTCCACCAATATTTTCAGGTTCCTGCAAAAATGCCTGACTCGCCTTGAAGACAAGCGTCGCCGTGACCATTAAGCAAAACGCCAGTCCTTCCCGGCATGACGATGCCGAAACCGTAGCCGCCGAGCCTGGCGGGGATCCAGGCAGTTCCGATGGCCAGGCCGCCTCCGCCGGCATGCGTCTGAAAATCGCCTTCGTGGTGGACAGGTTCGGCGCGCGTTTCGGCGGGGCCGAGGCCTATGGCGTGGCGCTGATGCGTGAATTGGCATCGGCTCACGATATTACGGTGTTTGCGCGCGAGTACGACGCGGCTTGCGGCCTGGCCCTGCCTTATGTGCCTTTGCGGTCGTGGCGGGGCTGGCCAAGCTGGGTGCGCGTCCTGCTGTTCGCCATCCGCGCCCGGCGCGCCACCCGCCAGGGGTTCGACATCGTGCATTCGCACATGAACGGATGGAGCGGCGACATCGAGGTCGTGCACGTTACACCGGTGCGCTACAACTGGCGCGTGCGCAAGCTGCCGCTGCTGAAGCGCCTGCTGTCGTATGTCAGCCCCCGGGTGCAAACCTATCTGGGCCTGGAGCAAAAGAGGGTCGAACCGCGCCCGGGGCATAGAACCGTGGCGGTATCGGGCCTGATCGCCGACCAGTTGGCGCAGGCCTATGGCGGCGAGCTGCCTGTGCCCGTGATTCCCCCGGGGGTCGCATTGCCCACCGACATCGATCCCGCCACGCGGGCGCGGCTGCGCGAGGCGCAGGGCTGGATCGATACCGATCAGGTCTGCCTGCTGGTTGCCAGAAACCCTTTGCGCAAGGGGCTGCCCACCGTGCTGCAGGCGCTGACCATGTTGCCCGACAATGTCAAGCTGCTGGTGGTGGGCGGCAATGCGGGCACGCGCGAGTTTGTCGTCAAGTTCAGGCAGGGCGAGCTCTTCGACCGGGTGCGCGTCATCGATGCCACGTCCGAAATCGGCCAGTATTACCAGGCGGCCGATATCTACGTCCATCCTACCCTGAACGACAGCTTCGGCATGGCGCCGCTCGAGGCCATGTCCTATGGCCTGCCGGTGGTGCTGAGCCCCCAGCCCTGGTGCGGTTTCGCGCAGTATGTATGCCATGGCACCGAAGCGCTGGTTCTGGCCGATCCGGAAAATGCCGATCAACTGGCCCAGTATTTGCGCCGTCTGGCTCAAGAGCCCGATTTGCGCGAACAACTGATGCAGGGCGGCGCGCAAGTGGTTCAACGGCATAGCTGGGCCGAAGCCGCCCGCCGTTATCTTGCACTGTACCGCGAGGTCCGGGGCGAGCGGGCCGGTTAGGCCCTGCCTCCCACGCTTCCAGGGCCCGTCAGCAGGCCTTAACCGGCCCGCGTATCGGCATGCCGGCGTAGAAAGCCGCAAGCCAGTTCGATGAATTCGTCCGGCTGCTCCCATAGGGCGACATGCCCGGTTGCCATTTCCGCATACTCGGCATTGGGGATCAAGGCGGCCAATCGGCGGGCGTGGTCGACGGGCACCATCTGGTCATGCTTGCAGCCTATTACCAGCACCGGCCGCGCGATGTTCCGCGCCTGTTCGCATACGTTCAGGGTTCGATCCAGCTCGATCTGGCGTTCCATGCCTTCCCAGTTTATGGCGTCGAGCATGAAGTCGATGTTTTGGGCCAAAGCGGCCGCATCCAGGCCCGATAGAAAGCCTGGGCTGAAGCCGGTCAGCAGCGCGATGCGCGCCATCGATGCGCGGTCGTTGCGGATCAGGTCGCGCCACAGCTCGAATTGCATGGCCTGGCGGGGGCTGTCGCTGGACGCGAAACCGGCGAGCAGCACGACGGACCGCACCAGCTCCGGGTACCGGGCGGCAATATCGACGGCTACGGGAGCCCCCAGCGAGAAGCCCGCCAGATCGAATGGAACGGCCCCTGACGCCCGGGCCGCCGCGACGACCTGATCGGCCAGCATGGCGACGGTCAGCGGTCCGCCCTGGTCGCGGGTCTGGCCCGAACCCGCGTATTCGGGGCGAACGACGGTCCAGTGCGGGGCAAGGTGCGGAACAAGATGGCCCCAGTGGCTTTCGGAGTCGCCGCCGGTGCCGTGGACAAGCACCAGCCCCGGCCCCGCGCCGTCGACACGGTAGGCGATCCGGGCTCCGGCATGGTCGATGGTGTGCATGCAAGGTATCCTTTACCGCGCGTCGCGCGGTGGCAAGGCCCCGATCATCTCCGACGGCCGTGCCGGCGTCAAGGCTGGCGTGGGTCGGGAGCCGTGCGCCGCTCCAGCTCGGCCAGCCATAGCAAAGCCTGGCTGCGCGTGGCGCCGCACATTTCCTCTGAGGGCTGCAGCCCCGAGCAGCAGGCGGGCCGCTCGGGCCGGCCGAATATCTGGCAGCGGTTGTCTGGCGCAAGCTGCACGCAGCGCACTCCCGCCGGCTTGCCTGCCGGCATTCCCGGGATGGTGCTTGAAATGGACGGCGCTGTACAGTATGCGCCGCAGCGGTCACGACACTACATTGTTTTCTCTTTGGCTTAGGCTGCCAAGACTATCACTAGGAGCAGACCATGTGCATGCGTAAAGGTGCCCACTCCATTCGCGAAGTGTAATGTCCAGTGGCTTACGCCAACGCAAAGCGGGCGCTGGCGTTTCCGGCCAGCGCCCGCTTTTCCGGCATTCAAACCTTAAAGCACTGCTTCGGTCACCTTGCGTTTTGATTCTTCGTGTTCCGCGGAAACGTCGGCGCGCTCGGCATCCAACTGCCTTTGGATGATTCGGCGAAGCTGTATTCTTGCCCTATCCGAAACGATGTCGACCAAGGCGTTTTCACCCAACTCTGCCAGGCGAAGCTGTTGCCCCTCGCACATGTCCTTGTCTTCTTTGAAGGCAGTCTCGATTTCATGAAAGAGATCTTCGGTGGCTTGCGGGTCGTCCTGGCGGTAGCCATTACACGTAGAGAAGAAGTAGAAGCATGAGTCTTCGCTTTCGGGAGTGAGTCCGTGGAAGAGCCGCAACGAGAACCCGCCGTCACGGTTGCCCTCATAGGCCCCTTGCCCCACATCAACCGCTCCGCTCCATTGAATGATGTTGCTTGGAGAAACAAAGGAAAACTCTTGCCAGCGGTCAACCTTGCCCTTGAACGGCACCGCTTTCAGGTAGGTGGGAGGCGGGTTCGAGTCAAGCATCCAGCGCACGTACTTCAGCCCCTCGTCGGTAAGCGTGGTTTCCATCTTGGCGTCGACGTGGATCTGAGGATTGCCGCCGATGGTGGTCCGATGAACATAGCCTAGGTGGGTCAGATCCATGAGGTTGTCGACCATGAGCAGGTAGCTTGCCTTGATGTGATAGAAGCCGTGCCTGTGTGGCCAGTTCTTGTAGTCGTTGTGAAAGGGATAATCGATGATCTTCGACTCGTCCTTGAGCGCCGGGTCTCCCATCCATATCCAGATGAACTCATCTTTCTCGACCACTGGATAACTTGTCACGCGAGCCTTCTGCGGCACTTTCTCTTGCCCTGGTATGTGCAGAACCCTACCCTGGCTGTCGTGAACGACGCCGTGATAGCCACACTCAATGCCACCATCAACGATGTAGCCCATGGATAGCGGCGCACCGCGGTGACAGCATTTATCTTCCAGTGCGCCCACCTTGCCGTCCTTCCCCTTGAACAGCACGACAGGCTTGTCGCATATGCGGCGCGCCAGGGGTTTGTCTTCAAGCTCTTTGCTCCAAGCCGCTATGTACCACGTGTTCAATACAAACATTGTTGTCTCCTTGATTGTATGAGTGCCACCCGCACACTCTTTGTGTCTGCGCCCACCTGTATCCGGCCATGTATTCTTGTTCTCGGATCGCCGTTCAAACGGTTTCCCGTGTGTTGCGTCCGTCCGGCCTTCCATCAACGCTTGATTTATTATCGGAACGCCCCCTAACATATGTCAATCAAATGAGTACATACACCATATCCAAATAATGAATATCGCTGACCTCGATCTCAATCTTCTGCGTATCTTCGACGCCATCATGCGAACAAAGAACGTCTCGGAAGCCGGAGCCTCTCTTGGCCTTAGCCAGCCTGCTACCAGTTTTGCGCTGGCCAAGCTGCGCAAGGCCTGTGGCGACACCTTGTTTGTCCGCACGCCCAGGGGAATGCAGCCCACCCCCCGCGCCCAATCCATGGCCGAACCGGTGCGTCACATACTCAGCGTTGTCGAAACTGAAGTTTTCAAAGTATCGGAGTTCAACCCGCGTACTACAGAACGCACTTTCGTCTTCAGCATGACCGACATTGGAGAAATGGTTTTTCTGCCGAAACTGTTGAGCAGATTAAGGGAAGAAGCGCCAAAAATTGTCATCAAGACAGTAACCATTCCTGCTGCCCAGCTGGAAAGCGACCTTGAGTCGGGTGCCGTCGATATTGCATTGGGCTATTTTCCCGACCTCAAGAAGGCAAACTTCTACCAACAACGGCTTTTCAACAGCTCATTTGTATGCGTAATGCGGGCCGACCATCCGGTGGTGCACAAGCGGCTAAACCTTAAGCAGTTTCTTACGCTCTCGCACGCGGTGGTCAGGGCCGAAGGCCGAAGCCAGGAGGTGGTTGAGCATTTCTTGATGCGCAACGGCTTGAGTCGACCCATCGGCCTGCATATTCCCCATTTCATGAGCGTTCCCTATTTTTTGGCAAATACCGATTACCTGGTCACTGTTCCTCTGCCCGCGGCGGTGGAGTTCGCCAAAGTGACACCGTTGAAGTTCTTTGAGCTACCTCTCAAAAATGCCCCAGGTATTGAATTAAGGCAACACTGGCACGCGCGTTTTCATCGAGATATCGCCAGTAAATGGATGCGCAAGATCGTCTATGAATGCTTCTCGGCCCCCGACGTCAAGCCCTTGTCAAACCGTTGAATGCCGGCCGCTGTATCCATGAAATGGATATCGTCTATTAGTCTATAAGATTGACAGTGGTTGCCGGCACTTCTCATAATCTGTGCTTCTCAATATACAAATGCAGGCTGGGGCGCATGTATCGCCTCACAACGCAGTGGAGGAGCAATGATTACAAAGGAACAGGTTCGGTTGCTTGCGAAGTACAACAAATGGATGAACGATAAGGTTTACCAAGCATCTTCCGAACTCTCTGACCAAACACGTAAGGCAGACGCAAAAGCCAGCTACAAGTCCGTGCACTCGACACTGAATTATCTGTTATGGGCTGATTATGTCTGGCTGGGCCGTTTCACCAAAGGCACCGCACTGGCTCGTAACTACCCGCAGGGCCCCATAGGGGTCGATCTATTTGAAGACTGGGCCGCATTGCAATCGGCCAGGCAGGCCATGGACGAAGACCTTCTGGCCTGGTCTGAACAAGTTTCAGAATCATGGCTTGCAAGCGACTACAGCTGGCACAGCGTGCTGACCGACAAAACCATTACAAAGCCGGCCTGGTTGCTTGTTACGCACTTGTTCAACCATCAGACAGACCACCGTGGCCAGGTCATTACTCTTTTGAAGCAGCAGGGTCTTGCCGTAGGTGAGTCCGACCTGCTTTTCATGCCGCTGGGCTGAGTCAAACCAGAAACTTGCCTATGCCGGCCAACAAAGAACTTCCCTGAATAAGGAAAAGAACATGCCCAACGAGCAGCAACGCTCTCATAGAGTAATGCACACAATGATCCGTGTGCACGACATGGACGCCTCTCTTGACTTCTACACCCGCATCCTGAAAATGAAGCTTCTTCGAAAGAAAGACTTTCCCGAAGGACGCTTCTCACTGGCCTTTGTGGGCTACGGCCCCGAGGCCGACAACGCTGTCATCGAATTGACCCACAACTGGGATCAGTCCGAACCTTACGCACTAGGCTCGGGATACGGACACATCGCCATTGCCGTGCAAAATATCTATGGAACCTGTGACGAGATCAAGAAGAGCGGGGGAAAAATAATACGCGAAGCGGGCCCGATGAAGAACGACACGCTGGTGCTTGCGTTCGTGGAAGATCCCGACGGCTATAAGATCGAATTGATCGACGCTGACACGGTTGCGGCCTGAGCCATGGCAGATCTCACTCTACTGACCTATCCCGGCCCGAATGACCTAAAGGTTCGCATCATGTTGGCCGAAGTCTCGGCCAGCTACGCCGTCAGGAAGATCGACATCAAGGCGGGCGAACAGTTCCGCCCCGAGTTCCTGGCCGTTTCGCCGAACAACAAGATCCCCGTTTTGCTCGATGACCGCGACGAATCAACCGCCGTGTTCGAAACCGGCGCCATTCTTACGTACTTGGCCGAGACGCACGGCTGCTTGTTGCCCACCGCTGCCCAGCGGCGGGCACAAGCTCTTTCGTGGCTGCACTTTGGCACAGGTGGGCTGGGTTCGACCCTGCCGCAATTGCACCATTATCTCGACATGCCCGACTCGCCGCCAGCCGTTATTGACCGCTTTAGGCAAGAAGCCATCCGGCTTTTCAATGTGCTCGAGCGGCGGTTGTCGTCAAACGAGTACCTGGTGGGGGAATACACGATTGCCGATATTCCGAGTTATGTTTCGACGTCGGGCTGGCTCGAACGAGTCAAGGCGATCTCGCAAGGCGGCTTGCAGGAAACCCCCAACATAGACCGTTGGCTTTCGCGCATAGCAAGCCGGCCCGCTGTAGTGGCGGCGGTCGATGCGGCACGAACCTGAGGTGAAAAAGCAAAGCGCCCGATTCATTTTCCGGCGCTTTGCTGTTGTTGCGAGTCGAGCACGCCTTTAACCGCCACCGCCAACGCATCCGCCCCGTAGATGGGGTCTCTTCCTTTGCGGGTGATCTGGTAGTAGCGGATCGGCACCGTAGGCCGGGTCAGCACAGCCATGCTGACCCTGTAGCGGTGGCAAGCGTTGGCGACAAAGCCCGGCAAGATTGCAGAGCCGAACCCGGCCTCGACCATGGCAAGGATAGTGAGCAGGTTCTCGTGCACAGGCCGATTCTCGTCCGCACGGCCCAGATGCCGAAGGTGTTCTTCGATTAACTGCTGAACGGGGTTTTCAGGCGGCAGCGACACCAGCGGCGTGCTACCCAGGCGCTTCCATGTAATGGTTTGCGTGAGGGCTTGGAATTCTGCTTGGGCGGCAGTAATAAGAACGAGCGGGAAGCTCGACAATTCGACCCGCTCGATACCCGAGGCGGGTTTGAAGAAAATACCGAAGCCCACGTCGATCAAGCCTCGCTCCACCTCGTCTTGTATGCGCTTGCGGTCGATGTCGCGCACTTGCAAAGTGACGTCGGGACACTCGTCTTGAAAGAGCGCCCGGGCGCGGGGAAAGACACTGGCTGCGATCAAGGGCGTGGCGGCGACCCTGAGTATTCTTTTAGCCTGACTGGAAAGTTCTTTCAGATCGTCTGAGACGGAATCGAGATCGGACACGACACGCGTGGCCACTGGCAGCAATCGGTGCCCCGCTTCGGTGAGCGAAACCGATCGTGTGGTGCGATCGAACAAGCGGCAATTCATCTGTGCTTCCACGTCGCGAATTAAAGCACTAAGCCCAGACTGGGTGATATGCAGAATCTCGGCCGCGCGCGTAAAACTGCTTAACCGCGCAATGGTCAAGAACGCTTGTAGCTGGCGCTGTGTTAGATTCATTTCTATTGAAACTTAATTCATTTGATATTCCTGATTATATTATTTATATGGCTGCGGTTAAATATCGTCACTATCCAACATGGTGACGAATCGAGAGCCTTATGAGTAATCGAACACAGGTGGCCATTGCCGGCGGCGGTATCGGCGGCCTTACCGCAGCATTGGCTTTATTACGCCGCGGCTTCAAGGTCATTGTTTGCGAGCAGGCTCCCGAACTTAAAGAAGTCGGGGCGGGGCTGCAACTCAGCCCCAACGGCTTACGGGCCCTTTACCTGCTCGGCCTGCAGCAGCCTCTGGCCGAGGCAGCAAGCGAGCCCGTGGGAAAAGAAATCCGCCTCTGGAACTCTGGGAAAAAGTGGAATCTTTTCGACCTGGGCGCCTCGTCTGTCAAGCAGTATGGCTACCCTTACCTGATGATGTACAGGCCCGATCTGCATTCTATTCTGGTGCAGGCCATACTTCAGCTCGACCCGGACGCAATCTGGATCGGGGCCAGGTGCTTGGGGTTCGAACAAGACGCAAACGAGGTAAAAGTACTTCTTGCCGACGGACGAACGGTAACGTCCGACGTGCTGGTGGGCGCCGACGGCGTTCACTCCATGGTTCGTGCCAAACTGATGGGTGCAGACCAACCGAAGTTCTCGGGGTGCCAGGCCTGGCGCGGTGTGATACCCATGGACGATCTGCCCGAGACCCTGCGCAGGCCAGTGGGTACGAACTGGGTCGGGCCGGGCGCGCACGTCATTCATTATCCATTGCACGCAGGCAAGCTCATGAACTTTGTGGGCATTGTGGAAACGGAAGACTGGGGCACCGAATCGTGGACGCAGAAAGGCACTCATGACGAGATGCATGCCGATTTCCAGGGATGGCATGCTGACGTGCACACACTGATAGATCGCATCCAGACTCCCTATAAGTGGGCTCTTATGATGCGCGATCCGCTGACGCATTGGACGTCGGGCAGGGTAACGCTGTTGGGCGACGCTGCGCACCCAACATTGCCCTTTCTGGCGCAGGGCGCGGCCATGGCGATCGAAGACGGATACATGCTGGCGCGCTGCCTGGGCCACGACGCCGCCGATCCGGTTACAGCGTTGGCCAGCTATCAAAGGGCGCGCATTGATCGCACTACGCACATTGTCGAACAATCTACCGAGAACGGCAGGCGATTCCATAACCGGGAACTGGCCAGCGCCGAAGGGGCGGCCGCATACGTTGACCGCGAATGGGCCGAAGATAAAGTTAGGCAACGGTACGACTGGCTGTTCTCGTACGAGGTGGACAATGCCTCGATAGAAGCGTTCTTCGAGGGGTGATGATGCAAGCCGACTTCATTCGCGCGAACGCTGGCGCAGGTACACCACACGCCAACACCCGCCTGACCAGAAAGGTGTGCAGTCCCGTAATTTTTCGGGGTCGTACAGCCGGCAGGAAACAAAGTAGTAAGACCCGACACTACGAATCGGGACGTAGCCAGCAGTTTTGTATCGCTGTCCACACAGCATAAATATAAAGACTATCTAGGAGACATCATGAAACGACGTATTTTTACTTTAGCAACCTTCGCCATGCTTCTGGGCTTGCAAACCGGCATGGCGTCCGCGGCAAACACTGAGCCCATTCGGATAGGTTTAGTTCTCGACCTGACCGGCCCATTCTCTGAATATGGGCTGCAGATGCAGGCCGGTATAGACGCCTTCATGAAGCAACATGGCGACAAGGTTGCCGGCAGGCCGATAGAGCTCATTGTCCGGGACAGCACGGGCCCACACCCCGATGTCGGCAAGCGTGTGACTCAGGAACTGATCACTCGCGAGAAGGTAAACATTATCGCGGGCTTCGGCTTCTCGAACGTAGCGCTTGCCGTCGCCCCGATGGCCACCCAGAGCAAAACCCCCATGGTCATCATGAACGCCGGCGCCTCGCCGATTACCAATGCGTCGCCTTATATAGTCCGTACCTCATTTACATTGGGGCAGGCTTCTGACGTTATGGGCAAGTGGGCGGCCAACAATGGCATAAAGAAGGTCATGATGATTATTGCCGACTACGCTCCCGGAACCGATGCCGAAACGAATTTCTCCAAGGCGTATCAGGCGGCTGGGGGTGAAATTGTGGGCGGCGTCAGGGTGCCGATTTCCAATCGCGATTTCGCACCTTATCTGCAGCGCGTCAAAGACGCCAAGCCCGACGCGGTTTTCGTTTTCCTGCCATCCGGTGAGCCCATCATCTCGTTCATGAAGGGATATCAAGAGCGTGGCCTTCAGGCAGACGGCATCAAGGCCATTGCCGCTTTCGGCGCCGACGACGGAGAACTGGAAGCCATCGGCAAAAACGCGCTTGGCCTGATCTCCAGCCAAATATATACTCCCTCGCACGACAGCGACGTCAATCGGCAATTTGTCAAAGACTTCAAGGAAGTCGACAAACACAGACTGGTGCCCAACTTCCTGTCGGCAGGCGCATACGATGGCATGGCGGTCATCTATGCCGCCCTCGAGAAGCTGAAAGGAGACGCCTCTGACGGCACCAAGGTCGTCGAAGCCATGAAGGGCTGGTCTCACGAAAGCCCGCGCGGCCCCATCAGGATCGATCCAAAAACCCGGGACATTATCCAGAACGTTTACCTGCGCGAGGTAAAGGAAGTGAATGGAAAACTGGTGAATGTCGAATTCGACAAGTACGAGAACGTCAAAGACCCAGGGAAAATGTAAGGGTTTCCTTTTCCTGGCAATCTGACTGAACCATCACGGCGTCCATATTTCGAACAGGCTCGAGGCAAGTAATGCATTTCATAACGTCAAATGGCATCAAGGTTCATTACCGCGACGAAGGGCCCAGAGACGCCGTGGCCATTCTTCTGTCAAACTCCATCGCAACGGAGCTTTCCATCTGGGACGAAGTGGTCGCCGAACTGGTGCCACACGTTCGGGTCATTCGATACGATGGCCGGGGGCAAGGAAGAACCGACGCGCCCGATACGCGCTATGAGATGGCGCAGCTGGCCCAGGACGCGCTGGGGCTCATGGATCAGCTTCATCTGCAGAAAGTCAGTTTCTGCGGCCTGTCGCTCGGAGGTATGGTGGGCATGTGGCTGGCTTCGCACCACCCCGACAGAATCGAACGGCTCATGCTATGCAACACGGCGGCCGTAGTCCCTCCTCGCGAGGGCTGGGACCAACGGGCATCGCTCGCACTACAAGAGGGAATGGCCGCCACACTGCCGGCGGTGCGGGCTCGATGGCTCTCCGAAGGGTTTCTTTCCCAAGCCCCCGACAAGGCCGACAAGCTGGAAGAAATGGTGCGCGCGTCTCCGGTTGCAGGGTATACAGGATGCTGCGCGGCCATTCGCGACATGGATCAACGGCAGTCCATCTCGGCAATCCGTGCGCCGGTGTTGCTGGTTGCGGGGCAATACGATCAGGCCACGCCGCCAGACTTTCAGCGCTTTATCCAAAGCCAGCTGACCGTAGGGGCCGACTACGTGGAGCTTCCTTGCGGCCATATGTCGAATGTCGAGAAGCCGCGCGAGCTTGCGCGGGAATTGCTCGCGTTCATGAATAAAACAGAAGCGCCCATGTAAACAACGGCAGGGCGGTATGTCTTCGGCGCGAAAACTACGACTTTGCCTCCGGCCCGAACATCCGGCGTATGTAGCTGTTCAGATAGTGATGCACGGTCTTTTCCAGCGGCGCTATTTGGCCCGGCGCATAGTTTCCAGACTTCATCGCTCGCTGCATGGAGCTCGATCATCGTGCGGTCTTCATCCAGCACCGTTATCTGTAAGTCGTAGTAGATTTTCAGCTTTTCTTCGATGTCGGGACGCTGGAAGACTTCTTCCGGAAACAAGTGGTATATCCATACCTCACAAGGGGTTTCGTTTATTGGCCAGATCACCATGGGGCCGGCGTAGTCGATGCGCGCGAACATGGACAGGCTGGGCTGCAGATAGCCCGAGCGGGCCAGGTTCCGGGGGCTCGTGCGCGTTGACGGCAAACGCCCGGCCGCGTTCTCGCTCGGCGTGGTCTACAGCGTTATAGGCTGCCGCGTTGATGATCAGCGCGGGACGCAACACCAAGGCCCGTCCCCGCACCGCCTGCGCATCGGTGATGTCCAGCTGCTTTGAACCCAACGCCGTTAACGCCCAATGCGGCGGTTTCAATTTCTGTAGCTTGTAGCTCATCTGCTCGTGGGCGCCGGCGATCAGGGCAATTATTTTCGTATCCATTTTTTGGTTCTTTATCATGAGCACACAGTCCCTTGTTATATCTTACGTTCGCTTTTCTACCGCTCGCCAAGCGGCGGGTGGTAGTTTGCGCCGGCAAACGAATGTAGCGCGCGAATAGTGGCCAAAACACTTATTGATTCACAAGGGCTTTCAAAGCTGTTTTTGAAATACTTGGTTGAGTGCTGGCGAAAACTTGGCCAACCCAGACCGGACAAAATGCCGGCGTACATTTTCCCAATCAAGCTATTCGAACGCGACTTGTACTCGCTTGAGCGAGACGGCCGCAGGCCGATTTCACTTCTGGGCTTGAGTAGTATTTGGATCTATAGTTGATTAATCAATGTAGGGTATACACTATTGATTAACATATGGATAAATACGAAGATTTAGCCATTCCATAGGCTGAGGAAATTATTGTGAAATTGTGCAGATTTAATGAGGGCAGATTTGGTCTGGTCGAGGGCGCCTATATCTATGACGTGACTGCGGCATTGGACGTGCTGCCCACTGTCCGCTATCCCGCACCTTGGCAGGACAACCTGATTGCCCATCTGGGCATGGTGCGTGAAGAGGCCCTGCGGCTCAAGGATGAGGCCGAGCGGTTTGACGTTGACGGGGTAAAGTTTTTGTCGCCGGTGGCAAATCCTCCGAAAATCATTGGTGCTCCCATCAACTATCAAGCTCATATAGACGAAAGCGTAAAAGACCAAGGAATTGCCCACGGCCGTTCCGTGACATCCATCCATGATTGGGGACTGTTCCTCAAATCGTCCACGTCCTTGATCGGATTCGGTGAGCAGATTCTCCTGCGTAGAGCGGATAGGCGTAATGATCATGAATGCGAGTTGGCCGTCATTATTGGCAAACCTTGCAACAAGGTTTCGCGGGATGAGGCCTTAAGTTTCGTTGCCGGCTACGCGATTGGGCTTGACATGACTGTGCGTGGTCCCGAGTTTCAATGTTGGCGGAAATCGGTTGATACGTATAGCGTTCTGGGCCCCTGGCTCACAACGGCTGACGAAATAGACGATCCAGATCAGCTGGATTTGCGGCTCGAAGTGAATGGGGAAGTGCGCCAAAGTTCCAACACCAAACATCTGGTGCTGGACGTTTCGGGCCTTATCGAGATGGCTTCAAGCATGTATGCCTTAATGCCGGGCGACATCCTCATGACTGGTACGCCGGCAGGCGTGGGCCCTGTGGTGCCGGGCGACGTGATTTTCGCATCTGTCGAACGGATCGGGCAGGCCTCTATTCAGGTAGGAGCGCGATATGTCTAGCATGCAACCGCTGACCGACGCGCTTGCCGGTGCGAATCTACAGCCCCTTTGGGATCGGTATATGAGTCTGATGACGCGTGAACCCGCGCCTATCGATTGGCCGATGCTGTGGTCGTGGGAGTCAATGCGGCCCCTCATCGAGCGCGCTGTCGCTGAAGTTGGCATGGAAGACGCTGAACGGCGTGTATTGTTATTCTGCCATCCCGCCTTCGCGCCGAACATATGGACCACCACCAATTTGTCCGCTGGGCTTCAAATCATCGAGCCGGGAGAGCATGCTGCCTCCCATAGGCATACTGCTGCAGCGTTGCGCTTTGTTATGGAAGGCGAGGGGGCAGTCACGTGGGTGGACGGCAGGCCCTGTCCGATGTCAGAAGGCGATCTCATTCTTACTCCTTCTTGGTGCTGGCACGAACACCGTAACGAAGGCGACAGGCGCGTCGTGTGGTTCGACGGTCTTGACGTGCCGGTGGCGCAGGGGTTGCGGACGATATTCCTCGAGTTCGGCTCTCCGGATGGCGTGCCTCAACAAGTTCATGACGCTGTGCCGAGAGCAGGCGTGCTGCCTTTGGACGTGCCGGCCTCCTTCCATAGGCACTCGATGCGCTATCGCTATGAGGCAGCCGATATCACTGCGGCATTGGACGTACTGGCGCCATCGGCCGATGGGACCAAGACGGTTCGGTACATTAATCCCGCCACAGGCGGTCCGGTCATGCCCACACTTGATTGTTACGCGATGCGTCTGCGCGCCGGCGGTGAAACACGTCCGATGCGAACTACGGGCAATGCCATTGCCGTAGTGGCGAAGGGCGCGGGTACTACTCGAGCGGGTGACAAGACGATTGAGTGGAAGAAAGGCGACGTATTTACCCTTCCCCATTGGCATTGGACGACGCATCGTGCCGATGAAAACAATAGCCAATTGTTCTTGATGACAGATTATGGGCATCTCGATGCCATGGGCTATTTGAGAACCGAGTTCCAGGATTGAGCGGTGTCTTATATAGGGGTTGCACCGATCAAAGCAGTTCCAAAAATATTACTAAACAATGGAGACGTAGCATGAAATCAGCATTGATCAGTGGTCTTGTGGCGCTTGCCTGTGCGGTGGGTTCTGGTGCAACGCAGGCGGCACCGCTTCGTGTTGGATTTATGG
>CALMPB010000513.1 GCA_937871985.1 uncultured Burkholderiaceae bacterium
CCCACACGTCATCTACGATGTCGCTGACCCTTCAACTGCGATGTCGCTGTGCAAACGGATCTCTCGAATTGAAAACCCCAAGTCCACGCGCTGTACCGGGCATCAATTGGGTAAGGCCAACGGCGCCCTTCGGTGATACGATCAATGGGTCATAGCGGCTTTCCTGGGCCACCAGTGCATCGAAAAGCCCGACTGGCACACCAGCTTCGCACGCCACGGCCTGGATCAAGGGGTAATATTGAGCCCGCCGAGCTTCGAGCCAGCCTGGAAAATCGCCGCGTGGACGGTAGGGTGTGATTGAGCAAGCCTGTGGGGTGTAGAGATAACTTGCGATATCGGACATCGCTGCCCGGCCAGCTCCCCCCGAAACCTGGCCAGTCTGCATCCAAAGGGGCACCGATATATGCGACGTGCTTATTGCCTCCTCTTGGGGTTCCATTACGGGGCTGCCGAATGATCTGAAGTCATTGCCTAAAACGGCTTCCATGCTTGGTACTGGCGGCGTTCCGTCTGTTGGCATACCCCGCATTCTCGGGCCCACATCGATGACGGCTTCAACTGCCTGCCCATCAAATGTCATTACCTCGGCCTGCTTAGCTGCCGATGTTTGCGCCCATAGCAGTGCCATAACACTACCCACTACGCATAAGCTCGAGTTCGATCGCGTGTTCATCGATCATTGAACATCATGTTTCGATCAACCGCACAACGTGGAAAAAAATTCCACTATCTCCCAGTGCTTGATCCAGACTAGGTCAGGCAAACCCCCGTGGGTAGCAGCTAGCTCACAGATATCTGCTGGTTGGGTATCAGCTAGCTATCACATAGGTAGCGGTTGCCAAACTGCTAGAGAGCGGCTAGCTATCCAGTCGTTCGAACTATCACAGGATCGGTCATGGCTGCTGTCGTAGCATTCGTCTCACAAAAAGGCGGTGTAGGAAAAAGCACCTTGGCAAGAGCCCTTGCTCGCGAGGCGGCGGCAGGCGAACTGCGGGTTAAAATCGCCGATCTCGATACTCAACAGGGCACTTCGGTCGATTGGCACCGAGCACGCCTTGGCATCTCCATCGAGCCGATTGTGTCGGTTGAGGCATTCAAAACCGCGTCTCAGGCCCTGGCCGCTGCAGACGGCTTCGATCTGCTTATCATCGACGGCCCCGCTCGGACCAGCAAAGCTACACTTGAAATTGCACGGTCATCGTCACTCGTGGTTCAACCCACCGGCGCATCCTTGGACGATCTCAGGCCTGCCGTCCGCGAATACCATGCCCTTGTTAAGGAGGGTATCCCGACTGGACGGCTCGTTTTTGCGCTCAACCGCATTGGAACTTCGGCTGAAGAAAATGACGCGCGGGCGTATTTGACCGAAGCGGGGTATAATGTCCTCGACGGTTCGATCGTGGAACGACCAGCATACCGGCAAGCGCAGAACCAAGGCCTGTCAATTACCGAAACCAAATTCTCCGGCCTTAACCAGCGTGCTGATACTCTGATCCAATCCCTAATCGACAAAGTAGCGGGGTGAATGATGGCCGATATCTCGAAGCTAAAGAAGGCTACTCGTTTGGGTTCACCCCCACCAATCAGTGAGGCGAGCCAGAATTTGGATGCACCCGAAGTAGCCCCCGCCCCTCCGGCTGCACCGCTGATAACCGCAACCCGCATTGATGCCCGCAGTTCGCGCAAGACTAACCGCACTCAACAATTTGCGACTAGGGTCACACCCGAATGGGACAATCGAATCCGCGAAATAGCTCAACGTGAGGGTCTGCTTCTTACAGAAGTGCTCGAGAAGGCACTCGACGCTTATGAGAAACTGCTAGCTCAAAGGTAGCTAGCCGCTAGATACCAGCCATCTCAACGCTAGATAGCGGAGGTCTAACTGCTAACACGGGGATCTTCCGCTAGCTGCTAGCCAGCAGCTACTGAGTCACCTAGGAAGGGAGAGAAGGGGGTCAGAGGCAGCGAGAAAGGATCGGTCATGCCCCTCGTTGCGCTGAAACCCACCCAGACCATCGTGGACATCGTCGGCGCCCTCGGCGGCACCTGGCACGGCTACAACGCCATGTGCCGTTGCCCGGCCCACGCCGACAGCGATCCCAGCCTCTCGATCCGGCAGGGCCATGACGGCATCCTCGTTCACTGCTTCGCCGGCTGCACCGCCGAGGACGTGCTCCGCGAGATCGCGCGCATCAGACCCGGACGCACCTACGACCCACCCGCTGAACAGCGCACCGGCAGACCCGCCAACATCGAACGGCTGTGGAACGAGGGGTTGCCGATCGCCGGAACGCCCGCGGAAGCCTATCTCCGCTTTCGCGGCATCACCGGCGCCTTCGACGACCTGAGCTACCACCCGCGCTGTCCGTGGGGACCGAAACCGCATACCCGGTTCCTCCCGGCGCTGCTGATCGCGGCGCGGGAGGGGCGCACGCTGCGCTCGATTCAGCGCATCTTCCTCGACCTCGCGCATGGCGGCTATCTCGACAAGGCGACGCTCGGCACGCCGGGAGGTGCGACCTGGCAGGGCATGCGCGTCACCGACACATTGGCGCTTGGTGAGGGGTTCGAGACCTCGGCCGCCTTCACCCAGATCCACGGCATCCCGTGCTGGGCGACGCTCGGCGCGGCGCGGCTCGACCGTGTCCACATCCCCGATAGCGTCACCACGCTGATCTTCGCCGAGGACAATGACTTCGAGGGCCGACGCGCACGACGCAAGGCGTGGGCCGCCTATCGGCCGCGCGGGCTGACGCTGAAGCGGATGCCGCCACCCTCACGTTATGGCGACTGGGCCGACGTCGTGAAACCCGGAGCCTGAGAGGGAAGGGGGGTCGGGGTCGTGAGCTGCACGAGCAGCCACAGACCCGGAGACCCCCATGACCGACCTGTTCGACCCTGCGCCCGCGCGCGCCGACCATGCCACCGCTGCCGCCCGCCTGCTGCTCCCCGCGATCGCCGGCGACGCGAAGATCACCCGAGCGATGCTCAACGACGCGATGATCCGCGCCTATGGCGGCACCGACGCCGATGGTCGCTGGACCCAGCGCGAGAGCTTCGAGGTGCTGGAGCATGCGACCGCGCTGGCGGTATGCGCAGCAGGCACCACGCCGGCGGTCGACGCCGCGATCGGGCTTATGGCGCGCCTTCCTACCCAGACCGTGCGCAGCGAGGAGCAGATCGACTGGCAGCAATTCTCGACCCCGCTCGATCTCGCCACGATCACGGTCATGCTCGCGAACGCACGCGCGGATGACATCGTACTCGAACCGAGCGCCGGCAACGGTCTCCTGGTAGCGGGCCTCCCGCCGATCGCGGCGCTCCAGCTCAACGAGATCGATCCCGCGCGCCGCGAGCGGCTGTCGGCCACCTTCCCGAAAGCCAGCGTTACCGGCCACGACGGCGCGCAGATCGCCAGCGTCATGGCATCCGCGGAGCGCCCCAGCCTCATCCTGATGAACCCGCCCTTCTCGCGCTCGCTCGGCCGCGGTGCCGACGCGCTCGCTGCGGTCCGCCACCTGCAGGCGGCGATCAAGCGTGTGCGGCCTGGCGGGCGCGTCGTCGCGATCATGCCCGACTGGTTCTTCAACTCCGCGCGCATGGGCACGATCTGGTCGACGACGCTGGCGAGCGTCGCGCTGCGCACCTCGATCCGGCTGACCCATGCCTATGGCAAGCACGGCACCGGAGTCGCGGTGCGACTCTATGTCATCGACAAGACGGTGGGTGATACCACGACGGTCACGCTCCAGCGCGGCGCCGTAAGCGACCTGGTCGAGGCGCTGGTCATCCCGCCCCGGCAGGATCTGATCCCGGAGGCCGCCACTCCGGCGCCGGTCAAGCGGGGCGGGGGGCTGTCCCTCCTGCGCAGCGTGAGATCGAAGCCCGCTGCCACCCCGCGCATCTTCCGCGCTCTCGCCAGGAACGAGGTTCTCCCGGTCGGCTACCAGGTACTCGAGACGCCGGCGCCACTCGCCGAGCAGTCCGGCGTCTATCTGCCCTATCGGCCGAGCCGTATCGTGTTCGACGCTGCCGGCGAGCATCCGACCGCGCTGGTGGAATCGATCGCGATGGGCTCGATCCCCGCGCCGATCCCCGTCCATGTTCCGTCGCTGCCCGAACGCACCGTCACCGAACGCCTCCTGTCCTCCTCGCAGCTCGAGACCGTCGTTTACGCCGGCCATGCCTGGACCCAGTATATCCCGGGCCTGAGCAAGCCAGACAAGGAGGGCGTGGGGCTGGTGCTCTCCGACGACGGACGCGCGTACCGCAAGGGCTATTTCCTGGGCGACGGCACCGGGGCAGGGAAGGGGCGGCAGGTCGCGGCCGTCATCCTCGACAACTGGCTGGCGGGTCGTCGCAAGAACATCTGGATCAGCAAGAACGAGGCGCTCCATACCGACGCGATCCGCGACTGGACCGCGCTCGGCGGTCTCGCGGCCGATGTGCAGCCGCTCTCGCGCTGGAAGATCGACGAGCCCGTCACGATGGACGAGGGCGTCCTGTTCGTGACCTATCCGACGCTGCGCTCCAACCGCGGCGACGCCACCCGGCTCGATCAAATCATCGCCTGGGCCGGTGCCGACTTCGACGGCGTCATCGCGTTCGACGAGGCGCATGAGATGGGCGGCGTCGCGGGTGGCGAAGGGTCGATGGGCACCAAGAAGGGCTCGCAGCAGGGCATCGCCGGCGTTCTCCTGCAGAACCACCTGCCCGACGCCCGCGTGCTCTACGCCTCGGCGACCGGCGCGTCGGAGGTGAACAACCTCGCCTATGCCGTGCGGCTCGGCCTGTGGGGGCCGGAGACCGCCTTCGCCAACCGCGAGGCGTTCATCACCCAGATCCGGCAGGGCGGGATCGCGGCGATGGAACTGGTCGCGGTGCGCCGTGGTGGCGCGATTGAAAGGAGTGATGACATGTCATCTGGATAGCTGGAAGAATCCATGCGCCCCCGACTTACCGGTGCCGACGATGAATCGGCTGAAACCTCGAAAGGGGAACGGGACCATAGCATGTCGGGAAAAGGTCCAAGCGGCAGAAGCCATTGTATGCCGGGAGGATCAGCGCAAGGCACGTATGGTGAAAGCTGAATTGCCTGAACCCCAGTCCTCAGGGCGTTAAGTTCCACAGCGGCGTAGCAATGGCTGTCACGTCGCACCGCGTTGAAGATGGTCCTCGGACTAGGGGCCATCGATGAAGGGAGCATCCGTGCGACACGCTCCCGGTCCAGCCGACGCGGCCTGCCCTCTATCAGGGGGATCAAAGGGACGAACGGGGCACCTGTCCGTGCTGTATCTCCTCGATTGCGTAAACACGGGATCGCCTAAACGGGCGTTGACCCAGTCAACGACCCGCATGGCGACAGAGCCGTCATAGTAGCCGAACGCTTGCCGTAATGGGCAGGACAGCCTTCCTCTTCGGGAGGACGGTCGAAGGATGAAAGGCTCCGGGCAACCGGAGACGGGATTTCCGAAGCCGGGTGAAGGACGGCAGGACTTGCAGGACCAGTCAAAGAAACATGGTGGATGTGCTGATGCTACCCGATACCGTGTACAAAAGGCTGGGAACCATCGGTAACCTGACCCGGCAGGGAAAGAGGATCAATGGTCTCTCGCGCCTGATGCAAAGCCGTATCCTTTGGGAGAAAGCTTATGCCGAGATGGCGTCCAACAAGGGCGCGCTCACGCGTGGTGTGACGAACAACACGCTCGATGGCTTCTCATTCGAGCGGGTCGAGAACCTCATCGCGCGGATCAGTGCGGGGGATTACCGATTTACCCCTGTCCGCCGGGTTTATATTCCCAAGGCCAACGGAAAGAAGCGCCCGTTGGGTGTGCCTACCGCCGATGACAAGCTCGTTCAGGGCGTGGTGAAGCTGTTGCTGGAAGTCGTGTATGAACCTGTTTTCAGCGTTCATTCGCACGGCTTCCGGCGTGGCCGATCCTGCCATACCGCGCTGGATAAGATCAAGAACGGCTGGACGGGTGTAAAATGGTTCGTTGATGTCGATGTGGTCGGGTTCTTCGACAACATCGATCATCGCATCCTTCTGAACCTTCTCAAGAAAAGGATCGACGACAAACGTTTCATCAAGGTCGTCGAAGGGATGCTAAAGGCCGGATACATGGAAGAGTGGAAATTCCACGCGACCATGAGCGGTACGCCGCAAGGTGGTATCGTATCCCCGATCCTCGCCAACATCTATCTTCATGAACTTGACGAGTTTCTGGAGCAGGAGAAAGCGCGGTTCGATAAGGGTAGAATGCGGGCTTTCACCCGGCGCTACCGGACCTTAGCAACGGCCATACGGCTGAACCGCCAGAAAGCTGATGTCCTCTACGCTGAAGGCCGGACGGTCGAGGCAGATCGGCTGAAGCAAAAGGTGGCGAAGCTCGAAGCAGAACGGCGATCCACGCCGTCGAAGGATGGGTTCGACCCGAACTACCGACGGCTGCTCTTCTGTCGATATGCTGATGATTTCCTTATCGGCGTCATCGGCAGCAAAGCCGATGCCCGGGACATCATGCAACGCGTCACGGACTTTTTGCGGGACGAGTTGCGTCTCGAAGCATCGGCGGAAAAGAGCGGGATAAGCAAGGCAACGACCGGAACCCTGTTCCTCGGCTACGGCGTGAAAACCGCCACGGCCAACAGGCTACGGAAAACACGTATCGGTGGTCGGGTGGTGCTCATGCGCTCGCCCGGCGACCGTGTCCGCCTTCTCGTTCCGCAAAACAGGATCGTGAGGTTCAACCGTGAAAAAGGGTATGGCGATCTGGGGCGTCTCCGGGCGGTCCATCGTGCCTATCTGATCGACAGCTCTGCGCTGGAGATCGTGCTGGCATACAACGCCGAGATACGCGGCTTTGCGAACTATTACCGGCTCGCATATTTCGTCAAGCACAGCCTCAACAAGCTTTACTTCCTTTGGAGGACCAGCTTGTTGCGGACCTTGGCAAGTAAGTACCGGTCGTCGGTCAACAAGGTCGTGCATCAACTCAGAAGCGGGACAGACCTTGCGGTTTCTGTCAAAATGGGCGGGAAGGAGCGTGGGGCGTCGGTCTTCAAGATGAAGGAGATCGATCAATTGCCTAAGCTCGGTCAGGCGGTCGACATACGGCCAGTCGTGCAATTTACGAAGGCACGATCGGACGTACTCGATCGCCTACGGGCCAACGCATGCGAATACTGCGGCAGGCAGGACCAGCCATGTGAGGTCCATCATGTTCGGCGAATGCGGGACATGAAGGGGTCCGAGCTTTGGCAACAGGTCGCGGCGGCACGGCGACGTAAACGCGTCGTTCTCTGCCGGCCTTGTCACAGGGCGCTCCATGCCGGGAAGCTGACACGGCAAACGGTTATCGACACGCAGGACTGGAGAGCCGGATGATGCGAAAGTATCCCGTCCGGTTCGGTGGGCGGGGGAGATGTGTCCTCTCACGAGGCGCATCCCCCCGACCCAATCGCGATCTCAAGGCGACCGGCCTCTACACCGCGCGCGCGCTGAGCTTCGCCGGGGTCGAATATGACATCCTCCGCCACGAGCTGACGCCTGAACAGATCGCGGTGTACGACACCTATGCCGATGCCTGGGCGATCATCCATCGCGGCCTTGAAAAGGCGCTCGAACTCACCGGCGTCGTCGACGGCAACGAGGGCAAGACGCTCAACTCGGGCGCGAAGGCCGCGGCGCGCTCGCGGTTCGAAAGCTGCAAGCAGCGGTTCTTCGGGGCGCTCCTCCTGTCAGCGAAGCTCCCGACCGTCATCGCGGCGATCGAACAGCATCTGGCGGCCGATCAGTCGGTCGTGCTGCAGCTGGTCAGCACCGCCGAGGCGATCCTCGACCGCCGCCTGGGCGAACTGTCGCCCGACGAGCGCGCCGACCTCGACATCGATCTCTCCCCGCGCGAGGCCGTGATCGACTATCTGACGCGGGCATTCCCGGTCCAGCAGATGACCTTCTTCCGCGATGACACCGGCGAGGTGCGCTCGCGACCGCTGTTCGACGAGAGCGGCCACCCGGTCACCAACCCCGAAGCCGAAGCCGAGCGCGACAATCTGGTCGAGCAGCTTTGCGCGCTGCCGCCGATCGCGGCCGTGCTCGATGCCATCATCACCCGGTTCGGCACCGAGATGGTCGCCGAGGTGACGGGGCGCACCAAGCGCCTCATCACGGTGAGCGGGGGAGGGCAGAAGCTCGAATCGCGCTCGGCCCGCGCCACGCAGGCCGATTCCGCCGCCTTCATGGAAGGCACCAAGCGCATCCTGGTCTTCTCCGACGCCGGCGGGACCGGGCGGTCTTATCATGCCAGCCTCGATGCGAAGAACCAGCAGCAACGCGCGCATCTGCTCCTGGAGCCGGGCTGGAGGGCCGATCGCGCGATCCAGGGCCTGGGACGTACCCACCGCACGCATCAGGCCTGCTCGCCCCTGTTCCGGCCCGTCACGACCGACTGCAAGGGCGAACTCAGGTTCACCTCGACCATCGCGCGGCGTCTAGACAGCCTCGGCGCTCTGACGCGCGGCCAGCGCCAGACCGGGGGGCAGAATCTGTTCGACCCGGCCGATAATCTCGAAAGCGACTACGCCAAGGCGGCGCTCATCAGCTGGTATCACCTGCTCGTCGCGGGGAAGCTGACCAGCACCAACCTCACCGATTTCCAGCATCGCACCGGCCTGGAACTGCTCGATACCGACGGCGTGTTGAAGGAGGATCTCCCGCCCATCCAGCGCTGGCTCAACCGGTTGCTGGCGCTGCCGATCGGGCTCCAGAACTGCATCTTTGACGAATTCCTGGCGCTGGTCGAGGCACGGGTCGCGGCCGCGCGCGAGGCGGGGACACTCGATGTCGGCGTCGAGACGATGACGGTCGAGACCGCGACCGTGCTCGACGATACGATCCTGCGCACCGACCCGGTCAGCAAGGCGACCTCGCACCTGCTGACGATCGAGGTGACCCGGCGCCGCAACCCCATGTCGCTCGAGCGCGTGCTGCGCATCGCCGATACCGACCAGACCGCCGTGTTCGTGCGCAACGGCAAGTCGGGCAAGGTCGCGCTGCGCACCAACGCGCGCTCCTGGCTGACCGAGGACGGGGTGGCGGTGTCGCGCATCGAACTGATACGTCCGACCCGGCACGAATATCTCGCACTCGACGATCTCTACGAGACGGCCTGGGAGGAATGCAGCCGCGCACGGTTCGAGGCGGAATGGTCGGCCGAGGTCGACGAGATCCGCGGCAAGCTCGACGTCGAGACGATCCGGCTCGCGACCGGCCTTCTGCTGCCGATCTGGTCGGCGCTGCCGAGCGACCATCTCGTGGTCAACCGCGTGGTCGATGCCGAGGGTCGCTCCTGGCTCGGGCGCATGGTGTTCCCGGGCGACGTGCCGGCGCTGTTCTCGAAGATGGGCCTCGACAGCAACGACGTGCTCAGCCCGGCCGAGGTCGCGCGCGCCGCGATGGAGGGCGGGACGGTCACGATCCGGCGACCGTTCGTGTGCGAGGTGAAGCGCGTACGCGTCAACGCCAAGCCGCGCATCGAGATCAGCGGCGCACCGGCCGACCAGCTCGCGTGGCTCAAGTCGATCGGCTGCTTCACAGAGATCATCGCCTACAAGACGCGCGTCTTCATCCCCGTCGAGACGGCCGATGCGGTTCTCGCAAAGCTGATGGCCTGACCGGCACGATAACAGCCAGCTAGCAGCAAGGTAGCCGCTTGTCGGCGAGCCCCAGTCGCCCTCCCGCCCAAGCGGGAAACGAGAGGGGAGAAGGAGCGGGGAGGGTGTCCGGGTCGGGGGAAACACCCGTGCACCGGACACTTTCCCGCTCATGGAGACGATAGATGACCCAGACCGTCAAACTCGCGAAGCTGAAGCGTTCCGAGAAGAACGTGCGCACCACCCCGCCCAAGAATATCGAGGCGATGGCCGCCAGCATCCGCGCTCGCGGCATCATGCAGAACCTGCTGGTGACCGCCGCCCGCCCGAAGGGCATGTTCGAGATAATCGCCGGCGATCGCCGCTATCTCGGTGCGATGATGCTGGCCGAAGCCGGCGAGATCGTTGCCGCCGACTATGACGTGCCGGTCAAGATCATCACCGGCGACGAGGCGGACCTGCGCGAGGTGTCGCTGACCGAGAATTTCCAGCGCGAGCAGATGACCGTCGCCGAGGAATGCGTCGCGTTCCAGCACTTCCTCAAGACCGACGGTGACGTCGACGCGGTCGCCAAACGGTTTGGCCAGACCCGCCGCTTCATCGAGGGACGGCTGCGCCTCGCCGATCTTGCCGAACCGATCTTCGAAGCCCTGGCCGCGGGCAAGATCTCCTACGAGATGGCCAAGGCCTACGGCTCGACGGCCGACAAGGCCAAGCAGGAGCGCGTGTTCGAGCAGTATGGTCACTCGTCCTACGTCAACGCCGACCAGATCCGTCGCGCGATCGCCAACGACACGATGAAGGCGACGGATCCGATCGCGATCCTGGTCGGTGCCGATGCCTATGTCGCCGCGGGCGGCCGCATCGAGCGCGAACTGTTCAGCGAGGACGGTGACCGCTGGACCGACCCGGAACTCGCGCAGACGCTCGCTGCCTCGCTGATGGAGGCCGAGGCCAAGCGGCTCGGCGAGGAACTGGGCGTCGCATGGGTGCGCCCCGTCGCCACGACCAGCCTCTACGGCATC
The DNA here is from genome assembly GCA_937871985.1 of uncultured Burkholderiaceae bacterium. Next base: position 10,683 of record CALMPB010000513.1, read on the forward strand.
ACGTCCGACCTCCACCGCGTGACGCTGCCGGCAGCGCCGCTGACGGACGAGGAACAGACGCGCTGCGACAAGATCGAGGAGCGCGTGCAGGTCATCGAGAGCGATATGGAGGACGAGGGTATCGATGACGACACCTATGCCGCGCTCGATGCGGAATCGGATCGGCTGCGCGAGGAATATCAGGCGATCCACGACAAGGCGCCCGAGCTGACCGACGAGGTCAAGGGCCAGGTCGGCGTCTTCCTGACGCTCGGCCGCGACGGCAAGATGACGCTCGACACGACCTATTACAGCGAAACGCCGATCCGCCTGCCCGGGGACGATCGGCCGCTGCCGTCGTCGCCGTCGTCGCGTCGCACCGCCGACCTGCCGCCCGAGGCGGTCGCTCCTGGCGGCAAGCCGCTCAGCGCGCGGCTCCATGACGAACTGGCGGTCCAGCGCCGCGACATCCTCGCCGCCTCGATCCTCGGCGATCCGGGGCTCGCGCTCGACTATATGCTGTTCTGCCTCGCCGACCCCAGCCACGGCTACGGCCGCTACGGGACGACGGTTCGGGCAGGGCGTCCGCAGGACCCGCAGATGCCCAAGGATCAGCCCGCCACGCAGGCGCAGGTCGCGATCGCCGAAGCCCGCGAGGGTCTCGACACGTCGTGGACGGAAGGGTCGAACCCGGTCGAGCGGTTCGAGGCGTTCCGCGCGCTCAGCGACGACGCCAAGGCGGCCTGGCTCGCGGTCGTGGTGGCGACCTCGCTCGAGGCCAAGCCCGATTACAGCTCGGTCACCACCAACCCGCTCCATGCGCGGCTCGCCTCGATCCTCGAGATCGAACCCGCCAAATGGTGGCGCCCTACCTCGGCGAACTTCTTCGACCGCGTGTCGAAGGGTACGCTGCTGGCGCTGCTCACCAACGTCGGGGGCGCGCCGCTCGCGGCCCGCTACATGGCCTCGAAGAAGGGCGAGATCTCGACCAGCTGCGAGAAGCTGTTCGCCGGCGAAGCGATCACCGAGGCGGAGACCAAGGACGCGGCGCTGGCCTGGGTGCCCGACGCGATGCGGTTCGATCTCGTGTCGGTCGCCGGTGCCGACGAGGCAATCGACGACGAGCCCGGCGATGAGGGCTTCGACGACGACGACTACGGCGACACCGATGATCTCGGTGCCGACGATGCCGGGATCGACAGCGACGAGGCGCTGATCGCGGCCGAATAGCCCCCCGATACCCCCGGCCCGTTCGTCTCCCGGGCACACCTTGGCGGCTGTCCCTCACCGGGGCGGCCGCCTTCTTTTTACCCGCGGACCGTCACGCGTGGCCCGCGTATCGAGGGAGCTTTCCCATGACCTTTCACCGCAAATCGACTGCGCCACGCCGCGATGTCGCGGCCGAGATCACCAACCTCATAATCGCCAAGCTTGAAGCCGGCGTCCTGCCCTGGTCGCGCCCCTGGGGACTGACCGGGGCAGGGGGGCGACCGCTGCGGCATTGCGGCACGCCCTACACCGGCATCAACGCGCTCTATCTCTGGGCGATCGGCGACGCCCAGGGGTTCTCTGGCCGCAACTGGATGACCTACCGACAGGCGACCGAGTTGGGCGGACAGGTACGGCGCGGCGAGCATGGCGCGCACAGCGTCTATTATTCGACCTTCTCGAAAACCGAGGCGGACCGCGTCACCGGCGAGGCGGCGACGAAGAATATCCGGTTCCTGCGCTCGTACACGGTGTTCAACGTCGATCAGATCGACGGTGCGCTGTGAAAGCGTGAGTAATGGAGTATCTCAAGTGAGATTAGGATAGCTG
>CALMPB010000514.1 GCA_937871985.1 uncultured Burkholderiaceae bacterium
CCATGGAGGGGGCCACATGTGGTGAAGTCGTGATCGACTTCACCACATCCCGAGAGGGAGGTTTACCCGGTACCGCGCCCCCTGCGGACGGGTAAGCCTCCCTCGTTTTTTTACCCGCTCGACCTGGTTGAGTGCGCCCTGGTGATACTGAGAGCAGGAGAGGCTGGAGGGGTGTGAGCAATGAGCGAGATCGTGGAACTGTTGCAGGCCGGACGTGATCTGGCGTGGCTTGGCCTCGTGCCCGCGTTTGATCACGCGATCCTCCTCGCTCAGGAAGCCGAATATGTCGCCACCCAAGCAACTCCGCCAGGCGCACAACCCCAAGCTCCGGTGTATCCGCCACTGGTGGTGAGTCTTGCGAACTCGATGCGCGGCTACCGGATTTCCCCGCGTACTCTGGCCTCAGTAAGGAGTACATCCCGTCTGAATGATGATGGCAGTGTTTAGAGGCTCGCGTACGCGAATCCTTCTCCCCCAAATGGGACAACACGTACTGCACGTGTTGTCCCATTTTTCTATAGCTAAATGACACACGGCCAACCATGGCAAAGGACAGAGTGCCGGTCTTGTCTTTCCGTGGCCCCGAACGTTTCATAAACTCGTCTCGCCGAATAGTGTTTCAGGTCATGGTGGATTCTAGGTTTGTGAGCCAAACTGGGTCTATGAGACTGCTGGGGTACACGAGAGTGAGCACGGTCAGCCAGGATGCACACCTCCAACTCGATGCGCTCACCGCGGTAGGGGTTGAACCACGTGACGTGTTCTCTGATGTGACCTCGGGAGTACGAGCCGCGATCAAACGTCCCGGGATGCAAAAACTCCTCGACTACGCGACTACGGGTGACACGGTCGTGGTGTGGCGGATCGATCGACTCGGACGCTCGTTGCTTGATGTGCTGAACACGGTGAACCTGCTGCGCGAGCGGGGCGTGAAGATACGCTCCATCTCGGACGGGATCGACCCGGAGACCTCGTCGGGACGGATGATGCTCGGGATGCTCGCAACGTTGGCCGAGTATGAACGCGAACTCATTACTGAACGAGTGAACGCAGGAATCATCGCGGCGAGACAGAATGGCACACAATTCGGGAGGCCTCCGGTAGACCCGGCAGTGGTCCGAGAGAAGTTGCAGATCGCGCGGGATGCGCGGGCGAAGGGTCGCACCGCGCAAGAAGCCGCACAGTTGGTGGGGTGGTCGCGGGCAACCCTGTACCGGCATGAACGGACAGCCGATGCTGCGGCTGCCGGGTCTGATCAGGTGTGACATGGATGCGCTGGCACGGTGGCGGATTCTGCGGCTCCATATTGAGGACGCAATCCCATTGACCCGGGTAGCTGACGAGAGCGGTGTGGGGTTGCGCACACTGCAACGATGGAAGAAGTCCTATCTCGACGGAGGGCTCGCCGCGCTCAACACTGACACTCGGGGTGATCTGGGGACGCGGCGCATATCACCAGAGCTGGTCGCGTTTGTTGAACGATTAGCGTTAACACGGCCGCGGCCGTCGATCGCGACGCTACATCGATTCGTGCGTATCGAAGCTGATCGGATCAGCACCCCTGGCCCTAGTTATTCAACGGTCCGTTCGATCGTGCAGTGTCTTGATCCTGCGTTGGTGACGCTCGCGTTAGAGGGTCCGGAATCATATCGAGATAAGTATGAGCTTGTGCTTCGTCGCCGTGCCGAACACCCGAACGCGACCTGGCAAGCTGACCATACCGAGCTTGACATTCTCATCCGAGGCGCAAACGGGAAATCGGAACGTCCCTGGCTGACCGTCATCCTCGACGACTACTCGCGTGCGATCTGCGGGTACACCGTGTTCTCGGGAGCACCGTCCGCGATGAATACGGCCCTTGCGCTGCGACAGGCGATCTGGCGCAAGAGCGACCCCGCCTGGGCGATGTGCGGGTTACCGGATGTTCTGCACGTCGACCACGGCAGCGACTTCACCAGCCACCACCTGGAACACACCACGGTTGCCCTCAAAATTCGACTGATCTACTCCACGGTTGGAAGACCGCAAGGGCGCGGGAAAGTTGAACGGTTCTTCGGCACCGTGAACACGGAACTGCTTTCACAGTTACCCGGCCATCTCGCTCCCGGGTCACGCGCCCCAGAACCACAATTGACGCTCGCGAACCTTGATCAGGCCATTGGGGGTTTCATCATGGAATACAACGAGCGAACACATCGCGAGATTGGTGCAAGCCCCAAGGAAGCCTGGGTGGGAGAAGGCTGGCTGCCGCGCATGCCCGACAGCCTCGACCAGCTCGACGGACTACTCCTCACAGTTCCGAAGAATCGTGTGGTGCAACGTGACGGCATCCATTTCCAAGGGCAACGCTACCTCGCACCCACGCTGGCACCATTTGTGGGACGCACCGTCACGATCAGATATGACCCCCGAGACCTCTCCGAGATTCGGGTCTACGACCACAACACCTATATTTGTGTCGCAGTCGATGAAGCACACCCGAACGAGAGACTCAGTCTCCGCGATATTGAAACCGCGCGCCGCGCGCGCCGTCGCGAACTCCGCAAGAACCTCAACGACCGTATCCCCCGCAACGCGATGCGTGAAGAGACACGCGTAGCGGCACCACCGATGCGTCGGGTGAAACTCCGCACTTACGAAGAGGACGATTCATGAGCCGAAACTTCATCGTGACCAAAGAACATCGCCGCTTCATCGAGTTCGCCAACGCTGTCCGAAAGGAACACACCATCGGCATTTGCCACGGCGACGCCGGTGTCGGGAAGACCCAATCTGGGCGACGGTACGCCCGCTGGGACACCCTCGAACCATTCATCACTACCTGGGGTGCCCGTGCCGACTCAGACGCCGACTATCACGCGGCAGCTCACCGCTCCCGCACTGTGTTCTATACGCCGCCAGTGCTCCCAAAGCCCGCGCAACTCATCCGAGAGATCAACCTTCTCCAAGACCGCCTCGGAGCATGCATTGATGAGCACCTACGGACAATAGGCAAAATCACTGACCCCGTAGTGCGTACGAGCACCCGTAAATATGTAGAACTGCTCATCGTCGACGAGGCAGAACGACTGACCGCTACTGCGCTTGAAGTGCTCCGAGATCGCCACGATCAAGAACACATCGCGATCATTCTCATCGGGATGCCCGGAATCGATCAACGCTTCCGCCACTACCCCCAGCTGTACAGCCGCCTCGGGTTCTCGCACCGCTACCGGACACTCGCACGTGACGAACTCCTCTTCGTCCTCGCACGCCACTGGAAACGACTCGGCCGCACCCTCGACCCAGACGATTTCACTGACGCACAAGCCATCGCCACGATCGAACGCATCACTCGTGGTAACTTCCGACTCCTCGAACGTCTCTTCCCGCAGATCGAGCGAGTGCTCAAGATCAACGAACTCGAAACCATCACCGACGACGTCATCGAAGCTGCTGCCAGCATTCTCGTTATCGGTACGTAACACCGCCATTCATCGGTACAGATTCACCGCCACCCAACGCTAACGTTCACATTCTAGCTGCTTTCAGCGACTGCCCACGCCTCTGGCATCTCGCGGTAAACCAGGCATTATTGGTGCGTAGATAACACCTTCTTCGTGATGAAGGAGGTGTTCAGCTGTGACCGTCTCGATGCGCTTGATGTCGGCGGGCGATGGGTACAAGTACTTACTCCGCACCGTTGTAGCAGGAGATGGCAACCGGTCACTATCTACACCGCTGACTCGCTACTACGGGGCTGAAGGTACCCCGCCTGGTCGTTGGCTCGGTAGTGGGCTTGCGGGGCTCGGGCAAGGGCAGATCCACGTCGGTGACGAAGTTAGCGAAGAACAACTCCGATTGCTAGTGGGTGAAGGTCGCGATCCAATTACCGGTGATGCCCTTGGTGTTGCCCCCTACCGGTACATGACATTTGAGGAACGGGTAGCACTTCGTGCAGCTGCGCTCGACGCATCGCTGACGCCCGTAGAAAGAGGTCAAGCGGTCGCGGCAATCGAAGCTGAGGAAGCCGCGCGTGGGGTGCGCAAAGCCGTAGCCGGGTTCGACTTCACATTCTCAATTCCGAAATCGGCGAGTGCACTCTGGGCAGTTGCAGACGCAGGCACTCAAGCCTTGATCGCAGACGCTCACCATGCGGCGGTTGCAGAGATGATTGCCTATATGGAGCGTGAGGTTGCATTCACCCGCAGTGGGGCAACTGCAGGAGGCGGCGCGGTTGCACAGGTCGATGTTCGCGGTGTGATCGCAACCGCCTACGATCATTACGATTCACGTGCTGGTGACCCGCACCTGCACACGCATGTCGTGATCAGCAACAAGGCACAGACTGTACTCGACAATAAGTGGAGGTCGCTCGACAGCCGCCCAATGCACGCCGCAACAGTAGCAATCTCAGAGCTACACGAAGCTGTCTTTGCCGATCGCCTCACTCGTCTTCTCGGGGTTGAATGGGAACTGCGCGACATGGGTCGTAACCGCAACCCGGGTTGGGCGATCGCTTCGGTACCAGAAGCTCTCGTCGCAGAGTTCTCGACCCGTTCGCAGCACATCGACGCAGCGACAGACGATCTCATTGCTGCCTATGTACAACAGCACGGACACCGACCTAATGCAGCAGCGATAATGAAGCTGCGCGCACAGGCGACATTATCGACGAGGCCAGAGAAGAAAATCCACTCGCTTGCCGACCTCGCTGCAGGTTGGCGCAATCGTATGAGCCGCACCCTGAGTAAGGACGCAACGGCGTGGGTGCGAGATGTTTCATCGAACGAGGCTCCGCTACTGTTCCGTGCCGATGACATTCCACTCGATGTGATTCGCTCGATCAGCGAGAGCGTCGTAGCAGTTGTTGGTGAGAAGCGCTCGACATGGCGTCGTTGGAACCTCACTGCCGAGGCGGCCCGGCAAACCATGGGTTATCGCTTCGCGTCGTTGGAAGATCGCGAAGCAGTTGTCGAACTTGTAGTTGATTCCGCCGAGCAGGTGTCGCTACGGCTGACACCATATGAACTAGCTTCAAGCCCCATCCAGTTTCGGCGAAGCGACGAGTCGTCGGTTTTCAGGCCGAAGAATTCGACCGTGTTTTCTTCGAACGTCCTGCTGGACGCCGAAGACCGGCTACTCGAACTCAGCCGGGATGTCACGGGGCCAACGGTGGCGCTCGCAACAATCGAGAAGGCTGCGCGAAAGCCAGACCGTGAGAAGCGCATGCTCGGTGAAGATCAGGCTGCGGCTCTCACCAGCATCGCGGTCTCAGGGCGTGTAGTTGATCTGCTTGTTGGCCCTGCCGGTGCAGGGAAGACCACCGCGATGCGCGCTCTGCGTCGTGCCTGGGAAGAAGAGCACGGTTCCTGTTCGGTCGTTGGGCTTGCACCATCTGCGGGAGCTGCGGAGGTTTTGGCCGTTGACCTCGGTATTGAAACCGAGAACACTGCGAAGTGGTGGCAGAACTATTTGGCTACCGGTGAAGGCTTCGGCAATGAGCAGTTGGTGATCCTCGACGAAGCCTCGCTCGCAGGCACACTTTCTCTCGACCGCATCACAGCGCTTGCAGCCACGGCTGGTGCGAAGGTGCTTCTTGTCGGTGATTACGCACAGCTCCAGTCAGTTGATGCCGGTGGCGCGTTTGGGCTGCTCGCGCACAGCCGCGACGACGTGCCCGAACTTGTCGATGTGCACCGCTTCACCAACGCGTGGGAGAAGACGACCTCACTTGATCTGCGTCACGGCCACGCCGAAGCGATCGACGCCTACGATCAGCACGAGCGGATCTTTGACGGCGAGACCGAGGCAATGGTCGATGCCGCATACGAAGCTTGGCGGGCGGATCGGGCTGCGGGGCAATCCACGATCTTGATCTCTGATTCCAATGAATCAGTCGCGACACTCAACAGGCGAGCGCGCACCGACCTGATCCTCGACGGTACCGTGCGCGGACCCCGAGAAGCCACGTTGCATGACGACAGCCGTGCGGCCATCGGCGACACGGTGATCACCCGTCGTAACGATCGCAGGCTGGTCGCCGGGCGTGGGTGGGTGCGCAACGGAGATCGGTGGACAGTGCTCGATGTTCGAACTGACGGCGCAGTCGTCGCGAGGCGGCTCGGGGCCACTCGCGGATGTTCCGTCGTGCTTCCCGCCGCCTATGTCGCTGAGCATCTGGAGCTTGGGTACGCTGTCACCTCGTATCGTGCGCAGGGCGTCACCACCGATACCGCTCATGTACTCGTTGATTCGTCGATGACTCGCGAGAACCTCTATGTCGCAATGACCCGTGGTCGAGCTTCGAACCGCGCATACGTTGCATTGGATCGACCCGACAGCATGCACAGTGGGCCGCACCCAGCTGACGATGATGGCGCAACAGGGCGGAGCGTGTTGTACGGGGTGCTGCAGCACGTCGGCGCTGAACTCTCGGCACACGAGTCACTGGCCGTCGAACAGGAAGCCTGGGGCACGATCGCACAGCTCGCCGCCGAGTACGAGACCATCGCCGCAGCAGCTCAACGAGATCGGTGGGCGGAGCTTCTGCGAGCCTCCGGGTTGTCACTAAAGGATGCTGAGTCGGCAATCGAATCAGAAGCATTCGGGCCGCTGGCCGCTGAGCTTCGCCGTGCAGAAGCCAATCACCATGACGTTGATGCGTTGCTTCCACGCTTGGTACGTACACGAGCGTTCGATGATGCCGACGACGTTGCAGCGGTCTTGCGCCACCGAGTCGCTGCAGCAACCGCACGTTCTGCTGGCTCAGGGCGTGCGCGCAGTGCGCCAAGGCTGATTGCTGGGCTCGTTCCCGAAGCGTTCGGGAGCATGAGCGACGAAATGGCAGTCGCGCTTTCCGAGCGCCGAGTGCTTATGGAAGACCGTGTCGACGCCGTTCTCGATCGCGATGTCAGTGACGGAGCCCGTTGGGTCGGTTCGCTCGGGGCGGTACCGACTGATCCTCGAAATGCGGCCGCGTGGCGGCGCTCCGCTCGCGTGGTCGCCGCATACCGAGACCGCTACCAGATCACCGCCGACACCGCGCTCGGTGTACCCCCTGACGTGACCACCCAGAAGGTTGATCGTGCTCGCGCCGAAGCAGCCCTGCGTGCGATTGGGAAGCTCAACCGGCCACGTCGCACTGAAGCACCAGTACGCGCAACCGAGACCCGCGGGCTGCGGTTGTGAAAGGATTGCTCATATCGTTTGCAGCTGAATGGTCCACGGACGGGAAAGCCAGCTGCGCGGCTTGAAGAGGTACGAAATATGGCTCACGGATTAACCAGCGCACAAGAGATCGTCGAAGTCATAATCTTTGACAAGCTTGGTGCATCAATCCGTGATGCACTCCTGGCCGAACTCTCGCAGAAACCCGAGCACAAGATCATCTCGCTGTCGATCACTTCATACAGCGAATTTTCTACAAGCTACCGAGCTCTTGCCGTGATTGAGTACCTCTAATCCATCATGGGAAAGCGCGCCGACAGTGATGAGTTCTATGTTCTCGATCTTTGCGACGAGGTACTTGGGAGTCGATCTGAACGTCAAGCAAAGTTCCCCTGGCTCGTTGGCGACGTGTCTCCTAAGACTGAACGATCGACTCAGTTACCTGTAGACGGATATTGGCCTGGCTTGAAGCTCGTTGTTGAGTTCCAGGAGAAGCAGCACACCGAGGCGGTCCCTCTGTTCGACCGCAGGGCGACCGTGTCGGGTGTCTCGCGAGGAGAGCAGAGAAAACTATATGACCAGAGGAAATCTCAAATGCTCCCGCAACACGGGATTCGACTCATCGTCATCCACAAGTCAGAGTTCAAGACGAAGAGTGACAAGATCGTTCGCGAGCACGATCGCGACATTGCTATCGTGCGCTCCCGGTTGGAGGGCGTCCTAACCGACGACAACGGGTGACAGTTTTACCGGTCACTGCCGCCTAGAGGCTGCGGCCTGACTGTTGCAACTGATACTTGTGCTGATTCACTTGCTCTACCGCGCGTCGAGGTGGGAGTGGCTTTTCAGCTGCGAGAAGTAAACGCCCTGTGTCGGCACTGTTAGAAACAAGCCGTGCAAGGCCGTCTTGAATCAGCTGATTCGTTCCGTAGCTCGCCGCGCTCGTGACCGGGCCAGGGACCGCACCCACGATGCGACCGAGATCCTGCGCATCCTGCGCGGTCCGCATCGTGCCTGAGCGAGCACCAGCCTCAACGATGACGGTGGCACCCGAGAGCGCGGCGTGAAGTCGCGAACGGTCAATGAACCGCTGACGAGTTGGTACAGACCCAGGTGACACTTCAGAGATGACAAGCCCGCTCTGAACGATTCGTTCGAGGAGCTGGTTGTGAGCCGCTGGGTAGGGGCGGTCGATACCCGATGCCATCACTGCGATCGTGCTGCCGTTCCCGGCAAGTGCGGCACGGTGCGCGGCACCCTCGATGCCGTAGGCTGCACCGGCGACTACCGTTCGGCCTTCCTCTGCGATGCCGCTGGCGATCTCTTCGGTGACGAAAGTGCCATAACCGGTAGCTGCGCGTGCGCCAGTGATCGTGACTCGTTCGGAGACCTCGCTGCGCAGCAGGTCGGTGTTGCCGTTCACCCAGAGCCCGTATGGGGTGCGGTTGCCGAGGTCGTTCAGTGAGGAGGGCCAGTCGGTGTCTGAAGGAATGATGAACCGGAACTCGTCACCACCGGCCATGAAGGACGCAACTTGATCCACCCGGCGATGGGCGTGAATGTGATCGCGCCAGACAGCAGCCTCGGCGCGATCCATGCCGGGTATTGCGGTGTCTCGCTCCGCGAGCGCGAGAAGCTCTTGAGCGCCGACACGGGCAAGAAGGCGTCCGGTCGCCTCGTCGTTAGGTGTACCAACAAGTGAGAGCACCAGGCGTGCGGATCGTTCGTCTTGTGCGAGATCGGTGAGGATAGGCATCTGCGGGCTCCTTCGTTGTCAAAGCTCACCGAACAGGTGCGCACCTAGAATCTCGGGTAGTGCCACTCGAATATGTGTTCGATAGAATGTTTCGCGATGCACCACCCCGAACCCCTTTTACTCACACTCGACATCTCGCTGCCAGTCGCACCCGAGGCGGCGCAGTGCGGGTTTCCGAGCCCTGCGCAGGATTATCCGACCGAAGAATTGAGCCTCGTCGAACACCTGATCCGCGATAAGGCTGCAACCTATTTTTGGAGAGCGGCGGGACGCTCGATGGAGCCCGTGATCCCGGACGGGTCGCTGCTGATCGTTGACCGCGGCGTCACGCCGATGCCTGGTCGTATCGTTGTCGCGATCCTTGACGGAGAGTACACGGTGAAGCGTTTGCATGTGGACCCCAATGGCCAGGTCACTCTGCAAGCCGAGAACCCGGGGTTTCCGCATCTTGTGTTACCCGAGCTGAGCGAAATGACTGTGTGGGGCGTCGTCACCTTCATAATCAGTCCGGCCTCATGACGATGTCGGCGGCTCGACATAGCATCGTCGCGTGCCTTTCCCGATGTCCATCGCGCTAATCGATGCTGAGAGTTTTTACGCGAGCTGCGAATCCGCATTCGACCCGAAGCTACGCGGTCGTCCGATCGTGGTGCTCTCAAACAATGACGGCTGCGTTGTTGCAGCAAACGCCTTTGCGAAGCAGATTGACCCCGGCATCATGTTCAAGCCGTACTTTCAGATCAAGGCTTGGGCAGAGACTATGGGTGTTGCTGTGCGGTCGTCGAACTACGAACTGTACGGGGCGGTGTCGAACAGGATCGCCGAAATCATCTCACGGTATTCCGCCTGGCAAGAGGTGTACTCGATTGATGAATCGTTCGTCGGTCTGCGCGGTGAGCCAGAAGAGCTAGAGCTGATCGGTGCAGAGATCCGGCGCACGGTTTGGCAGCTAACAGGGGTGCCGGTGCGTGTCGCGATGGGAGCGACAAAGTCACTCGCGAAAGTCGCCGCTATCGGCATCAAGAAGACCCCGGCCATGAACGGAGTGCTGCACCTCGACCGTTATGGTGGCGAACAGTTGGGCCGCATCCTCGACAGCATCCCAGTCACCGATCTCTGGGGCGTTGCCGGACGGTCTGGCAAAAAGCTCGCCACGATGAACGTGCACAGCGCACGCGACTTGCGTGAACTCGATGCGAAGTGGGCTCGGAAGAAGTTCAACGTAAACATGGAACGCATCGTGCTTGAACTACGCGGCATCCCTTGTATCCCACTCGAACTGATCCCACCGAGCGCCAAAGATCAGCTCATATTCTCGCGCAGCTTCTCAAAGAAGATCACCGATGAACAAGAGATGGAGCAAGTGATCTCGCTCTACGCTCAGCGAGTATCTGCGCGACTGCGAGCACAAGGATCGCTTGCCGGTCATCTGTCTGCGTGGGCGATGACCGGCTGGGCCGACACCGGAACAGTTGGCCACAGCGCACATGCTTCGGTGGGACTCGCGACACCTACCGATGACCCTATCACTCTCACCAAGGCCGCACGAGCGCTGATCCCGAAGCTCTTCCCAGTAGACGGCATTAGATACGCCCGCGCCGGTGTTGTGCTTACTGATCTACGCCAAGCTAACGGAGTGCAACCGCTCGACCTGTTCCGGCCAGAGTTCGAGGGCCGTGGTGTCGGGCAGGCGTTAGACCAGATCAATCGCAAGTTCGCAACGACCGCTGTCGGTGTCGGGCTCGGCGGCATGAAAGCCCCACAAGGTTGGGAGATGAAGCGCGAACTGCTCTCGCCAAGATGTCTCACGAACTGGAACGAGCTGCTCGTCGCCGCAGCATAGTGCATGCCCAATTTTCCCTTCCGCTTCGTCAAATATGGGCGTACATTGGAAGGTGAAGCAGCTTCACAGACACTGCGGGCTCTTCGGAGCGGCCCTTATGGGAACTCGATACACGTTCTGCTTCCTCGGCGGAGCACTACGTGTCACGAGAGGAACATCATGTTCCGAATTATCTGGATAATCAGCACCTACGTTCGCGCGTTCACCCGCCGATTCATGCCGACGAGCATTCTGCTTGACTGGCTGAGGAGCCGCCGCGGGCTCAAGTGGGGCATTCCAGCGATGCTGCTCGCGGTGCCTTATCTCCTGATCGCCGTTTGGTGCAGCGGAGCGATCGAACGCGGTGCATCTGGTTGGCTCAACCTCGTGATCCTGCTATGCATCTGGAACGCAATGAAGTTCATCGTCATGGGTCCGGTAAGCCTCGCACTGTTGTTGAAGGTGCGACACCAGGAACGTGGTTACACGCGTCGCACTGAAGGTCAGTCGACTCTCACCACCATGGCGTAGGACTAGATTTCACGCGGTGACAAGTAGTTGGTCACGGCGCAGATAAGCGTAGCTCTGAGGTGCAGATGAATTTGGCTCGACCTCCTGCAGCGGCAGCGGCTCGTCGAACGAGTTGGTTGCGTCAACGATGATTGCCACAGCAAGTTCTTTACCTTCGTAGTAACCGAAGAAGTCCTCTTCCCCAATGACACCATGCTTGCCATAGCGATCCCAGATCGCGCGGGGGCTATCTTCGACGATCTCCCCGATGTCGAAGGTGCCAAGAACCCGACTCACCGGAGAAGTCGCGTACACGATGACAGTCTTAATGTCCTCCGCAAGCCTCCGCTTCCTGAACTCAACGGTCTTCGCGCCCGCAAAGATGGCCTCAGCGTAGACAGGATGGATCGACATCAACGCCACGCGTTCAACTGCTGCTCTACCCATGCGATGCCTTCCGCGCTGTTAACCTTGACCACCGACTGCGGTGCACCTTTAACAACCTTATTCGAGATCAGCTCGGCAAGCGGCCACGTCGGTGAGACGAAGCGGTCGTGTCGGAACAAGATTGTAAGCACCTTGCGTCCGCCTGCGTGAAGACCATCGATTTCGTCGGTGGAATACACGGTCCGCTTAAATGAAAAAGCAGCTGTCTCAGCGGCGTCAGTTCCCTTATGCGATCGCTCTGCCACGCCAACTGCGCTTACAGCACCATCCCTTGGATTTGATCCCTGAGATCTATAGAAAAGTAGCAGCGCACCAGAAGGTATGGAGTTGATCTGCCCGCGACATAGGTACGCCTTCCGAATTGCATTGCCGTGTGCGCGCGAGTCGGTAGACAACCCCGGCAAGACCATGCCGCCAGAAGCGCCGATCAACTGGGCGTCTGGGAAAAGCCCGTCATACCACTCAGGGGTGATTGGAATTACGAAGATTGACTGTCCCGCTTTCAACGCTGGCGTTCCATAGCGGATATGGAAGTCCAGACCATTCAAGTTGAGCGCGCCAGCATCCGGGTCAAGTGTTTTCAAGTAAATGCCCTCATCACCAGACTTTCTGCCATGTTCGACGAACCCGAACTCGGGGAGAAAATCGGTCAATCGATCTTTCTTGTCTTTGACTTCTACAAAAATCTCACTCGGCCTGCCCGGTTCTCGCGCGGCCCAGCGAAATACAGCCTTGAGCAGAAGTTCTCCAAGTCGTCTGCCGCTTGCATGATCAGCCACCTTGAATGTTGAAAGCTTGATAGCCACACGAGTCCTATCAC
>CALMPB010000515.1 GCA_937871985.1 uncultured Burkholderiaceae bacterium
GGCGACGGCAAGCTCAAAGAAGTTGGATGCACCGATCAGCGCAGATGGGCACGCAATGTTGTGCTTCTCTCCAACGCGGCGGTTGAGCCAGTACGCCAAGCCCGAGTTGAAGAACACCTGGATGAGGATCGGCACGGCCAGCATTGCGATCACCAGAGGCTGGCCGATGATGGCTTCGCCCTGAAATGCGAACAACAGTACCAGCGTTAGGAGCAGCGCCGCCATCGAAAACGGCCCGATTCGCTCCAGCGCTGCTTCAAACGCCATCTGGCCGCGGCGAAGCAGTGCGCGGCGCCAGAGCTGGGCGAGAATGACCGGAATCACGATGTACAGCCCAACTGACACCAAGAGCGTGTCCCACGGTACGGTGATGGCTGATAGACCCAGCAATAGTCCAACCACGGGCGCGAAGGCGAACACCATGATGGTGTCGTTCAGCGCCACCTGGGACAGCGTGAAGACCGGATCGCCACCGGTCAACCGGCTCCAGACGAAAACCATGGCAGTACACGGCGCCGCGGCCAGGAGAATCAGGCCGGCGATGTAGCTATCCAGTTGATCGGCTGGCAACCAAGGGGAGAAAATCTGCCGAATGAAAAGCCACCCCAGGAAGGCCATCGAGAAAGGCTTGACGGCCCAGTTGATGAAGAGTGTCACGCCGATGCCGCGCCAATGCTGCTTGACCTGGCCTAGTGCGCCGAAGTCCACCTTGAGTAGCATCGGAATAATCATCACCCAGATCAGGATCCCAACTGGCAGGTTGACCTGGGCGATTTCCAGGCGCCCAATCGTCTGGAACAGCGCCGGCATGAACTGGCCCAGAGTCACACCCAACACGATGCAGAGGAAGACCCAGAGCGTGAGGTAACGCTCGAAAACACTCATCCCGGGGCGTTGGCGCGGAGCCGGCGCCGCCTGTGTACTGGACGACATCGGACTACTCCCGGGACTGGCCGATACCACGCAGCTCGGTCTGGAGCGACATGGCGTCAAGGCGATCTAGCGACAAAGACAGGAATAGTTCGATACGACGCTTGAGCATGCGCGCTGCGTCGTGGAAGGCCTTGATGCGTTCTTCTTCGCTTCCTTCATGCTCGGCAGGGTCCGGCACGCCCCAATGCGCAGTCATCGGATGGCCGGGCCATACGGGGCACACTTCACCCGCTGCGTTGTCGCACACTGTGATGATGAAGTCCATCTTTGGGGCGTCTGGGGCAGCGAACTCATCCCAACTCTTGCTACGGTAGCCGTCTGTTGGCAGCGAATACGATTTTAGGGTGCTCAGCGCCAGGGGATGGACTTCGCCCTTGGGCGTGCTGCCGGCGGAGTACGCCCGGAAACGATCAGCTCCGAGTCCGTTGAGCAGCCCTTCGGCCAGAATTGAACGCGCGGAATTACCCGTGCAAAGAAACAGCACGTTGAAAGGGGAGTGCGACATGGAAATTCCTAGCAGCAGCGAGTGGAGGTGTTTGCTTTTGGGGTGCAGAAGCTAGTGGGCGCCGGTGCTTTTACTCGCGGTGCACAGCAGGCCGGTGCAGTGGTCTGGCTGGTTGGCTCGCCATGCAACTCGCCATAGACAGGAATGGTGCCGAGTGTGTGGAAGTGCTCCCAGGCCAGACCTTGTGGGTCGGTGATCCAGTATTTCTCGCTACGGGCATAGCAGCAGGATGTCTCTCCCTGATCGTCGAGGGCCAGGCTGGCAGCCTCAGCGCTGGCCTTCAACGCCTCCAATTCCCCGGCGCTATCGGTCTGAATCCCGAAATGGTCTACGCCTTGGCCAGCGCCGCGGGTTGATATCGCAAAATTCACCGGAGGGTCGTCGAGCATCCACTTCGCGTAGTCCGACTCGACGCGGGCCGGCTCCTGAGCGAACAACTGGGAATAGAAGCCAATGTTCTTGGCCAGGTCGTCGACGTGCAAATGAACATGAAAGCGCTTCATAGGGAACTCCCGGTTAGCAGGTCGTGCAGCTGGCGACGGCGGAAGCCTCGCATGGCGCACCTTCGCAACAGTGTTCGGTGAGGTAGCCGAGCAACCCATTCATCTGAGAAAAGTCGGCTCGATAGATCAGGTTGCGGCCCTGTTGCTCGACGCTCACCAAGCCGGCATGCGCGAGCTCTTTCAGGTGAAAGGACAGCGCATTCCTTGCGATGCCGAGCTGGTCCGCCAGCACACTAGGCGTGAGACCGGGAAGGCCGGCGACGACCAGGGCACGGAACGCCCGAAGTCGCTGGGGATGGGCAAGGCCCGCGAGAGCGGAAACGGCTTGATCTTCATTCATAATTCAATAATACAGCAATTATTGAATTAAGGGGCCGAATTTACACGATGCGTGCGCCGCCACAGCCTGCCATCGGGGAAGCGAGTGACAGCTCCTGACCCAACTAGTCGTCCACGAGGAGGTTAGTTCCGCCCACTTTATTGGGCGAGAAAAGAAAAAGCCCCGAATGGTTCGGGGCTATATTGGGGGCAGATTGGGTGGCTCGTTGTACATCGTCGATGTGGCGTGCGCTAGCCCACAACATTAAGACCAAGAGCGTTGCTCGCATAGCTTCAGAGAACCGAGCGCACAGCAGTCGCATCATCATGAGTAGCTAGATGCTCGATGTGTTGCGTAAGGACGCCAGAGTGTGCAAAGATGTCCGCAGCGCAATAGCTGGTGCGCCCAGACATGGGCAATAGCGTTATCCCCACGCAGGTGGTCCCGCCCGGAGCGGGTAATGAGATCCAGACTACGGAGCCCCAACGCGTTGGGGCTTTCGCTTTTTTGGGGCCGCATGTGATCTCCGTGTCCCGATCGTCGCTGCTTTGAGGCGCTCTGTTCTCCAAGTGCCCCCGGGAGAGGGCAAGCGGATGACCGGGCAACCCGCGTTGCCTAGTTTTGCGATCCATATAGCCCCTTCCCAAGGCGAATGGCATTGCTCAATAGATCACCGGCGGTAGGACGGTTTTTTCGGCTTCTTGGCGCCGACGGGGCAGCGGCTAGCCGCCTTTCGCCGTCTGGATTGTTGTCCTTCGCGGGCACCTGCATCAGGGATGCCCTACGGGCAATTTCCTTCAGTGTGGGATCCTCTGGGTTGCTGATATCAAAGCCATTTTTCAACCGGGACGGGCCGAGGGGATTGGAGCGGCCCCACGTATCTGAGGACACAAGGACTCTCTTAAAATAAGGGATAGT
>CALMPB010000516.1 GCA_937871985.1 uncultured Burkholderiaceae bacterium
CCGTCGAACAGGAATGTCAGACGCCAGTTTCCGTTGACCCATACCGACCAGTGGCCCTTTAGGTTTTGCCCCTTAAGTGGATGCAAATTCCAGCCAGGTATGTCCATGTCTTCAGGTCCAACTGCATCACTCAATTGCCGCAGTTGGCGCGCCAGCTTGGAGGCATGCGCAGCCTGGATACCTACCTTCGAGCCGGTTTTGAAAGAGCGTTGTGAGCCCTGGTGCCTAAAGGTCTTGATCACGGTTATTGTATCGCAATGCTATACGTATCGCATCGCAAACGCTCCTGGTTGATGGCGTTTAGGATGTTTTTGTGTCTAGCCCTTTTGGGTGGGAGAGCATCTTTAATGTAGTGTTTTTTTGGTAGGGAAAGGGGGGCATCGGGCGAGTATGCTTGGCAGGTATCGGCCAGATGCAGCCAGTGACAGCGAAAAAAAGCGGTCACTCAACGTCGGAGTTAACCAGTTACTGCTGAATTCCCGCGTCAAATGATCTGTTAGGCATCAGCAGCAAGCTCGTGCCTTGCACTGCTGAACTGTTTGTTACGAATTGCATATGAGATATTGTTCGGCCACTTCGCTCCGAAGGCCGCATTTAGCAGACGGTTCAAAGCCGCGAAGTCAATCAGTTCGATCATTACGTCTGCCTCCGCTTCAGCACGAGCAGGCTTGGTGAAGCCGCACGTGGCAACGACAACGCCCTTGTTTGCCCTTCTGCTCGCAACAACACCTTGCATTTCTCGGATGGGTTGTACTCGGACGACGTCCTGATACCGCTTACATTGGATAAGAAGCAGTTCACGGATACCTGTTTCAGTCCGTCGAGCCTCCACGTCTATCCCTCCGTCGCGCGAGGTTTGCGTGACGGTTGTCTGATACCCCAATTTTTCATAGAGCGCAGCAATCAGGAACTCAAATTCGTCGGGAGGCAGAGCGAGTAAGACTTCTCTCGGATTCTCCCAGTGCAGGTATCGCCTCCTAATAATCGCTTCCGCATCCGCGAAGCCGTTTAACCGACCGTCAGGCATGTACTGGAAATGGGCCGTGAAGTAAGCATCTAGGACAGCCAAGGCTTTCCGTGGGTAGTCAGGGAGCAGGTCAAGCACCCACGTTGTACCCTCCCAAGGGAGGAAAGGCGGTTCGATGAGGCGCTTGATGAATTCATCCTCATCCATTCGCCTGAGCAGGTCCTCATTGCCCATGGACATCGCCCATCTGCGTGTACTACGGTCTATACCCATAGTTCCGCCACTGATCAGAAAGAGTCGGAGTAGCGACCTAACCATCTGTTCTGACCTTAAATGAACGGAGTCAAGAAAGGAGTTGCGGTGAGCGTCAGTCGGGAATTCATAGTCTGCAACATCAACGTCGCGCCGAGTCTTTGGAACGAGGACGATCTCGAGCCACTCCTCTAAGGAAAAAGAGGTTGCGTCAACGATTGGCCTTGATTTCTTCATAGTGTCTTCTAATACCCCACCAAACCGCAGGCCATATCTGGCGCTTGCAGTCTAAATTGACACATCCAAAGCGCCACAAGGGACTTCCATCCAAGCTTTGCGGCGTGTGCTCTGTATGAAAATGCAGTATTAATCAGCCTTGAAACCTGCAGCCCCTCCTCTGTTACGTGCCGCACGATTGCAGAACCAAGTCTGTGAGTGTATTCGTTACAAACACTATAGCCTGTGCACCAAACGGGACTCTTGGTAATAGGTACAGGATCTCATTAAATGACGGTTTTGTGCCCCTTCCTTATCTGATTGACTGCTCCGGGTCGGAAGCGGGCACTCGTCCAAGTCTGCTGTCGGCCAGAAGCGGAAATTCGCTTGGCTGACGTCAATGTCCGATGAAGGCTGATTGCTGAAGTTCACCAACGACTCCTTTGCGGCATCTCGGCTCCCTGTTCCTTGTAGCCAGTTTCATGGCTACAAGGAAAGCGGCGGCTCGAGCAAGAACCTGCGAAGGGCTGCCAATTCGGCCCCGGAACTTGACTGACGACGTCGTGTACTTTTGACATCTAGCGAGGCGACTATGGCCTCAACGGGACAACTTGCTCGGACGGGTGATGTTCCCTTGGATAACGAGCGTGATAACCGCCACGTTGGCTGGCGGTGCTGACATTAAAACGTCGATGCCGTCGGCCGCCGACCAAGGCGCAGAATTTTTGGCGCTGGTATCCAGAATGCATAACAGAGCTACGCGCTTGCCTTTGGCCACCGCGTAGCTGGCAGCTTGCTCGACATATTTGCGGCAGTCTTCCATCTGTTTGATCCGCGTGTCCGTCTCCTTGAGCTCGATCGTGATTCCGCGAAAGCTTAAATCAGTGAAGCCCCCTGCGGCCGCGGCGTGCTCTTCCAGATCCAACCCGATACGGGGCGACCGGCGAAGGTCCCCTCGAACGTGGGCTTGGAATTCCTTCTCACCCCACGCGCCGTCGAACACGGCGTCTTGAACTGCTCTCCCAGCAAGATTTCCCAGACTGGTCAGTAGCTCAAGGATGTCTGACAGCTCCTTGGCATTTGCCCAGCCTTCCCGTCTTAGCAGATCGCGGATCAACAGGATCTTTTCGTCGACAGGCTGATAGCCGGTTATTGAGTTGGCCCGTATGTCGAAGCCCTCCACCAAAAGCGTACGGTGGCCAACGACAGCAACGGGCTGTTCTGAGCTGGCGGGTTGGAATGCCGCCGCGTACTTGAACTCGAAAGGCCTCGATTTCAATCCCTGCGCGATCTGGAGAGCCGCACGACCCGTCTGGATGAGCGTGTACGGCGGCTCCGTGGACGGCTTCGTGAATGTGAACTCGGAGAGCTCATAGGTGCTTTTGGGCTCCGCCGAGATCGGCATCAGCACCAGGTGCGTGGCACCCTCTGGCCATCGAGAAACTCTAACCTCGATCTCCATGTCGTGCAATTCGCGCGGGACGAGGTGGTGAATGTTGGCCGCTGGTTGGCCACCAAGCTTAAACTTCACGAAGGCCACTGAGAGCTCCGTAGGCGCTGGGCGCTCTTCAACTTGTTTCGGACCCGCCGGAATGCCCGGTCGCTCCTCAGAAAACACACCGATCGGCAACGGAATGCCAGCCAGCGTTTTGCAGATGGACTCGAAATCGGCAATGGTGGCGACAGACTGCAATGAGGCTGACACATCCACGAGACTCTTGGCGACGTCTTTCTCACCAAACTCCTTGAGCCAAAGACGATGGCGCTCCACTGCACTGCGCAGGAACCGATCACCGTCGGGAACTGCGTCGAGAACTGCTTGCCGCCACTCCGCTAGAGAAAGCACGATGCGCAGGAGCGCCGCAAACGCGCCGTAGATCGTTGCGGTCGAAGCCCGGCCATACTTAAGAGACGCGTCGTCCAACTCGGAGCAGATTTGGCGTAGCAACTCCGCGCTGACGACTTCGCCACCGCCGAGCTTGCGGAGAGCCTCAACTGCCTGAATTCGGGCGAAAAACACCTGGGAAAGGATTGCGTCTCTCTGCATATACCTCTTCGTCTTCCTTCAACAATTGATAGAGGCTTTCCCACTCCGCCTTCAGCGCATCCTGCCGAGACAGATTTCCTGCTGCAACAGCGGCCTCGAACTGCACCGCCACAACGTGGAGCCTCCTGGACCACTTCATGCACCGCATGGCCACGGTATCGGGGATCGCCTCCCAAGACGATTCAATGGCCTCGACGGCTTCATCCCACGCCCCGACGCGAGTGAGGACTTCAACGACGGCGCTCACGTACAAGCCGCGATCCGCCCGGCGCACCGATAGCTTGCTGAGATCCTCGGATCGCTTGCTTACCTCGGCATCAGGTATCGAGTATAGCAATCGGATGACATCCTCCTGACCATAGTCGCTGACCTCCGGATCTTCCAAAGCCCTGATTACCAAATCAACAAAGGTCGGCTGGCCCTTCAGATACTTGGATAGCGAAGTGAGGTCCCTGAGGTGCATGTGAACTGGGACACCCATCAAGACTTTTAGGCACCACCTGGCCAAATTTGCACGGGATGCATCGTCAGCAGTGTAACGGTGGAAGTAGAGCTGCATCCAATTCAACAGGAAACTCTCAACCCCCTTGTTGCCATAAACGCGCAGGAGCGTCAGGAGTGCCCTGCCGGCTCTCTGCTCCAACGCACCAGTCAGAGAGATGCTCTCAAGCGCCTTCGCTGCAGCCTTGTGGACAATCACGTACTGGTCTTCCAAAAGCAAGATGAATGCTTCAAGAACCAGCTCCGGGAGATCGTTGGAGCGCATCCGTCCAGCGCGTCCCAACGTCTCCGCAGCACTTGCACGCGCCAGCGTTGAGGTACCCACCATGGCCGTGTAAAGCTCAGGCAAGACGAGACGCAAACCTTCTGGTGTTGCGACGAGCTTGCTCGACTCCTCTAACAGGACCGCGATCAGGGTGTCACGGCCGCCATCAATCTTTGACAAGAAGTCGACGTATGACTCGGCCGCAGCCGGACTCCTACGGGCTGCGGCCGCCGCTATAGCCGCGAACACTTCTCGCGAGTAATAGAGCGCCGTGCGAGAATTTTGAACTTCCAGCACTTCGAGGAAGTTTTCCGGCTTGCTGAGCGATCGCTCGGCGTCAAACGCTTCGAGACGGACGTCCATGACGGCAGCTGCGCCCAGTGCAATGTCCAACACGTCATCAACAGACTGAGCGATCTCCTCGCCGTATGACCTCAGCGTTTGAGTGATTTCGGTCAGCACAGTGGAATTCTTCGAAGTGCTCGACCACGCTACGAACCGCTTCAGAGCGGTGGCAGCAACGTCGCCATCCAACGCTTCTTCATCGGTGCGACTGCTCCTGAAGATTTCGCCATATGCCATCACGAGGCGAGCTTCCCCCTCCGCTGTCGCTCCTTCGAAATAGGTGGCGATCAATTTGTCGGTCTCAGAAGGCGCATGGCGGAGGGCAGCGGCAACTGCACGTTGCAGATCGCTGCACACCATCCGCCTTTCTCGGTCGGCATCGCTGTCGTCGATCAATAGATGCGCACGCGTCAGCTTGGTCACAAGCGACCGTGAGAACCGGTTTAGGAGATCCGGAGCTTGCACAGAGAGAACCTTGAGCCCGGCGGTTCCCATCCGAATGGCATATGAGCTCCGTGAATCGAGCAGGCGCTGAATTGCGCGACAAACGGCCTCTGGCCAGACTGCAAAAACGGCCCTCAAGGGATCGGGATGGAGGACCCGCTCGCCATGGCCAAACTCGGAGCGAGGGGCTCGTGCGAGGCGAATCAGCGCTGGAGCTGCCGCCTCCATTGTCTGTTCATCTGCTAGTTCAGGCGTCTCCATCACGATGTACGCAGCAGTTTGAACTGCGGTGCGTTTCGCTAGGCACCGCAGCGCTGCATCCGCAAGGCGGGCCGGATCAGCTTTTGCACACTTCAGGGCCTGTAGCGCCACGTCTTGGCATCCGGCCTCCGGGGATGCGGTCAACTCAAAAAAGTAGTCAGTGAGCGATGGCGTTAGGACTTCGGGAGCGAGCCGCACCGTCTCGACGACTCGTGTCTTAGCATCGTCGGCATGAGTGGCGTCGAGGGTGTCCAAGTCGTCAAGCAGGGCTCGAACTGCTGCGTTCTGACCGACGCGTAGAGCCTCTCGTTGCTTTTTCCGTGTCTCAAGAGCCGCTTGCAGTTCCGCTTCAGCACGATCAGCCTCTTCCTGCTGGCGGATTGCCTCGCGGGCGCGCTGACCCACCAGGATGGAGAGATTCGGCATGCGTACCGCTTGGCGCTTGTCGCAATGCACGCAGTTGCGGTCGTGAAAGTCGAGGGCACACGACTCCAGGTACCAGCCGGCGAAGCCGCTGGCTGGGGCGAAGTCGCACTCCATGGCGAAGTGACCAATCGGCAATCCAGTTTGCTGAGCAATCAAGCCAACTCCGCCCTGGTTGCTTACTCGCGCGTGGGAGCACCAGTTGTGGATGAGCCTCGCAACTTCCTTGTTCCGCTCGCCGTCCCTGATCATCTGACCATATCTAGCTTCGTCCATGCACTCCGAACTCCTGTTCGCTGCGCGAGGCCGCCCCGTCGAGCTAACCTCCTCATGCTCGGAACCTCGCTGTTTCAATTCTTTGGTTTGAATACGAGCTTACCACCACCATCGCGGCCGTGATCCTCGGTTCAAACCCAAACCGGCGACGCATTCTGACATCGGCTCGGCTAGCAGCGCTCCTGCTGTGATGGCGACTCAGGATGAGGGTGCACGACACGCAGCGGACGGCTTAGCCATCCACTGAACTCAGGCGTCGAACGACCGCTCGTGGAGGTCGCGTTCCGCACAAGCGAAGTCAGCTACCGCTGCGAAGCAGCCATCGAACTTTCCAGACCGAACTTCTGCTTTGGGTCGGAAGCAGCCCTTTATAGAAAAGAAATCCAGCCCCTAGATCGCCGTTCTCTGCACCCTTAAATCCCTTACAAAAGCATAAACCCAGCTACCCCCTCCGATGCACCCCCAAATACTGCAACTCCGCCTTTTTCCTTTCATGGTGCGCAATCGAATCCAGTATCACCCCAATCGCCAATAACAACACTGCCACGGTTTCCAATGCGGCGGCCAGAATCGCCAAGGGCACATGGGTGATATAGCGCGTGGTGA
>CALMPB010000517.1 GCA_937871985.1 uncultured Burkholderiaceae bacterium
CGTGCCCCTGGCGGTCTGGAAGGTTTTTCCCAGTTGCTCGATATTGATCATTTTACCGGCGCTATCGTGTCTTTGCGGACGAAGTCGTTGATGTTCAAGGCCTTGGAAAGGAAGCCGGCCTTGTAGTAGAGATCCCAGGTTTTCTGGATGGAATCCAGGTTGGGCTTCATGTCTTTGTCGCGGGCGAAGTCCTTGTCGGTCATCAGGTATTTGCTTAGCAACGCGGCGGGCGCGCGGGTGACTTCGGAAGTGACGGCCACCGCCAGCGAGTGATCCGCCTGCACCATGTTCATGGCGCGCTCCAGATCCTTGATGTAGGCCTGAACCACTTCGGGATGCGCATTGGTGTATTCCTGGCTGCAGCCTTCGAAGATCTGCACCTGAGGCGTCTGGACATCGGCCTGCGAAGCCAATTCGCGCAGGTCGCCTTTTTCCTGCGACAGCAAAGCGAAGGGCTGAACCATGGTGCCCAGATCGATGCGCCCCGAACGGATGGCATCGGCCATGGGCGGGAAACCGGTTTCCACGATCTTCACGTCTTTCTTGGGGTCGAGCCCGTTCTTTTCCAGCCACAGCACGAGGTTGAAATACACGCCCGAACCGTAGGCGTTGGTGCCCAGCACCTTGCCCTTGAGGTCGGCGGCGCTTTTGATGGGGCTGTCCTTCTTGACGGCCCAGTACACGGTGAAGAAGCCTTTCTTCTCGTAGACGTGCTGGGCCACGATATAGGCCTTGAGCCCGCTTTCTATGGATCCCTGCGCCAACGACATGGGCGCCATGGTCGAGCAATTGAGCACGTTGGCGCGCATGGCCTGGATCATGGGCGAAGTGCCCTGGAACTGCGTCCATTTGATGGTGTACTTCTTGCCCAGATCGGGAAACATCTCGGGCCGCTTCATCATCAAATACTTGGCTTCTTCGGCGGGAATCGTCCAGCCCACCTTCAGCTCGGGGATATCGGCCGCCAGTGTCGGCGCGGCCACCATCATGACGCCCATGGCGGCCAGTATTGCTTGAACATTTTTTTTCATTGTTTAGTCTCCTTTTGCCACGTTGGAAGTTGCGCTTTGGTTCAGCCCGAAATGCCCCAGCATTGCCAGGACACGGGCCAATACGTCGCGCCGATACGCTTCAAGGTCCACCCCCTCGTACGAATGAAATCCGCTTGCCGACCGTAAACCGTTTTTGCCTTCCTGCATATATTGCCGAACGATCTCCGGCATGGCATAACGATTTTCGTCGAGGTTTTTGGCAAGATAATTATTGGCGTGATACAGGATATCGTTTCCGCCATAATCAATAAACTCCAGCACGCCGATGGCCGCGAAGCGAAAGCCCAGCCCGTAGCGGGTTGCCAGATCTATTTGTTCGGCCGTGGCGACTTTTTCCTCGACCATGCGGGCTGCTTCGTTCATGACCAGCGTTTGCAGCCGGGGCACAATGTAGCCCGGGCTGCAGCTGCATTCCACCGGCACCTTGCCAATGGATTTCAGGCTGTCCTTCAGCGCCAGCACGGCTGCGGCATCGGTGCCCGCATGCGCGCTCACTTCGACCAGCGGAATCAAGTAGGCGGGGTTGAGCCAATGCGCATTCATGAACCGCTGCGGCTTGTATACCAGGGCAGCCAGATCGGAAGCCAGCATGGTGGACGTGCTGGAAGCAATAATGGTGTCGTCGGACACCGCCGCGCCGATGCGGCCCAGCGCGTCGCGCTTGGCTTCGGGCGTTTCGGGCACGCCCTCGTACACAATGGGCGCCGTGGCCAGAACCGCGTCGGCTTCGCTCAGGGCGTAAATGCCGATGCGGCCCAGAATGGGTTCGATCTGCTCCGCCGCAAACATGCCCAGATCCGCCAGTTGCCTAAGGGTAAGCGCAAGTTCGCTGGAGATGCTTTGCCGCAACTCTTCGTACTGCTGCGGGCTGCGCGGCTTGAAATCGATGATGGCGGCGGATTGGCCCTGGATGGCATACGCCAGCGCAATGCCCCGGCCCATGCGGCCGGCGCCTATGGTGACGATCGGGCCGGCATTCGTAGCCATTACTCTCTCCCTTCGACCAGCAGCGCGTGCATGTCGGCGCGCGACAAATGCGCCAGCCCCAGGGCGCTGAGCGTGCGCTCGCCAAGGCGCAGGTCGCGCCCGACAATGCCGCCGGCAATGGCCAGCAGGCCGTTGGCCACCGGCGCGTCGCACTCGGCCCAGTTGGCCACCGACACCAGGAAGGCCAGGCCCAGCATGGTGTCTTCGGTCATGTAGCGATGCGAGTGCAAGTCGATTTTTTCTCGCCAGTCGCCGCTGTCGACCAGCTTGCTGTGCGAATCGCCGTACATCCATTGATCATTCAGATAATGGTCGGACAGCGGGAAATGCGGCGCTTTGTAGCCGATGGCCTCGCGGATGGCGATGCGTTCGTTGTCGAGCTTGTCGGTCACCGAACGGGTAGCCTGTTGGGTGCCCTCGTTGTGAATGTCCCATGCCTCGAAGTGTTGCAATGGCGCGGCATTCATGAGGATGAGCGGCGGATGGATGATGGGACCGGCGTTCATCAAGGCACCCGACAGCGCGTCTTCGCAAGGTTCGATGCAAGGAAACGCCTGCTTGATGACCGCCATGGCATGCGCTGAGCGCTTGGCCGGGTAGACGCCCGTGGGCAAACGCGTGGCCCGCATGGTGACGGCCACGTTGTCGGGCCCGTGCTTGCGCACCAGCCACGGCAAGGTGCCGGTTTCGGCCCAGGAGACTTCGGCCTTGCTGCCCGCGGCGCGCACCGCCTCGCTCATGATGTAGCTGCCGAAAGTGCCGGGCGGCAAATACACCACCTGTCCGTCTTCAAGATAAGGCGCCATGGCCTTGGCAATGTCCAGCTGCGCAATGGCGGGAGAAGGAATCAATATAAGCTCGGCCCCCGCGATGGCATCGCCGATATTGGGGCAGATCTTGGCGATGCGCACATCGCGCTCGCCTTCGCTGTCCTTGATGTGAATGAACGGATGTTGCACCAGCGACTGCAGCGCCTGTGCGTCGCGACGCCAGAAGCGCACCTCGTGGCCTTGTTCGCTTAAATCTGCAGCGGCCGCATAACAACCGTGCCCGCCCCCCAGTACTGCAATCTTCATGCCCGACTCCCGTAAAAGGCCGGCATCGTGCGCGGCCAGGACAGCTTTAAACCATGAAACAGCGGCGTCAACGCAAAAAGGAACGATGCGAGCTAACCGCTTGTTCAACCACGTTTAATTATTTATGCACTTGCATACATACACAGTAAAGAAAAGATTTGCGACGTGCAATATGCGGGGAACAGGGAATTACCCTTATAGGGATAAGCCTTGGTTCAAGGTGCTTGGGGGAAGCGTGGCGGCGGGAGGGGCAGCGCAAGCGCGCGACGGACGCCGGATTCAAGCGTCGACATCAGGTCTTGCCATGCCAAGAGACGCCTCGCTACGCAGACAAGATGGACGAAGGGGCGCTTTCGCGGCATCCCTCACAAGGCGTTATTTTTTTGAGCCGCATCGTCTTTGGCGCGGCGATGCTTTTGCGCGTAAAGCCTGGCGTCGGCCGTCTCCAGCAATGATTTGGCCTGATCGCCGTCCTCGGGCATGGTGGCCACGCCGATCGTGATCTCGGGATAAACCGCCGCCCGGGCGGCGGCCTCGCGGACAACCGCGCGGATGCGACGCGCGATCTCCTGCGCCTCAGTATGGCTTGTTTGCGGCAGTACCGCAATGAATTCGTCGCCGCCGTGCCGTCCCAGGTGGTCGTGCTCGCGCAAAATGCCGCGCAAGGTGTCGGCAACCCACTCCAGGGCGCGATCACCCACGCTGTGGCCATAGTGGTCATTGATGAACTTGAAGCGATCCAGATCCATCGCCATCACGCTTAGCGTTTGCCCGCTCGATCGATGCCGCTCCAGCTCGGCGTCCAGCCGGGAAAGAATGCCTCGGCGATTGAGCATCCCGGTCAGCGGATCTTCGATGGCTTCGGTCTTGAGGCTGGCATGGGTAATCTCCCAGTTGACCGTCATCCGGTTGAAGCAGTCGGCCAATACCGCCAGTTCGTCTCGCCCGCCGACATCCACGCGCACGCCCGTCTGGCCTTCGTTGATGCGGCGCGCGGCATGCGTCAATGCCTGCAATGGCTGCAACAGCGAACGCAAGAAAACCATGGCCAGCAAGGCGGCCACCGTCAAGGTGAAGACCCAGCTCCACATCAGCCAGTGCAGCTGGCTCTTGCGCTGGGCGGCCGCCTTTTCATAGCGAACCCTGAGCACATTGGACAGGCTCACGCGGGCGCTTGAGATATCGTGGATCGCCTGCTCCAGCTCGGCGCGCGTATGAACGTTGGTCGCGGTGTCGCTGATATGCTGGGTGTGCACTTGCTCCACCAGGCGACGCACCGTGGGCCGCGCCTGCAGCCAGGACTTCTGCGCATCTTCCAGCACCGCCTGCGGCACATCCTTGCTGTCCATGCCGACGCCAATGCTGGAGAAGCTGTTGTCGATGTTTCGGGTAAGCCCGGCGAAGTCCGGCACAGAATCGTTCGATTCGGCCAGCAGCTCATCCACCAGCGCCTGTTGAAGGTAGTATTCCAGTGTAGTCAGCGGGATCAGCCCGTGCACCGATTCTTCGACGGAATCGCGAAAGGCCATCTCCTGCTCGTTCAGAACCATTACGCTCACCGCACTGAGCACCGCCAGCGGCAGCAACAATATTGCGATGACCGCCATCATCCGCTGCCGCACTGAAAGCCTGCGCAATAACGCACCGACGCCGTTTCCCATCAGGACTCCCCATGACCCAATTCCACGTCGTACGAATTGTAGCAACTATGCGGCCAACCCCATCCACTGGCCAGTTGCCATTTCACTCAAAGCACAGCCTCCAACCCTTTGCGATCGATTAGATTCAGCAGCTTCAAAGACGGTCCGCTGGGTTGCTTGTCGCCTTGCTCCCACTTGCGGATCGTCGAAACGCTGGTGTTAAGCACCGAGGCCAGCACGGTTTGGCTGAGATTAAGCTTCTCACGCATCGCGCGGATATCTTCACTGCTATAGACCGGAATAGGCTCCATGCAAAGCGCATCGTATTGGCCCATCGTGCGCTTGCTGATGAACCCCAGGCGATGCAAATCGCTTGCAGTTTCGTGCACCGCGGAAAGTATGGGGCTTTTTACTCTTGCTTTATTGGTCATGGCAGATCCCGCAGCCAACGCTGAAAATGGCGTGTTTTGAATACTCTATGTATCGCCAAATTATGCCACTTAGTGGCACAAAGTTCCATATGTACACCACTAATCGCCCCCAAAAGCCTTGATTGTGGCTAGACGTGGCTTTCTTGTACCGGCAAATGGGCTATTAATATCCCGTCCCTTTTTTGGGGGGAAAGCTGCTACGGGCTACATCGCCGCCAGCCCTCCGTCTACCAGCAGGCTTGTTCCGGTGATGAAGGACGCTTCGTCCGATGCCAGCCAAAGTATGGGCCAGGCGATTTCTTTGGGGTCGGCCCAGCGGCCCAGCAGGGAGGTGGTTTGCCTTTCGGTTTTCAACTGGTCGACGCTTTTGCCCTTTGCCGTGGCACGCGCGACGTGGAAGTCCGTCAGGGTGGAACCGGGGCAGACGACGTTGGCGCGCACGCCGTTGGCGGCTTCTTCGTGCGCAAGGGTGCGCGTCATGGCCAACTGGCCGGCCTTGGTGGTGTCGTAAAGGCCCATGCCCTTGCGGCCCACCACGGCGTAGCACGACGCGACATTGACGATGCTGCCCTTGCCGGAAAGCCGCAGATGCGGCAGCGCCTCGCGGCAATACGTGGCGGTGCCGACCAGGTTCACGTCCATCATGGCGCGCCATTCTTCGGGCGTGGCGTCCGCCAGGGCCGAGTAGTTGCGCATGGCGGCGTTATTGACCAGGATGTCCAGGCCGCCGTGCGCATCCACGGCGTGCTGCACGACGTCGCGCGTACGCGCGGCGTCGGCCACGTTGGCCGCACAATGGCTTATACGGGCCTGCGGAAATTCGCCGCGCAATGCCTGAACCGTTGCCAACAACCCCTCTTCATTGGCGTCCACCAGGGTTACGGCGGCGCCCTCGGCGCAAAACAACCTGGCGCACGCGGCGCCAATGCCCGCGCCGCCGCCCGTGATGAGCGCCCGTTTATTCGCTAGTCGTGCCATGGTTCTTCCAATTGAATAATGTGATTTATGAAACTGCGCCGGCTACACGGAATAAAGCGGCTGATGCAGGCCGTCGGCCAGATGCTCTTGCGCCCATTCCAGCGGACTGGCGTTGCGATCCAGCAGCACGCCGGCCGAACGCACCCGCTGCGCGGAAGCGTCCAGCGCCGGCGGCTCCTGGCCTTGCTCCAGGCCCATGGCGGCTTCGTGCAGCATGCGGCGCGCCATGACGATGGGCTTGTCGGTGGGCAGCAGATGCTCGGCCTCGCGATCCTGGATGGGGCCCATGCTTTCCTGCAGCGAAGCGTCCTGTATGGCAAAGCCGAACACGCCGCTGTACGAACGCTTGTCTTTCTGAGCCCTGCGGTCGATGAGGTAGTCGTTGTCTTTATTGGCCACGGGCCGGAAGGTGCCGCCTTCTTCGTAGGCCACGTGCACGCCCTTGCCCTCCTGCAGATCCAGGCGTTCCTGGGCCGACAGCGGCTTGTTGGGGTGGAAGTTGACGCTCCAGACCCAGCAGTTTTCGTCGTCCATGGGCACGAAAATATGGCCGGCCATGGAGTGTTCGCCAAAAGGCGGAATCAGCGTGAACCAGGGGAACAGCCACTGCGTGACACGCCAATAATAAGAATCGGGTTCGCCGTTGCGGCGGCCGAACAAGGACAGGCCGAAAGGCATTTTCTCGATGTCGAAAACCACGTTGCCGTCGGCCTTGATGTAGTCGAGCGCCTTGGTGTCCTTGTGCATGGGGTCGGTGTCGACTTCGTAGCGGTGCACATACGAGACGTGGGCGGTGTCGATGCCGCCTTCCATGGCCTGCAGGTAATTGCATTGCTGCCAGCGGCGCGACACGAATACATGGCTTTCGGGCAGGGTGGCCCATTCCAGCTCGACCGGGTCGGGCATTTTTCCTTCGGGCCCCATATAGGCCCACACTATGCCGCCGCGCTCGAGGCAGGGGTAGGACTTGATGTGCATGTGGGCACAGGCCTTGGGCGCCGAGGGAACCTCGACGCATTGGCCGTTGCGGTCGAACTTGACGCCGTGATACGCGCAGCGGATGCCGTTTTCTTCGTTGCGGCCGAAGAACAGCGAGGCGCCGCGGTGCGAGCAGAACTCGTCGATGACGCCCGGCCGGCCTTCGGTATCGCGAAAGGCCAGCAGCTTCTCGCCCAGGATCTTGACCCGTACCTGCGGGCCGTCCGGCTCGATTTCGCGCGAGGCCAGGATAGGCACCCAATAGCGCCGCATGAGATTGCCCATGCGAGTGCCCGCTTCCGTGCGCACCAGTATTTCCGACATTTCCTTGTTCATGATTTCTACTCCATTACCAAACGGAGACGAACATCGACGATGTCCGCCCGATAAGACTTTCCTGCTTCAAGGCTGTGCCTTGACGTTGGCCTCTTTGTCGAATTCGACATTCGCCAGATGGCCGTCGACGAGCTTGACCTCGCGCATATAGATGTTCTGGGTCATGTCCCGGGTAACCGGGTCGATGGTGACCGGGCCGCGGGGGCTTTCAAAGCTCATGCCCTTGAAGGCCTGCATCATCTTGTCGCCGTCCGAGTCGCCGCCGTTCTTAGCCACGGCCGCGTAGATGGCAGCCATGCCGTCATAGCCGGTGGCGGACATGAAGTTGATCTTGGCGTCGGCGCCGAACATGGTCTTGTATTCCTTGACGAACTTGCGATTCAGATCGGAATCGTGGGCCGCCGAGTAGTAGCCCGAGGTAATCGTGCCGATCACCCCATTGCCCAAGGAGTCGATCAGCGTTTCCTCGGTCAAATCGTGCGTTCCCAGCATCTTGATGCCGGCTTTGCGCAAGCCGCGCTCGTGGTAGGACTTCACGAAGGAGATCGTGGCGGGCCCCGGCGGCAGGAACATGAATACGGCGTCGGGTTTTTCGTCCTTGATCTTCTGGATGTAGCTGGCGAAATCGGTGTTGGTGACAGGCACCCGCACGCTGCCCACTATGGTGCCGCCCAGTTTCTGGAAAGTCTCGGTGAACGCTTTTTCAGTGTCGATGCCCGGCGCATAGTCGGCCACCAGCGTATAGACCTTCTTGATGCCATGCTCGGCCGCCCATTTTGCCGCGGGACGCGTGACTTGAGGCAGGGATTCCGAAACACGGATGATGTAGGGCGAGCGCGAAGGAATGACGGCGCTGCCGGCATTCATGACGACCATCGGACGCTTGGCCTTCGTGGCCAGGGGCGCCACCGCCAATGCCGAAGGGGTCATGCCGAAGCCGGCCAGTAAATCCACTTTTTCGTTCACCAGCAGCTCTTGCGCCAGGCGTTTGTCGATCTCCGGCGCAACCCCGGTGTCGTCCTTGTAGATCACCTCGACCTTGCGGCCGGCCACCGTATCGCCGTGTTCCTTCATATACACTTTGATGCCGCTGCTGATCTGTTCGCCGTACGGCGCGTACGGGCCGCTGAAGGGAAGGATGACGCCGATCTTCAGGGGCGCGGGAGCCGTTCCGGCTTGCGCGGCGGCGGTACAGAAACAGGCGGCCGCCATTGTCGATGCGGCTGCCAGCTTGAAAAAGGAATAAGACATCGTTTATTGCCTCCAGGTCGTGAAGCCGTGTGCTTGTGCCAGCGCTTGGCCTCTAAGTTGTCCGTCTGTTGATAACGTTATACATTGTACGGACACATTGAGATGCTCACAATAGGGTATCTACCAATCTGGCATCATGTCGGAGCACGACAGGAATTCAGGAACACTAGGAACACCAAATGGCAACCGAGAAAACCAGCGACAACGTCCGGGCCGTCGACCGCGCCCTGGACATTCTTATGGCCTTTACGGCAACAGACTATGAATTGACGGCGGGCCAGCTACTCAAGCGCGTGGACTTGAGCCGGCCCACGCTGTATCGCCTGCTGTACACACTGGAACAAAGCGGCTTTCTGGTCTCGTCGGGCGAACCGCAGAAATTCCGCCTGGGCCCCGCCGTGGCCCATCTTTCGCACGTCTGGACATCCAGCCTGGATCTGAACGAAATGGCCAAGCCCATGCTGCGCCGCCTCTGGGAGAAAACCGGAGAAACGGTGGCGCTGTTCATTCCCCAGGGGGCTTACCGCAGTTGCATCAGCGAGTTGCCCTGCACCCAGCCGCTAAGCTTCAAGCGCGGGGTCGGCTACCGCGAGCGCATCGTGCTGGGCGCCAGCGGGCGCGCCATCCTGGCCTACATGGACATAACGCCCGAACTGTTGAAGGAGTACGCGGCCGGCACGAAGCTCGACCCGAAGAAATACGCGGAAGACTTGCAAAGCACGCGCGAACGGGGCTACGCCATCAGTAACCAGGAAATCATCCAGGGCGCCGTTTCCATTGCCGCGCCATTCTTCAACAGCGGCGGCCAGGTGGCCGGGTCGGTGGGTATTTTCGGCCCCAGCGCCCGCCTGGACGCCGGCCAGGTCAAAGAGCTGGGCGAGCTTCTGGTTGAAGAAACCACGCTGTTTTCCGAGGCGCTGGGACTACGCGGGAAATAACGGACGAATCGGCAAGAAAATGGGAGCACATAAGTGCTCCCTTTTTTTACGACGGCGGCATTCCCGGAACGGCCGCCGTATGACCGGCTTCTACACCCGCTCGAAAATGCCCGCCGCGCCCATGCCGGTGCCCACGCACATGGTCAGCATGCCGTAGTCCAGCTTGTGGCGCCGGATGGCATGCACGACCGTCGCGGCGCGGATGGCTCCCGTGGCGCCCAGGGGATGGCCCAGGGCAATGGCGCCGCCTATGGGGTTGACGACCTTGGGGTCTAGGCCGAGATCGCGGATGACCGCCAGCGACTGCGCGGCAAAGGCTTCGTTGAGTTCGATCCAGCCCATTTGATCCAGCTTCAGGCCCGCCACCTTCAACGCCTGAGGAATGGCGAACTTGGGGCCTATGCCCATGATCTCGGGCGGCACGCCGCGCACGGCGAAGGAAACGAAACGCGCCAGCGGCGTCAGGTTGTGCGTTTTGAGCGCGCGTTCGGACACCACCAGCAGGGCGCCGGCGCCGTCGGACATCTGCGAGCTGTTGCCCGCCGTCACGCTGCCCTTGGCGGCAAACACCGGGCGCAGGCGGGCCAGCGCCTCCAGGCTGGTGTCGGCGCGCACGCCTTCATCCAGCGCCAGCGTTTTGTGCTGTTCGGCCACTTCGCCGCTGGCCAGATCCGGCACGCGGCGCACCACGTCGATAGGCAGGGTTTCGTCGTTGAACTCGCCGGCCTTTTGTCCAGCCAGGGCGCGCTGGTGCGACTGCAGCGCGAAGGCGTCCTGATCCTCGCGCGACACCTTCCATTGCTGCGCCACCTGCTCGGCGGTAATGCCCATGCCATAGGCAATGCCCACGTTTTCGTCGCGCGCGAAGATGCCCGGGCTGAAGCTTGTGCTGACGCCCATCAGCGGAACCTGACTCATGGACTCGGTGCCCGCGGCAATGATGACGTCGGCCTCGCCCACCCGGATGCGATCCGCCGCCATGGCGATGGCGGTCAGCCCCGAAGCGCAGAAGCGATTGACGGTGACACCCGCGACGCTGTTGGGCAGACCCGAGAGCAGCACGCCGATGCGCGCCACGTTGAAGCCCTGCGAGCCTTCGGGAATGGCGCAGCCCACGATGGCGTCTTCGATGGCGGCGGGATCGAGGTTGGGCGCCTGGGCCAGCACGCCCTGTATGACCCGCGCCAGCAGGTCGTCGGGCCGGTAGTGCGAAAGCGATCCGCGCGGCGCCTTGCCGATGGGGCTGCGGGTAGCCGCTACGATATATGCCTGTTGCAATGTAGTCATGGAGTGCTCCTTAGTTGCGCACCGGCTTGCCGGTCTTCAGGAAACCCATGATGCGCTCCTGGGTCTTGGGGTTGGCCAGCAGGCCAAGAAAGGCCTGGCGCTCCAGCGAGAGCATCCATTCGTCGTCGACCAGCGAGCCGGGGTCGACGTCGCCGCCGCAAATGACGTGGGCCACGTTTGCGGCCACCGTGAAGTCGTGCTCGGAAATGAAGCCGCCCACCCGCATATTGACCAGTTGCGCCTTGAGCGTGGCAATGGCGTCGCGTCCCGCCACGGGGAACAGCCCCGGCAAAGGCGGCCGCCAGCCCGCCTCGGCCAGCATGGCCGCTTCGCGCACGGCCAC
The DNA here is from genome assembly GCA_937871985.1 of uncultured Burkholderiaceae bacterium. The sequence goes on from CALMPB010000517.1 coordinate 11,298, forward strand.
GTAAAACAATTCGTAGCGGTTCATGACCACGGTGTCGGAAGGCAGCAAGTACCCGATATCGCGCGCATCCGGCGCCGACCGGGAAACCTGGGCGCTGGCCACGGCCAACGCGGTTTTCTTCAAAAGGGCCAGCAAGGGGATATCAGGCGCGGTCATGGCCTGCAATTGCGCGGCGCGGCGCGCGCAATGCGCCAGCCCGCCGGAGCCCGGCACCAGGCCGATGCCCACTTCGACCAGGCCGATATAGGTTTCGAAATGCGCCACCCGCTTGGCGCAGTGCAGGGCCAGTTCGCAGCCGCCGCCCAGCGCCATGCCGGCCAGGGCCGCCACCACCGGCACCTGGGCGTAGCGCAGGCGCAGCACCATGTCCTGCATGGCGCGCTCGACCGGCTCGACCGCCTTGGCGCCGCCCTGCTCGAACAAGGGCAGCATGGATTTAAGGTCGGCCCCGGCCGAGAACGGTTCGGACAACTGGCCGATGACCAGCGCCTTGAACGAGCCTTCGGCCACGTCCACGGCATGCACGATGCCCTGGATGACTCCGGGGCTGAGCGTATGCATCTTGGTCTTGAACGACAGCAGCAGCACGTCGTCCGGATGCGGCGCCGGCAGCGTATAGGCCTTGACCGCGTCGGTCTCGAAGACCACGGTTTCGCCCAGGCCCGCCGACTCGCCCACCAGGCGCGGCGCGCCGATCTGGCGTTCATACACGGGCAGGCTGCTGCGCGGCTGGAAGGATTTTGTGTGGGGGTTCCACGAGCCTTGCGGCGTATGCACGCCCTGGGCCTCCCACACCGGCCCGCTGCTTACCCAGTCGGGCAGTGGTTCGCTGGAAAGCGCCAGGCCCTTTTCGATGTCGTCGGCCACCCACTGGGCCACCTGGCGCCAGCCGGCGGCCTGCCACAGCTCGAAGGGGCCCTGGGCATGGCCAAAGCCCCACACCATGGCCTGGTCGACCTGACGGGCGTTGTCGGCGATATCGGCCAGGTGCACGGCCGCGTAATGAAAGGCGTCGCGCAGCACGGCCCATACGAACCGGGCCTGAGGATGATCGGATTCGCGCAGGGCCTGCAGCCGCTTGCCCGCGTCGCGTTCCGCCAGGATGGCCGCAACGGCGTCGTCCACCTTGCTGTCGGCCGGCACGTATTGGGCGGTGGCCGGGTCGATGCGCAGGATGGCCTTGCCCTCTTTGCGGTAAAAGCCCGCCCCGGCCTTCTGCCCCAAAGCCCCTTTATCGATCAAGGCCGACACCAGGGGCGGCAGGCCGAAGCAGGCATGGAAGGGGTCGTCGGGCAGGTGGTCTTGCATGGTGGCAATGACGTGGGCCAGCGTGTCCAGGCCCACCACGTCCGCGGTGCGGAAGCTGCCGGACTTGGCCCGGCCCAGCCGGGTGCCGGTCAGGTCGTCGACCAGGTCGATGGGCAGGCCGGCCTTTTTCGCCTGGATGAAGACCGAAAGTATGCCGAACACGCCGATGCGGTTGCCGATGAAATTGGGCGTGTCCTTGGCCCGGATGACGCTTTTGCCCAATTGCGAGGTCAGGAATGTTTCGAGCAGGTCGACCAGGGCGGGCGTGGTCTGCGCCGTGGGAATGAGCTCGACCAGGGGCATGTAGCGCGGCGGATTGAAAAAATGCACGCCGCTGAAGCGATGCCGCAGGTCTTCGGGCAACACCTTGGAGAGCTCGGTAATCGACAGCCCCGAGGTATTGCTGGCGACGATGGCGCCCGGCTTGATGAAAGGCGCCAGTTTCTTATAGAGGTCGAGCTTCCAGTCCATGCGTTCGGCAATGGCCTCGATGACCAGATCGCATTCGGCCAGACGATGCAGGTCGTCTTCGTAGTTGGCGGGAACGATGGCGTCGGCCAGTTCGGGCGCGCCCAGCGGCGCGGGATTCATTTTCTTGAGTCCCGCAATGGCGCGCTTGGCGATGCCGCTTTTGTCGCCCTCTTTGGCCGGCAGGTCGAACAGCACCACCGGCACCCCGGCATTGACGCAGTGCGCGGCGATTTGCGCTCCCATGACCCCGGCCCCGCACACGGCCACCTTGCCGATATGCCTTTGGCCCGACTGATTTGCTTGCATAGACGTGACTCCGAAACGCTTCAGCCGCCGCGCTGCGAACGACCGATCAATGAAAGTGCCCAGGGCCTGTTAGCAGGCTCTCTAGCCCAGTGTATTACGTAAGCGACAAAAATTGTGCTTCGGGCCCGGTATACGCCGCGATTCGCCCCGCATAGGCTTATTAACTCACCTCTGCGCCGATACCCGTATTAAAATCAGGGTCATAGGACGCAATACGCAGCGCCTGGTGGCCTGCATGTACTTTTTCAGCGCCCACGTTCGCGCTTACACCGCGCTTTTTTCAGGCCATTTTCGCCATGTGTCAGTTGTTGGGCATGAGCTGCGCCCAGCCCACCGATTTTACGTTTTCGTTTACCGGCTTTGCTGCCCGGGGCGGCAACACCGACCACCATGCCGACGGCTTCGGCGTCGCCTTCTTCGAAAACAAGGCCTGCCGCGTCTTCATCGACAACCAGCCTTCCTGCAAGTCGCCCGTCGCTGAGCTGATCAAGCACTACCCGATCAAGTCGCGCAACGTCATTGCGCACATCCGCAAAGCCACCCAGGGCGACATCCAGCTCGAAAACTGCCACCCATTCATGCGCGAGCTATGGGGAAGGCACTGGATCTTCGCCCACAACGGCGATTTGCTCAACTACCGCCCCGCACTGGACGGGCAGTATCAACCCGTGGGCGGCACCGACAGCGAGCTGGCCTTCTGCTACATCATGCAAGGGCTGCGCAGCCGGTTCGGCAACCACGAGCCGTCGTCATCCGAGCTTTTTTCTGCCGTGGAAGCGCTGACGCGCGACATCACCCGGCACGGGGTCTTCAATTTCCTGTTTTCCAACGGCCGCATGCTGTTCGCGCATTGCTCCACCCAACTGCACTACCTGATACGCGCCTGGCCTTTCGCCACCGCGCACCTCGTCGACGCCGACATGACGGTGGATTTTTCGCAAACCACCTGCCGCGACGACCGCGTGGCGGTCATTGCCACCCGTCCGATTACCGACAACGAAAACTGGGTGTCGTTCAGCCCCGGCCAACTGACCATGTTCGAGCGCGGCCAGGCCGTCCTGCACGCCCACGTTCCCATTCCCAAGGCGGTGCAAAAGGCCAATGCGGCCAATCTAAGCTGCGTCTAGACTTAGTATTCGGAAGATTTGCCCGTCAGGGAAACGCCTACCCGCAATAGAAAATACGCGGTTGAATCGATGGCGCGGCCCAGCAGGCCGCGTTTTTGCAGGCTTTCGAGCGTGACGTGGTTGGCGTTGGCGGCGATTTCGGCCTCCAGCGCCGTCTTCAGCGTTTGCGCGAAGCCGGCGTCCTTCACAAACACATTGGCCTCGCGCGCCAGCAGCAAGCTGAACGGATCCAGATTGGATGAGCCGACCGTAGCCGCCTCGTCGATGACGGCCACCTTGGCATGCAGATAGCTTGCCATGTACTCGTAGACCTCGATGCCGTCGTCCAGCAATTTGCCGTACATGCTGCGCGAGGCGCGAAACTGCAGGGCATATTCCGAACGGCCCTGCAGCAGCAGGCGCACGCGCACGCCGCGCCGGGCCGCCTGTTCCAGCGCGCGCCGCAGGCGCATGCCGGGAAAGAAATACGCATTGGCGATCAGGATATCGCCGCGCGCCGTCTCTATCCCCTGCAAATACACGTTTTCGATGGTCTGGCGAAAGCGGAGGTTGTCGCGCAGGAGAAAGGCGGCCCGCACGCCGGGATCGAAGACCGGCATGTGCTCCGACAAGACCCGCTGCCGACGCAGGAACCAGTGGCGCACCCGTTGATACGTGCGCTGCATGTCGTTGCCGTGCTTCGGCGCCATGCGCAGCCACAAAAGATTCTGCTCGCTGTCGATCTGCGGCACGATGGGCCCGCGCACGCTTACCGCGAAATCGAAGCGCGGCCTGGGGCCCTTGCCATCATTGGGCACGTCGTCGAGATCGTCGATAATGTTGATGCCGCCCACGAACGCCACTTGGCCGTCCACCACCGTAACCTTGCGGTGCAGCCGGCGCAGGCGGCGCAGACTGAAACGGTAGAAATTCATGCCCCTTGGCTCGGGGCGATACACGCGGCACGTCGCCCCCATGCCGGTCAAGCGCTGCATCAGTTCGTCGACGCACTCAAAGGAACCAAAGCCATCCAGCGCAACGCGAACCTTGACGCCGCGCCCGCAAGCCAGGCGCAAATGCTCCAGCACCTTCAGGCCGGTACGGTCGAGCTTGAAAATATAGGTTTCAAGGTGCACGCTGGCGCGCGCCGCATCGATGGCCGCGCACAGGGCCGGAAAAAACTGCCCGCCGTTCTGCAGGAGCTCTATCCGGTTTCCATCATGCCATTGCAGTTTCAGGATGCCGCGTGCCATACCCCCCATCCGTAAAATCCGAAACGCGCCACGGTTCGAATGATGACGCCGCGCAAGTCCAAAGGCCCTGCCCTGCTCCAAACGCAAACAGCCCGCAGGGATAGTCTGCGCCCAGGGCTGGCCTCGTGACAGCTACGGCAATTCTAATTCAGTAAAAATGGGCGCGTGGTCGGACAGTTGCCGCCAGGGGTGCCCATGCAGCACGCGGGCGTTGCGCACGGCAAAGCCCCGCTGGTAGATGCGATCCAGCCTCAGCCATGGGAATGCGGCGGGAAATGTGCGCGGCGGCGGCGTATGGCGCGCCGCGCCATTAATGCCCAGCTCGAAAATGGAATCGGAGCGCGCCGTCGGAAAATGCAGCGAGCGCAAGCTGCGGCCCAGGTTGCGCACGGATTTGCTTAGCGGAAGCTGGCGGGCGCTAAGGCCGCGCGGCGAGGCCGAGAACACTTCGTACAGCCCCAATTGCTGCACGAACAATGGCGCCAGGCGATTGTTCCAGTCGTTGAAGTCTCCGGCGATGAGCAGGGGGTCTTGCGCGGGCACCAGGCGCTTGATGCGCTCGACCAGCGCATTGATCTGGCGCGAGCGTCCGCCTGCGAACAAGCCCAGATGCACGACAATGCAATGCACCGGCGTTTCGTCGACCAGGATGGTGGCATGCAGCAGGCCGCGCTGCTCCAGCCGGTGGTCGGAGATGTCCTGGTTTTCGAAGCCCAGCACGGGAAACCGCGAGAGCAGCGCATTGCCGTGGTCGGTGTCGGCCCGCACGGCATTGCAGCCGTAGCAAACGTCCATGTTCAGCGCGGCGCCCAGCGACTCGTGCTGGGCATCCAGGATGCTTTCGCGTTCGTTGCGCCCCTGAACCTCTTGCAGGAAAAGCAGGTCGGGGCGCAAGCCGTACAACCCCAGGCGCAGCTCGGACAACGACTCGCGCGCCCCCATGGCCGAGCGGCCTTTATGGATGTTGTAGCTGACAATCCGCAGGACTGACACGAGCCGGCCTCTTGACGGTTACTTTACCTCGGTGCTGCGCAGGCGGATGTGAAGCTCGCGCAACTGCTTCTCGTCGACGGGCGAAGGCGCATGCGTAAGCAGGTCTTGCGCGCGCTGCGTCTTGGGGAAGGCGATGACGTCGCGAATGGACTCGGCGCCGGTCATCATGGTAACCAGGCGGTCGAGCCCGAATGCGATGCCGCCATGCGGAGGCGCGCCATATTGCAGAGCGTCGAGCAGGAAGCCGAATTTCTCGGCAGCCTCGTCGGCGTCGATGTTAAGCGCCTGGAACACCTTGCTTTGCACCTCGGCGCGATGAATACGCACCGAGCCGCCACCGATTTCCCAACCGTTCAAGACTATATCGTACGCCTTGGCCAGCGCTTTGGAGGGATCGCTTTCGAGAAACTCTTCGTGGCCGTCCTTGGGGCTGGTGAACGGATGGTGGGCAGCCGTGTAGCGCCCTTCGCCCTGGTCGTATTCGAACATGGGGAAATCCACCACCCACAAGGGCTTCCAGCCGGGTTCGAAAAGGCCGTGCTCTTTGCCGAACTCGCTGTGGCCGATCTTGACTCGCAACGCGCCCATGGCGTCGTTGACCACCTTGATCTTGTCGGCGCCGAAGAAGATGAGGTCGCCGCTTTGCGCGCCGGTGCGCTCGACGAGCTTGGTCAGCGCGGCATTGTGGATGTTCTTGACGATGGGCGACTGCAGGCCCTCGGGAATGGACGCCGCGTCGTTGACCTTGATGTAGGCCAGGCCCTTGGCGCCGTAGATGCCCACGAACTTGGTGTAGGCGTCGATTTCGCTACGCGGCATGGCGCCGCCGCCGGGCACCCGCAAGGCCACGACGCGGCTGCCCGCATCGTTGGCCGGCGCCGAGAACACCTTGAAGTCGACATCGGCCATGAGGTCGGAAATATCGACGAACTCCAGCTTGACGCGCAGATCGGGCTTGTCGGAGCCGAAACGGCGCATGGCTTCCCCCCAGGTCATGGAAGGAAATTCGGCGGGCAGCTGCACATCCTGCACGGTGCTGAATACATGGCGCAGCATGCCTTCGAAGATGTCGCGGATTTCCTGCTCGTTCAGGAACGAGGTTTCGCAATCGATCTGCGTGAATTCGGGCTGCCGGTCGGCGCGCAGGTCTTCATCGCGGAAGCACTTGGTGATTTGGTAGTAGCGATCGAATCCGGCCACCATCAGCATTTGCTTGAACAGCTGGGGGGACTGCGGCAAGGCGAAGAACTCGCCCGGATTGACGCGCGAAGGAACCAGGTAGTCGCGCGCGCCTTCCGGCGTGCTCTTGGTGAGCATGGGGGTTTCGATGTCCACGAAACCCAGGTTGTCCAGGTATTTGCGAACCTCGATCGACACGCGGTAGCGCAGCATGAGGTTGCGCTGCATTTGCGGACGGCGCAAATCCAGGACACGGTGCGTCAGGCGCGTGGTTTCGGACAGATTGTCGTCGTCCAACTGGAACGGCGGCGTCACCGACGGATTGAGGATTTCGATTTCGCGGCACAGGATTTCGATTTCGCCCGAGGCCAGCTCGGCATTGTTGGTGCCTTCGGGGCGCAGCCGCACCAGGCCGGTCATGCGCACGCAGAATTCATTGCGGATGCGCTCTGCAATGGCAAAGGCGTCGACGTTGTCGGGATCCACGACAATTTGCGCCAGGCCGGCACGGTCGCGCAGATCGATGAATATCACGCCCCCGTGGTCGCGACGACGATGAACCCAGCCAAACAAAGTGACTGTCTGGCCTAGGTGGTCTCGACTGACCTCGCCGGTGTAGCAGGTACGCATGAACGAATACTCCGTAATTAAAGACTTGATTTGAAATTCAGGACTGCCCGGCGCCGGAAGCGGAGTCCGGGCCGTCGGCAACATTGATGGGCGGCTTGGCGCCGGCCAGGGGCGCGGATCCGGAACCGTCGCCGGGATCGGCCGGCAAGGCGGCCGGAGGCGCCACGACCCCCATGGACACGATGTACTTCAGGGCGGCGTCGACGCTTATGTCCAGCACCTGCACTTCGCTGCGCGGCATCATCAGGAAAAAGCCCGAGGTAGGATTGGGCGTGGTGGGCACATACACGCTGACATAGTCGCCACCGAGCTTTTCGGCTACCTCGCCGCTGGGCACGCCGGTAAGAAAGGCGATGGTCCACGACCCATGGCGCGGGTACTGCACCAGCACCGCATCGCGAAACGCCTGGCCGTTGGGCGACAGCACGGTATCGCTGACCTGCTTGACCGAGTTGTAAATGGAGCGCACCAAAGGAATGCGGCCCAGCAGATGCTCCCAGCGTTCGAGCAGGGTGCGGCCGATGAAATTGGCGCCGAACAGCCCGCTGAAAAACACCACCAGCAGCACCAGCACCACCTGGAAGCCGGGAATCTGCACGCCAAACAGCGACTGCGACGACAAAAACGCCGGCACCACGCTTTCCAGCGTGTGAATGACCAGCGTAATGACCCAGACCGTGATGACCAGGGGAATCCAGATCAGCAGGCCGGTGATGAAGTAGCGTTTAAGAATACGCATGCATGCCTTAGGTGGGCGACGGCGGCGGGGCGGCCGGCGCGCTGGAGGCGCCGCCCGAATCCGACGACGCCGTGCTCGAGCCGGAACTGGCGCCCGGCGATGCGCCGGCGCCCGTGGACGAACCGCCCTTGCCGCGAAAATCGGTAACGTACCAGCCCGAGCCCTTGAGCTGGAAGCCGGCGGCGGTAACCTGCTTTTGATACGTGCTTTGCCCGCATTCGGGGCAAACCGTCAAAACAGGGTCGGACATTTTCTGCAGTACGTCTTGCGCATGTCCGCAAGCACTGCATCGATAAGCATAAATAGGCACGAGAAAATCCCAAGAAAGTTGGCCTGACTCCAGACCGCCGCCAGCGCACCGTGGGTAGCCGTGCGCGCGGCAAAATTCGGGCCGCTGCGAAACCACCGCAAACCAGCCGGCCAAGCCTGAAAAACATCTTGCCAACGCGTGATTTTAGCCGTTTTTGGCAACATTTACCCACCAGGAGGCCTGGCCCGGCAACCCCGGATTCCGGCATCGCCCCCGGCGATGGGGGTTCGCCACCCTATATATGAGGGCGGATCGGGGCAAAAACAATAGAGACAATAGAG
>CALMPB010000518.1 GCA_937871985.1 uncultured Burkholderiaceae bacterium
TCGAGGCGGCGGCGCGTGCGCACTTCGAGCCAACGCGCCTGGCCGCCGCGCTTCCGCCGGTCCGGCCGATCCGTTCGGTGGTGACCATCCCGTCGCTGCCCGCGCCGGTTCTCGCGCTGCTTGCGACGGAGAGCGGCGTCGTCGCGGCCGAGGAGGTCAGCCTGCGGCAGCCGCTTCCTGTCCGGCCGATCAATCGCGTGGCAGTCTGGCAGGGCGGGACGATGCACGAGGGTTTCGAGGTGGAGGCGCTGGAGCGCGTCGCCGCCCTCGCCGGCTGGACGATCGACGTCCAGCATGGCGACCTTCCCGCATTCGAGCGCTTCTACGCTGATCCGGCAGCCGACCTGCTTTGGGTCATTGGCCATGGCGAGCATTCCCCGCACCGCATAGAGGGTTCGGGTCTGGTGATCGGCGAGAAGATCATCACGGCGGATCGGCTGCGTGGACTAGCGCCTGCGGGGGACGGCCGGCGACTGTTGGTGCTCAACGTATGCAGTGGGGCGACGACGCAGGTGCGCGGCGGCATGGCGCGCATCGGGATCGGCCAAGAGCTGACGGGTCCGGGGCAGCAGGTGGCGGCGCATTTATGGCCGGTGGGAATGTATGCCGGGTTGGCGTTCGGCGCGAAGTTCGCGGTCGAGCTATCCGCGGTACCCACTCCCGAAGCCTATGCGCGAACGGTCGCCGCGATGCGCGACCCCGCGACGCTCCGGGCAGACCTCGTCGCCCGGTTGGGACCCGGGCTGGCGATCCACGACCGACTTGCGCATCAGGACGTTCAGGTTGGCAACGCGATGTCATGGGGTGCCCCGGTGTTGCTGACATGAACGCCGTCCCAATCGGTGGAAGTGAAATGGCAGGGATGCCCATGCATCCCTCTGGCGCTAGTACATCCTGATGGCGGCTACACCGAGAGACGACCTGCTCCTGCGGGACCTGGTCGAGCAGCGGCTCGAGACGCCGTCCGTCGAATACAAGGCTTGGATGTCGCTCTCGGATAACACGGCCAAGGCGAAGATCGCACGGCACTTCTGCGCGTTGGCGAACTCCGGCGGCGGGCACCTCGTGTTCGGCTTCGACGACGACGGCACGCCGAGCGAGCCGCATCCGGCCGACCTTTCGGGCTATTCGCAGGATCTGCTCAACGGGATCGTAGGGAGCTACCTGCAGCCCTCGTTCCATGTCACGGTGCACACCGTCACGGCGACGACCGGAAGGATCTACCCGGTCGTGCGCGTCCCCAGTCACGGTGCCCAGCCGGTCTGCGCCAAGCGCGACGGTCCGCAGGACGCGAAGGGGCGGACGGTCAGGATTCGTGCTGGCGTGCACTACATCCGCGAGCAGGGTCCCAAATCCATCGCCATCGACTCCCCGGAGCGCTGGCGCGACGTGCTCCACCGCTGCGTGCTGGCTGAGCGCGACGCGCTCCTCGGGTCAATCGGAAGGCTATTCCAGCAGCAACGCGTGGAAGCCGCGCAGTCGGTGCTCGCACCATTCGTCAACGACACCCTGGTCGAATGGGCGAAGGTCGAGGCGCCGGAATGGCCGGTCAATCCGGCGCTGAACCGCGTCGCGTTCGGCTTCCGGCTTCTAGCGCCGAACGGCGGTGAGCCGACACCGCTAGACGTGAGGGCGTTGCAGGAGCGGGTGCGCTCGGCCTCGGACCGGGCCTCGGACGAGGTCAACGACGGGCTTGCGGCTTATGGTTCCGGATGGCGGATGGACAGGCGTCCGACTGTCGCGGTGTTCGGAAACGTTGAGGGCTACGTCTGCCGCGCGGTGGCCGCCGACGCCAGCGATCTCCCGTCGATTTGGCAGGTGACCGCCGAGGGCATGGGTGCAGACGTCACGATCCTGCCCGAAGACGCCGCCTACCTCCGCCAGTCCGTTGAGAATCGTGGCTCGCGGCGCTGGCCCGCGGGTGCCAAGCTGTCGCCCCGCTTCCAGATTCAGGCTGTAGCCCAGCGCGTGGCGTTCGTCCGCAACCTTGCCGCGTCCTTCCCCGACGCCACGGATTGCGAGTTGCTGATAGACTATTGCGGCTTGGAGGGCCGCAACGTGGAGGAACCTGCTGCGGGCCGCTATTTCAGCCGGAACTACGTTGCGGCGGTGCCTGCCAGACGCTTCGCGACGACCCTGCCGGTCGAGGGATTGGCGGCTGACCCCGATGGCGCCACGGCCGCCCTGCTAGGGCCCGTGTTCCGCCTGTTTGACGGGTGGGACGTCAATCCCGAATATATCCGGTCCGAACTGGCCAGAGGCCGATGACCCCGGAGTTCAGCCGTCAGGTCGGCGTCACGCCCGAACTCCCACTGGGCGCCGCTTTCCGCCTCTACCTTTTCCAAGAACATGCGCCAGGCAGACGCCGAATGTCGGCTCTGGGCCAGATATGCCGCTTGACACGTCGCTGTGGAACGGCGGAAATATCTTAACAGCAGCCTTGCTCCCGGTTGAATGACATCTGTCACGTCCACAGTGCCCGCTCTTCCGGCCACGGGTCATTCTCGAGCCTGGTGTCGGCATCGAAGACCATCGTCGACCGCCCTTGCGCCGAATAGGCCGGCCAATGCGGAATGCCGGGATGGTCGGGGTTTCCGGTGCGGGCGAAGGCGATCCAGGCGTCGGCCATCTGGTCCGAAATGGCGATGCCATTTGGTGACCCGGCAATGGCGGGAACGTCTGCCGGATGATGGAACATGAGTGGGATGTCGAGGCCATGGAAGGCGCGGTAGACGCCTCCCAGGACAGGCGAGACCCAGCTCAGCAGAAACAGGTAGGCCGGCGCGTCGGCCGATCGGCTGTAGAGTTCTGCAAGGTCGATCGACGGCGCGCGCATCAGCCAGTCGGTCACGATGAGGTTGAGGCGCTGGCGATTGGAATGTCCCGGCCGTCCGCTGCGATAGACCTCGATGACCTCGGCGGCCCTTGCGGGCGGGACCATCGTCAGGGCGGCCAGCAGTTCGGCATCGCTCAAATCATCCGTCGGATTGAACGTGCTGAGTTCGTCGGCGGTCGTCCCGATCAGCAGGGGAACGCCGCTCCGCCCCCATTCCTCCTGCGCCGTATTCCAAGGATGCCGCGAGAGAACGATGCCGTCCAGGACGGGTTGCCAGACGTTGCCCTGTGCGGCCGGGAGCGCGGAGTTGCCGGCAATCCTTGCGGTTACGGTGCTGCTCGCATCCATCAGGGTCGAGATCGGAACCCTCTGGAGGCGCCATGCCTCGGACTCGGGGATGCCGAGTTCTCGCAACACCTCCCTTGCCGTGGCGGTCGCGCCGTCGGGGTCCGGCAGCGTCTTGGTCCTCGCAACTCCGCTCTGGACGATTGCACGGTGAAACAGGCCATGGGCCGCCGGCATTGCCATGAGGGTGGCGACCTTCTGCCCGCCGCCCGATTCACCGAATATCGTGACGCATCCGGGGTCCCCGCCGAAGGACGCGATGTTGTCGCGAACCCACCGGAGCGCAGCGACCAGATCAAGCGTGCCGGCGTTGCCGGAACGCTCGTAGCCGGCACCGCCCAAGGCGCCGAGATAGAGGTATCCGAGCACTCCGAGCCGATGGTTAACAGTGACGACCACGACATCGCCACGCGCGGCGAGGTGCCGGCCGTCATACTCCGGTTCGTTCGCCGAACCCGCCGTCTGGGCTCCGCCATGAAACCAGACCATGACCGGGCGGCGCACGCCGTCGCCGACCGCTGGGGTGAAGACATTCACTGTCAGGCAGTCTTCGCTGGTGAGCGGAAGTTCGTCGCCGTGGCTCAGGTATACGCGAAGCTTGGAGAGCAGGTCCTTGTGCGCCTCGATCAGCGCCGTCGGCTGCGGCGCGATCGGACCCGGCCGGGTGGCGTCGCGTGTTTCCGGCCAGGGAGCGGGCTCCACCGGAGGACGGAAGCGGTTCGGGCCAGACGTAGGCGCTCCGTACGGGATCCCCCAGAAAATGTTGATGCCGTCATTGAGGGTGCCGCGAACCCGGCCGTTGACGGTCTCAGCAAGGATCTCGGTCATCCACGATCTCCCGAACCCTGGCATGATACCAAAGTGATCCCCCTATGCAGACTGGAAAAGGCTAAGGAAGACGAGTGCATCGGCGACCCTTGCCGCTATCATCGCCGGCGCATGAACTGCCGGCATTCGTCGCCCGGGCGTCACCGGCTCGTCTCCTCGAGCAGTAATGCCTCGAGAATGTCGGGCTGGTCGATCATGACATCGTGCCCGCAATCGAGTGAAACTGCCTTCCATCCCGGCTGATCGACGACGCGGGCGTAGGTTGCGTGGTTGATCGACTGGTAGCGCTCGGCGAGGACGAACGTGCGGTTCGGCACGGCGGCCTCCTTGCCGGTGAAGAAGAGCTTCTGGATGTAGGTTCCCATCGGATGGGGCGTGCAGCAGCGGTCGACTGCTGCGGCATTCTCGTCCGACACGTTGAAGAAAGCGGCTCCAGGAGACTCGATCATGGTTCCTGTCGCCGACGCACGGGCGATCGTCCGGAGTGCGCGCTCCGGACCCATCATGTCGAGGACGCACTCGCCATCCTCGGGCACGCCGGCATCGAGGTAGAACAGCGTCCGGATCCGCTCCGCCGCTTGGCCCGCGACGCCGGTGATGACGACGCCACCGTAGGAATGGCCACACAGGATCACGTCCTTAAGATCATTGATCTCCAGGATTGCGACGACATCCTGGACGTGCGTCGAGAGGTTGATCGCCTGCTGGGCAAGGTGATGGCGCTCGCCGACCCCGGTGAGCGTCGGCACGTAGGCGTCGTGGCCTTTCGCGCGAAGTCGCGCTGCGACCTCCTCGTAGCACCAGGCGCCGTGGTAGGCGCCGTGAACAAGAACGAAGGTCGCCACTACCGGGCTCGTGCCCCAATGCGCGCCGCGCGGGTCACTGGCCGTCGGCTCCCAGGGGTGGGAAGAGGAAGCGTCGGCCAATCACTGTCATGACGAACAGCGGGACGAGCAGGAGGGCGGATTCGAAGCCGATGGTAGCGAAGTAGTCATGGGTAGCGTCGAAGACGAACCCGAGCAGCATCGGTCCCGCGACCGCTGATGCCAGAGAAATGAAGTACCAGATGCCGTACGCCACCGGAAAAAGGTCCTGGGTCAGGGATCGCTTCACAGCTGTCGCCCAGTAGACGTCCGAGCCTCCCACCGCGGCGCCGAAGCACACGATGTGCAGCAAAAGGAGCGGCGTGGACGGCTTGACGGTCGCGGCAAGGAGCAGGAGCGCTCCGGAAAGCATTAGCCCGATCAGGACGACGCTCAGGCGCTGGACCGGCATCCTGTCGGCGAGCCAGCCGATCAAGACGCAGCCGATCGCGGCTATACCGGCAGTCGTACCCAGCGCGCTGGAGGCGATGTCGGTCGAGATGCTCGACGACGTGATCACGTCGGGCTGGTGCGCGAGTAGGCCGGTGTATGTCAGGAAATAGACGGCACCTGCGCCGGCGATCCACGTGAAGGTCCGATTGTCTCGCAGTGCTTTGAGGCTCGATGCTAAATGATGGTCCGGCTGCGAATTCGCCGATCCAGCACCCGCCGCCTGTGATCGCCCTCGATCACTCTGGTCGGCCGGCGATCTCGCGCCTCGGTAGAAGCCGGCCGCCCAGTAGGCTGGCAGGAGCGGAGCCAGGAGGACGGCCGCTGCGACGATGATAGCAGCCGTCCGCCATCCGGCGTCGTCGATCAGCCACTGGGTCAGCGGGGCCATCAGGAGACCGCCCAGGCTCCATCCCGCAAAGGACAATGCCAGCGCGATGCCGAACCGGCGGGAGAACCACTGGCCCAGTATGACCGGGATTGTGATGGCGAAAAGAACCTTGCCGAGGCCGGCCAGCGCGCGAAGCGCATATATCTGCCAAAGCTCGGTAGCACCGGCCACGGATGCAAGCGCGAGTGCCTCGATGATGAGGCCGGCGATCGTCAGCCGGCGTACCCCGAACCGTTCGATCAGCGGCCCGGCCCAGAGCGCCAGCGGTGCGGACAGCCAGAATGCGGAGACGAGGCCGCCGACGCTCGCGCGGCCCCAGTGGAATTCCTGTGCAACGGGGTTCGCCAACACGATGAACGCGTAGAGGCCACCACCGTACATCATGAAGCCGGTGAGCGAGAGCGAGGCGACGATGCACCATGCGAGGCGCCCGCCGTCTGCGGCAGCCTGAGGTCCCGCGAGGCGGCAGTCGCTGGTCTTGCCGCTCGCTTGCGCCGGAAATTCCTGAACCTGGGACATGGTCAACTTTCTCGCGATGGGGCGTGCGGGGAAAGCGCCACCGCTGATCTGCTTGCCGGGACGGCCTTTCGTTCAAGTCCTGCCGATCGCGTCGGGCCAGTGTGGCACGTGGGATCGGGGCCGCCGCGACAATGGCTTGTCCCCACCGTCGCGGCGGTACTGCAACTACATCTTGAAGCGGACGCCGAAGCGGAAGTTTCGGCCGAGGACGTCGTACAGGACCGGGTTCACACTGAGGGGAGCCGCGGCGAGACCCGGCCCGTAGGCGGCCTGGTACGGATCCTTGTTCAGGAGATTGTCGACCGATACGAAGGTCTCGATGCCATGACCGAGCTGCACGGTGATGTTCGTGTCAAAGTAGATCGCACCCGGGAGACGATTTGTGTCGATGGTCGGGTGGTCTGCGGTCGAGGCCGGGCAGCCCGACGTGCACTGGATGTAGGTCGTGTTCTGCACGCCGGCGCTGAACCCGCGCGCGGTGACCGAGAGGGCGACCGGGTTGCGATCATATTCCAGCGTCGCGAGGTAGCGCCACTTCGGCAGGGAGCTCTTGTTGCCGAGGTTCAGGCCGTTGGTCCCGACTGTGTCGGTTGGCGCCGAAATGCCGTTGTCGAAGTAGTTCTCGAGGTAGCGGGTCGCCAGGATCCGAAGGCCGAGGTTCCCCTGCAGCAGCGGATGGCGATAGCTTGCCTCGAAGTCCAGGCCGCGAGCTTTTTGCTTCGCGAAGTTGATCGGCGATTGCGAGATCGAGGTGATGATGCCGGCGGCATTGCGCGTGATCTGCGAGCAGAACACGGTGTTCCCGGCAGCGCACTGATTGAGTTCGGTCTGCGGGTCGACCGAAGCGATCGCACCCTTGATCCGGATGTCATAATAATCGACGGACGCCGCGAAGCCGGGCAGGAAGTGCGGCTGCACGACGACGCCAAGGCCAAGCGTGTCCGCGATCTCTGGCTTCAACTTGGTGTTGCCCTGGGCGATCTGGAACGCGGTGACGGACGAGTTGCCGCGCGTCGGATCCGTGAATACCTGCGTCTGGGTCAGGCCGGCTTGGAAGAGCTCGGAGAGGTTGGGCGCGCGGATGTCACGCGACCGTGAGACGCGGAAGGTGATGTCCTCGGTCGGCTGGTAGGTCAGACCTGCCTTCCAGGTCGTCGCATAGCCGGAGATGCTGTAGCTCGTCTCGCGGACCGCCCCGTTGAAGTCCAGCGACTTGGCGAAGGGAAGGTCCTTGGCCAGCGGGGCCACGATCTCGAAGAAGCCTTCGGTCACGTTGTATGACCCGTGGCTCGCATGGTAATTGCCGAAGAAATACGAATTGCTGTCGGACAGCGGGTCGTTTTTCCCGGAGACGCCTTCGCTCCGGTACTCGACGCCGGTCGCGATCGATACCGGTCCGGCCCAGGTCGAGAATGGGTTACCTCGCAATGTTCCCGACACGACGCTTTCGGTCAGCCTGTTGTCGATCCAAGAAGACCCGAGGATGTAGTCGAGGGTCCCTTGGCCGTTCACGCCCGTTCCGAAGATGTCGAACGGCACGCATCCGTTGTTCGGGTTCGTAAGGGTCGAGCGACACACGATCGTCCCGTTCGCATTGCGGACCGCGTCGACCGCATTGTTGAAGTTGGCGACGATCGGCATCTCGCGCGTGGAGGCGAACGCATGGGTGATGCTGCGCTGCCCGTAGACGTCCCACTTCCAGTTTGCGCCCAAGGCATCGAAGTCGCCGTTAGCGCCGATCACGCCTCTCCACGCGGTGCGACGGGTCTGGGCCGTGATGAGGCCGAGATCGCCGGTTAGCGTACTCACGCTGAACGGAGTGGTCAGCTGCGGCGCAAGCGAGGCGGGAATGTAGGCATTGTCGGGCTGGATGGTGGTGCCGAAGCCGAGATAGGGCAGCACGCCCTCGTTCGATGTGGCCCGTGCGTACGAGCCTTGCGCATAGACCTGAACGTGATCGGTGACGTCGTAGCTGAGACGCGCGAAGATGTTCTGGCGCGACAGCTTGGGATCGAGGTCGCCGGTCAGTCCGAGGTCGCCCAGGCGCCAGTCGCCGCCGACGTTGTTGATCCCGCTCACGAGCCCGAACTGATACGGCAAGGGCGTCCCGCCGGGACCGAAATAGGTGCCGTTGAGCGGGCCCGAGGTGATGAGTCCGCCGGGCGTGGCCAAGTAGCCGACATTGGCACGGGTGATATATTGGGGAAGCCCATTCGTGGCGGTGTAGGCGGGGTTCTGAATGATCTGCGCGCCATTGTACCACGACCGCTTCCCGATCGAAGAGATGCCGTCGTTGTGGGCGATTTCCCCGCTTACCAAGATGTGGCCGCGATCATCGGCGAAGCCGGTGCCGGCGGTCAGCGAGACCTTGAAGTTGCGGTCGTCGCCATAGGTCGTGACGCCGCCCTGAGCCTCTCCCTTGATCCCCTTGAAATCCTTGTCGAGGACGAAGTTGATGACGCCGGAAACGGCGTCGGAGCCCCAGTCGGCGGAGGCGCCGCCGGTGACCACGTCGACCCTTTTGACCAGCGCCTCGGGGAACTGGTTGACGTCGACAAGGCCTGTCAGCGTGGAAGCGCCCACGCGCTGGCCGTCGAGCAGCACGAGCGTCCGGTTCTCGCCGAGGCTCCGGAGGTTGAGCGCGTTGATCCCGGTCAGCCCGGAACTGACGAAGCCGATGTTGCTTCGAGGCGTATTGGTCGCCGCCAGCGTCGGAAGCTGGTTCACATAGTCCGCGATGTTCGCGGGAGCGTTCCGCGCGATGTCGGCGGCTCCGATTACGGAGACCGGTGTCGGGGCCTTGTAGCCGTCGCGGATGACGCGCGTCCCGGTCACGACGATGTCGCTGGGGTTCGCGGCGGCTACGCCGGAGGCCGGTGCGCTGTCGGCGGTGCTTGGCGCAGCCGGGCTGGCGGCCTGCGCCAGTGCGGCGCCAGGCGCGGTCAGCCCCACCAAGACCGCGATGCTAGCGCCGCACAGAAGCCGATTTGCCGACCGAGCTTGGATTTTCGAGCTGGACATGAGTGTACCCCCCCATCGTTGTGATCTTTTGCGATCCTTGTTTGTGAGCGGGGCAAACATGTTCTGTCCAAGACCAAGATTCAGGGCTTTTATTCTCCAGGGTTATAGAGTCGGCGCCGGTCGACTGCCGGCGGACTACCTGTCGGGCCGCGGGGTTCAGCCGCTTCCGAGAATCGTCCGCGAGACTTCCGCCGCAGTGACACGGACCCTCTCGGCATAGGCGTCGATCAGGTGAGAGTTCCGTCCTTCTGCGCTCCGGATCAGCTGGAAGTTATAGGGGATGTCCGGCTCGAACCGGCGGAGAGCCAGCCTGTGATCTAGGCCGTAGATCATCAAGGGGTGAACGAGGGAGACGCCAACTCCGGCCGCGACGAACTCGCAGACTGTCGGCGCGATGTTCGCGACCAAGGCGATCCGCGGATCGATTTCCCGATCATCGAACATCCGCGCGACCAAGTGTCCAATCTCGGTATCGGGATGAAAACCCACGAACGGGATGCCGGCAAGGTCCTCTGGCACGATTGCGCGCCTGGCGGCCAGCGGATGGTCGGGTTGCATGATGCATACGAGCGGATGCTCCATGATCGGCTCGCGAGTGATGTACGGATTCTCGTTGTTCGCGCCGACCAGGCCGACATCGATCTTGCGCGTGATCAGCCAGTCGATGATCCAGTGAGAGGTAAGGGACTGGACCGAACAGAACACGTTCTGGTGATCCTCAAGGAATTCGGCCGTTACCCGCTGTATGAAGGTGCCGGACAGAGCTGGCATCACGCCTATTGCCAAGCGACCCTGCTCCTCCCTCCGGATGGCGTCGACCGCATTCTCGACCTGTCGCACGCCGGCGAAGATGCGACCGACCTCCTCGTAAAGCCGCATCGCCTGTTCGGTCGGTGCGAGACGACCTTTCACTCGGTCGAAGAGCTTGACGCCCGTATCGAACTCGAGGTGAGCGATCAGCTTGCTCATGGCCGGCTGGGAAATGTTCAGCAGCGTTGCGGCGCGGCTGACCGTTCCGTTTTCCACGACGGCTTTGAATGCTTCGATCTGACGAAGATTGATATGCCTTGGCATGTATAACCCTACCGAATGCATGACCCATATTTTGAAGTTGGACGTATATAGGGCCAATCCATAGCCTTCCAGCATGGAAGAGGAGTTTTTCGAGCCAGAAGCGATGCAGCGGGACTATTTGGGCTCCCCAAGGGCGAAGTTGATTGACAACGCATCTGAGTTAGCATCGGAGAAGCAGCCGTTTAGCCCACACCCTGTCGCCGCTAACGGGCGCAAAATTCGCGACAATCTGGTCGGATTGAGTTTCGAATGAGCCGGCCGCCGTTCGAAATCAGCTTGAGCGCCGCGATGACGTCGGAACCCGACCGGGTGGCGATGCTGGAAGACCCGGGCTTCGGTCGGGTTTTCAGCGATCACATGGCGACCGCTATCTGGACCCAGGGAAGAGGCTGGCACCGGTGCAGGATCAGCGCTCGGCGCCCATTTCTGATCGATCCGGCCGCTGCCGTCCTACATTATGGGCAGGCCGTCTTTGAAGGCCTGAAGGCCTATCGGACCAATGACAACAGCGTCGTGCTGTTTCGCCCCGAAGAGAATGCGCGTCGCTTCAATGCTTCCGCGACGCGCCTGGCCATGCCTCATCTGCCCGAAGACATCTTCCTCGAGGCAATCGATCGTCTCGTCCAAGTCGAAGCAGACTGGATTCCTGGAGGCGAAGGAAGCCTCTATCTCCGGCCATTCATGTTCGCGGCGGAGGCCTATCTCGGAGTGAGACCGGCCAACGAATATGTCTTCGGGATCATAGCGTCTCCGGCCAGCGCCTATTTCGGCGGCGGACAGCGCGCCGTTTCACTCTGGATCTCCGAAGATCTCAGCCGCGCCGGGCCCGGCGGTACCGGATCAGCCAAATGCGCAGGAAACTACGCAGCGAGCTTCCTGGCGCACGCCGAAGCGCAGCGGCACGGGTGCGACCAAGTGG
Source organism: uncultured Burkholderiaceae bacterium (assembly GCA_937871985.1). The sequence goes on from CALMPB010000518.1 coordinate 11,247, forward strand.
TTTTCCTCGATGCGGTAGAGCATCGGTGGATCGAGGAACTCGGAGGGATGAACCTGTTCTTCGTATTCGAGGATGGCCGGGTAACGACACCACCACTGAAAGGTACCATTCTCCCCGGTATCACGCGCTCGTCGATCATAGAGTTGCTCAGGATGCGAGGGGTGCCTGTTGCCGAGGCCCCATACGCGATTGATCAGTGGCAGGAGGACTCCTGCAGTGGTCGACTTCTGGAGGCTTTCGCATGCGGTACGGCCGCTGTCGTTGTGCCGGTGGGGCAAATCCGCAGTTCGTCCGGGACCTGGATGATAGGCAACGGCAAGGGTGGTCCGTTCTCCGGCAGTATCAAAGCCGAACTTCATGGAATTCAGCGCGGCACCTATGCAGGGCCTGATGGGTGGACACGTCGCGTCACGATGTCAAAAACGTCGAAGTAACGCCTCTTCTCATCGGTGACGACGAGCCGAGAAGCTTCCGTTTTATGCCAACGGACACTTGATGAAAGAGTCGGCACAATCTTCGAGAAATACTTGCTGAACCCGGTGTCCCGACGCTTCTGCCATGCTTCTCGCCAACGGCGGAAGCTCTGCAAGTGAACGCACGACGTCATCCAATGCGATTGGGCGGTCCGTTTCGGGGGGGTCGATGCGCACGACATTGTGCTTGCCGATCAGGAGATACGATTGCCCCAAGGCATTCAGCGATTGCGCGCGCGAAGCAGCAGCAAAGGCCTTCAGGAATGCCCATTGGCCGATGCCGCCTTCGCGGGATCGTTCGTCTATTGTGAACTTGGTGTCACCAGTACCCAACGTGAGGATCCTGATATTCTCGCGTGGGACATCATAGCAGGCGAGCACGTCAACGAGAGCATTCATGACGGGGTTATTAGCCCAAAGACCGCCATCCACCATGACATAGCCGTCATCGTCTACTCCAGGATAGTAGCTCGGTGCCGCAGTCGTGTGGAGCGCGACATGCGCGAACCGGCGATGTCGATCTTTCTGATAATCAGGATGATGGGGGGTCTTGTACAAAAAAGGTTCGCCAAATCGACCCTCAAAACTCGGGATCACAAGCCGTGTGATTGCCGCATCTAATAGTGTGTCACCAAAAACGTCGAGGAGTTCGTCGCGCAGCACTGCTTGGTCATGTTTTGGTCGTCTGGCCCAACGGAAGAGGCGCGCCAGCCCTCGCAAGCCCTTCGCCGCAGGGAAAATACGGGCGCCGCGCGCCTCATAGATCCCTAGCGCCTGTTTGGCTGTCATGCCGTTCGCAAGCGCCAGCGCAATGATTCCGCCGGTTGAGGTTCCGGCGATCATGTCGAAACAGCGGGCAATTGACTGGCCGCCAAGAAAGCGCCGTTCGATTTCGGCGAGATATGCCGCTGGGAAGACACCCCGAATGCCGCCACCATCGATTGAGAGAATTCGGAACAAGCGATCGGCAGGCCACGCCTGCTTGACGCGCGCGTGTTGGATCGTGCCGTCAGATCGACGACCCGGCATATACGTCATGTCATACTCCTCAGGTCCGGAAGCTGGCTTCCATGGCGTCCACCGCCAACCCATTGCCCGGTCATCAGCCAGAGTTCGTAGCAGGCCAACCAATCGAGCGACCAGGGAATGGTCGTTTCAGCCAGATACATGCCCGGATGCCACTCATCCGCAGCGGGATCGAACAGGCAGAGGACGGGATCATCGGTAGGAGGATAGACATGCGGTAGCTGCCCTTCGGGATTGTCGGGTAGCCGCACCAATGTCGGGCTCAGAACCCGCACCTCTGGCATCATACACAGGCGATATCGGAGCTCGATGGTAAAGCGCGTGAATTGTGGTTTTACGTCGCCGACCCACCGTGCTCCGTAGTTCGACCGGCCGGCGCGTCCGAACCGGAATCCTGGCCATAACGCATTCATACGCGCCCGCTGCGACGTGATCGGCAACGGGCCGCCCTCCATCAAATCTTGATTCCATAGAAGGTATGGGGACGGGCATGGACGATTGCCGGCGCCGTCGCGATGCCCGCGGCTGGCAATATCAGGCTTCCCCGCCGGGTATAGGACTGGCTCGCGCCCTGAACTGCCTTGCCGATCGCTTCGGCCATTCGATCTGCGGCTTTAGTGACGACCCTTCCGCCAAAATTCGTGCGGAGCCATTCCATCAACTGGTCAGGGGCGACCTCGCCTCTCTTTGCAGCTTCGAGGCCCTCAATCAGGCGTCGCAAATGCTTGGCAAAACCGTCCTGCTGCTGTCGATCAGCGGGCCAGCGATCGGTGAAGACGTCATCCTCACACACAGGGTTGGCGACATGCAGCAGCCGGCCATACAGGTTTGCCTTGTCAATCGCATCGACGATCCACTGCGCCTGCCGGATCAGCATGTCGCTCAGCGACATCTCCCGTGCCGCCGCCAAACCGGCGAAATATGAAAGCATGACCGACGGGGGAATGCGGCCGTCATATCCAGCGTAGCAGATGTTACGGAACCGCTTGAGCAGCTGAAGCGCAAGCGTCGCCGTGTTCTTGACCGGAAAGTCCACCTGATCGGGAACCTCATCGACCTCGGCTTCGGCGCGCATCGCCATGTCACGTGCAAGCCATTCGTCACGAAAGGCCTTGGCAAGGCGAACCTCCAATGGAGTACGCTGGCGATACCACTCCGCGAAGCCATATGCGTTCATGTCGACAAACCGGTCCGCGAGATCGGGATGCGGCCCCTTGGCATGGGTGATCAGGCTCTCGCGTTCCAGCGCGCCCCGGACGCGCAGCCCCGGCGTGATGTCGAGGTGCATGCGATCGGAATAGTAAAGAGTCACGCAGCGGGTCTGGCGCACCACCTTGTCGACGGGATAATCCGCAAGCGCGCGCTCGAGTTCGATCAGGATCGCCAACGGCGTCATCGCCCGGAAGCGGCCGCCCAGTTGCGCGACGATATCGAGATCATACTCATCGTCCGTCCCGCGATTGGAGATAGTGGCGTCGATAGCCATCGAACCCTGCGGGTAGAAATGCTCGATCTGCCCCGCAAAGGCTGTGTGCGCCTCTAGATGCGCTCGGACTGCGCCATAGCGCCCGCCAGTCTTGCGATGCAGGGAGGGCGGCAGCTGTGCGCTCAGCGCGATTTCGGCCAGGATGCGATCGAGAGCGTTATCGAACGGATTCAGGCCTTGCGGCTGGAACGGGGCGTTCATCGTCGTCCTTCCCTCAGTATCGAAAGCTGATGTTGTAGCGAATGCTGGCTGCGCGCCCGGCGAGATCGAGGACGACGTTCCAGAAACCTGCGATTGGAACCCGCACCAAAGCCGGCATGCGCCGATAGAAGCCGCCGTGGTATTGGAAGGACTCTCCGTCACGGTATCGACGATAATTGTGATCATCCATCACAAGGACGTTGCACTGATGGTCGCAATCCACCCGGACAGCGGCACCGCGCTCGAGATGCTCCCTCGCATGAATATGTGACATGATACCCCTTTGTTTCAACATAACGCGGCCCGCCGGCCACTCACCCCGTCGCTATATCGCGGCGAGGAGAGATCGTCTACATACCAAAAGAACTTTGCATGTGATTGTAGATCACACAATGGGTTTTGTGATTGACATGAGCACGGCTTTTCGATTCACAGGCCGCCCATGGAGACCATGGAGTTCTATCGTGCGCTTGGCGCTCGCATTTCTGAGCTGCGCCGCAAGCGTCCGTTGACTCAGCTTCAGCTGGGCGACTTGGTTGGGATGTCGCGGGCAACAGTCGCGAGTATCGAGGCTGGCCGGCAGAAAGTCGCACTCGATCAAGTTTATGTGCTCGGGGCAGCGCTGGGGGTCGGTCAGATCTCGGATCTTATTCCGATGGACGTGCCCCGCCTTGCCGTGGCGGAGACGCCTATCAGTTTGGGCGCTGGGGTCAGCTCTGTGCAGGCGGCGCAGATCGACAGTCTCGTCCGCAGCGCGGTCGCGCAGGCACGCGGAGGCCGGCGCAGGTCATGACCAAGCTATCCAGGCCCGACATCTCAGCGGCACGAGCCGATGCAGAGAGTTTGATAGCGCGGTTCGAGATCAATACAGCGCCGGTCCCGGTTGAGCGCATCGCCAGGAGGCTTGACGTTCAAGTCCGCTATGCCCCGCTCGATGGGGACCTGTCGGGCATGGCCTATATTGCTGAAGGTGTCAGAATAATCGGCGTCAATTCGCTGCATCATTCGACAAGACAGCGGTTTACGTTGGCCCATGAGCTGGCCCACATTTGCCGGCATGAAGATATTCTGCAAGATGCTGTGCATCTCGACCGGGGCTCGCTGCGCCGCGACTGGCTCTCAACTCAGGGAACTGATCCCTATGAGCAGGAGGCGAACGCGTTTGCTTCGTCTCTATTGATGCCGAGGGTCCTCCTCGAGGCGATTGTTGGCGAACGAGTCATCGACCTGGAAGATGATGACGCAATCGGCGTACTTGCACGCCGCTTTCGGGTCAGCCAGGCAGCGATGCGATTTCGGCTGATGCAGTACGGGCACTGATCCAATGCCCTTCGTCTTTTACGATGTAGAGACGACGGGCCTGCGCAAGCGGTATGATCAGATCCTCACATTCGCGGCGATCCTAACTGACGAAGACCTCGTCGAGCGTGATCGTTTTGAATGCAATTGTCGGCTCATGCCTCAGGTTGCACCCCATCCAGCAGCTTTGGCGCGCAACGGCCTCACTCTGGAAGACATCACGCTGCCTTCGCTTCGTAGCCATTACGACATGGCGTGCGATATTGCGCGCCGCCTCGAAGAATGGGGCGATGCCCTCTACATCGGTTACAACTCCATCGCATTCGATGAGGAGTTCTTGCGGCAGACATTTTATCTTTCTCTTCACAATCCTTATCTGACTTCCCGACCCGGGTGCGGACGTGCCGACGTTTTGGGCCTTGTCCGTACAATTGCATTTCTTGCCCCGGGCGTGGTCGAAATTCCTTTCACTGGCGAAGGACGACGCTCGTTCCGCTTGGAGGACATCGCTGCAGCAAATGGAATCGTCCACGACGAAGCGCATCGGGCGATCGATGACGCGAAGGCGGTTTTAGATCTGAGCAGGTTGGTCCGCGATCGCGATCAGGAGACGTGGTCGCGCTTTCTCAAAATGTCGACCAAATCGGCAGTCTCCGAACTGCTGGATACCGAAGACGCTTTTCTCCACATCGGTTTCCGGGGCAACGATGCGATACCACGCCTTGTTACCGCGGTCGCTTCGGATCGAAATAGGCGCCTGTGCCTCCCGGTGACTTTCGACGCCGCGTGTCTTGACGGACTTGATGACGAGGCAGCTTGGACCCGCCTCGGCGACGCGACGGAAGGAATGGTCGTCGTTGAGATCAATAAATGCCCGATCCTGGCTCCACTCTACGATGCACCCGACGAACTGGTCGCGTTGCCGAATGCGGAGAGTCTCGGCGCCGCACTACGCGGCAACCAATCGCTCACGATGCGCGTCGCCGCGCTCGCGGAGCGCAATCGCCCTGATTTCTCGATGCATCGAGAACTTGAGGACCGTCTCTACGAAGAGCTTCCCCTTCGGCAGGACGATCCAGTTAAACGTCGTTTCCACGCCTCGAACTGGTCCGAACGGGTCAGTCTCATCCCCGCATTTCAAGATCCGCGAGCTCGCGCTGCTGCGATAAGGATTGTCCATGCGGAACGGCCGGACCTTCTATCCGGTGATGATGTCGATCGTGTCAGAAAAGGAATACGACGCAGGCTCACCGAAGAGCCGGGACGAAAGGCCTGGCGAACCCTCTCGGCAGCAATCAACGGCCTCGATGAAATCCCCCACGATTCTCGTCAGGCTATGGAAGCGGCGTTCCTGGCAATGCGTGACCGCTTGATATCCGGCCATTAAGAGCGTGCGACTTCATCGCCGCTTGGCACGGGGTAATACCATTTCAAGGTCGGCCGATTTTTGGCGCCGTCGCCGACTGTGGACGGCGCCGCCATCGCCGGGTCACATGCCTGCTCTATAACTTCACGAAATAGGTGTCAGGACAAAACGTCTTGGAATGGCGCCCTCTATAAAGCGTACTAAGCCCTGCCAACAACCACGGCCTGAGTTGCCGGTCGCCTTGGCCCGAAGGCGGCTCGGTGATGGCCATCGTCAAGTGACTGCAACGGTGAGTGGCTCAGCTGTGAACACCGACTCCCCCACTCACGCAACGATCAGTCGCCGTGACCTGTTCGACAGGATCTGGTCAAAGCCCATGACCGCGAACGCGGCCGAACTCGACGTCGGTTATTTCGCGCTGATCTCGTTGGCGAAGAGCTTGCGACTGCCGATGCCACGTGCCGGGCACTGGATGAAGAAGGATGTCGGCAAGGAAGATCCGACCCCGGATTATCCGACCGATCCGGATCTCGATGAGGAGGGCCATCCGCTCCCGGCTCCGAAGGCTCGTCGCGTCGCAAAGCCGGCCGTCGCCAAGGCGAAGGCAAGACCGGTTCCGGAAATCCGAGAAACGGAGGTGCCGGCTGCCGAATCCCCGGCGGAGGAAACCACGCCGAAAACGGAAGACCTGCTTCCCGCCGGCATTGAGACCGACGTCGGGGAGCACAAGAAGGTCGCCGCTACCCGGACAGCGATTCAGAAGAGCCGCTCGACTGACCGCGCCATGATCGGCGGCAAGGGCAAGTTCCGTCTGGTGGTCGCACCGTCATCTGGTGAGCGTGCGTGCGCCGTTCTCGACAGATTGGTCGCCGCAATCGAGGCGCGGGGCTGGTCGCTCGACAACACCGATGGCGGCTACGCCATCGTCGCGGACGGCGAGGCGGTTGGCCTGATGATTGAGGAGAAGCTCGATCGCGTCCCGCATGTCATCACGCCTGCCGAGATCAAGGAGAAGGCCGACTATGACCGCAAATGCGCGTTGGCGGATCGTGGGATCGGCTACCGGCCGTGGCGAGAACCGCCGATCCCCGAGCACGACTATATCCCCAACGGCGAGCTCGTCCTGAAATTCGACCGTGAGTATGACGCCGGCGGTACGCGGCGGACCTATTCCGACGGCAAGCGCCAGCGGCTCGAGGATCTGATCCCCGCCATGATTGATGCGCTGGACGGATGGGCTGCTTCGGTAAAGCGCCGACGCGAAGAACGCGCGGAACAGAAGCGCCAATGGGAGGAGCAGGAGCGCAAGCGGAAGGACCTCGAGCGGCAGGTTCGGGTCGAGGGCTACCGAATCAAGTTCCTGCAGCGGCAGGTCGAGCGAAAGCGCGAGATCGACGGCCTGGCCAACCTCATCGAGCTATGGAGCCAAGCCGAGGATCCCGATCCCAAGTTCGTCGAGCTGCGCGACTTTGCCGGTCTCTACCGGGAGTGGCTCGAGGCGAAGCTCGCACCTGACGCGGTCACCAAGCGCATCGCGGAGCTCAAGCTGATGGACGATGACGTCTACATCTGGGACGACAAGCGGCTAGACTGAGCGTCAGCCGGCCGCGGCGTGGCGACCTCCGAAATTGGGCTTGAGCACCTTGGCGCCGCTGCGCAGGCGGTCGAGCTCGTTCGACCAGAACTGCATCATCGTGACCCGCTCGTTCCAATATTCCCCCCGCGTGTAAGCGCGGCGCACGCCGTTGGTCTCGATGTGGGCAAGCTGGCGCTCGATCGCGTCCGGATGGAATTGCCCGCTCTCGTTGAGCAGTGTCGCCGCCATGGCGCGGAAGCCGTGGGCGCTCATCTCCGCCTGCTCGAACCCCAGCACGCGCAGGGCAGCGTTGACGGTATTTTCCGACATCGGCCGCCGGTCGCTCCGGAACGATGGAAAGCAGTAGCGTCCGCTGCCGGTCAGCTCCCAAAGCTCCTCGAACAGGCTGGTCACCTGGGTCGAGAGCGGCACGCGGTGCGCGCGGCGCATCTTCATCTTCTCTTCCGGGATGTTCCAGACCGAGGTGTCGAAGTCGAACTCGGACCATTCGGCCTGCCGAAGCTCGCCGGGGCGCACGAACAAATGTGCCGACAGGCGAAGCGCGTAGAGGGTGATGGCGTGTCCGGAATAGCTTTCGATCGCGCGCATCAGCTCGCCGGCTCGCTTGGGGGTCGTGATCGCTGCGAGATGCTTGGCCTTGGGGACGGTGAGCGCGCCGCGCAGGTCGCCGGTCGGATCGCGCTCGGCGCGCGTTGTGGCGACGGCATAGCGGAAGACGCGGCCGAGGACACTGCGCATCCGCCGGGCACTCTCGTACCGTCCCGTCGCCTCGACCGCGCGGAGGACGAGCAGCACCTCCTGGGTGGTGATCTTGGCGATCGGGCGGTTGCCGATCTTCGGATAGGCCAGGTCGAGCAGCCAGCGGATCTTGCTGAGCGTGATCTCGGCCATGTCCTCGCGCTCGTTCTTGGCGATCCACTCCTTGGCGACCGTCTTGAACGTGTCGTTCTCATCGACGCGTGCCTTGGCCCGCGCGACCTTCTCCTCGTGCGAGGGGTCGAGGCTGGCCGCGATCAGGCGGCGCGCTTCGTCGCGCTTGCCGCGCGCATCGGCAAGGGTGACCTCCGGCCACGCTCCGAAGGCCAGCGTGCGGTATTTCCCGAGATAGCGATAATTGAGGCGCCAGAGCTTCGCGCCGTTGGACCGCACCAAAAGATAGAGACCGCCGCCGTCCGAAAGCTTATAGTCTTTTTCGGCCGGCTTCGCGTTGGCCACGGTCGTGGCAAAGAGGGCGCTCATGAGGGTATCGTCCTTTCAAAGGACGGAGAACGATACCCTCGGATATACCCCCATTGTTCCCGATTGGTGCCGTATCCGCCCGGATTTTGCCGGACGGTTATAGCATAAGAAAGGGCGGATTTCAGCCGTTTTCGGGACATCCTCGGACGCCCCCGGAAGAACAAATGGTGCCCAGAAGAGGACTCGAACCTCCACGCCCTTGCGAGCGCCAGCACCT
>CALMPB010000519.1 GCA_937871985.1 uncultured Burkholderiaceae bacterium
TCATGCAGGGGTACTTGCCGCGGGTGCGGCAGGTTGAGAAAAACCCTTTGTACCAGTACGGATAATGCCGATGCTGGGAGCAACGCTTGTCTTTACCGCATCACGCATAGCGCCATCCCTATTCGGCTCCATGAATTTTTTTGGAGCACATCTTGAACGCCAATCCCCAGTTTCTTGCTTCCACCGCCGAGGTCGACGCGGCCGCCGTCGCCCCCTTGCCGAACTCCCGCAAAGTCTACGTACAGGGCTCCCGCCCGGACCTGCGCGTGCCCTTTCGCGAAATCTCGCAAAGCGACACGCCCACCATGTTCGGCGGCGAAAGCAACCCGCCGCTCACCGTCTACGACACCAGCGGCCCCTATACCGATCCGCAAGCCAATATCGATATCCGCAAGGGCCTGCCCGCCTTGCGCGCCGGCTGGATACAAGAGCGCGGCGATACCGAGCAGCTTGCCGGCCCCAGCAGCCGCTACGGTCTCGAACGCCAGAACGACGCCAGGCTCGACGCCTTGCGCTTCGAGCTGCAGCGGCCCGCCCGCCGTGCCAAGGCCGGCGCCAATGTTTCGCAAATGCACTATGCTCGCCGCGGCATCGTCACCCCCGAAATGGAGTTCGTCGCCATCCGCGAAAACCTGCGCCAGGAGCAATACATGCAGGCGCTGCGCGACAGCGGCCCGGACGGCGAAAAAATCGCCCGCCGCCTGCTGCGCCAGCACCCCGGGCAATCCTTCGGCGCGTCCATCCCCGCGCGGATCACGCCCGAGTTCGTGCGCGACGAAGTCGCCCGGGGCCGCGCCATCATCCCGGCCAACATCAACCATCCCGAAATCGAGCCCATGGCCATAGGCCGCAACTTCCTGGTCAAGATCAACGCCAATATCGGCAACTCGGCGCTGGGCTCGAGCATCAGCGAGGAAGTCGAGAAAATGACCTGGGCCATACGCTGGGGCGGCGACACCGTCATGGATCTTTCCACCGGCAAGAACATCCACGAAACGCGCGAGTGGATCATCCGCAACTCGCCCGTTCCCATCGGCACCGTACCCATTTACCAGGCCCTGGAAAAAGTGGACGGCAAGGCCGAGGAGCTCACCTGGGATATTTTCCGCGATACCCTCATCGAACAGGCCGAACAGGGCGTGGACTATTTCACGATCCACGCCGGCGTGCGCCTGCCCTTCATCCCCATGACCGCCGACCGCATGACCGGCATCGTTTCGCGCGGCGGCTCCATCATGGCCAAGTGGTGCCTGGCCCATCACAAGGAAAGCTTTCTGTACGAGCGTTTCGAGGAAATCTGCGAAATCATGAAAGCCTACGATGTGAGCTTCTCGCTGGGCGACGGCCTGCGTCCGGGCTCGGGCTACGATGCCAACGACGAGGCCCAGCTGGCCGAACTGCGCACCCTGGGCGAACTGACCCAGGTCGCCTGGAAGCATGACGTGCAAACCATGATAGAAGGCCCCGGCCACGTTCCCATGCACCTCATCCGCGAAAACATGGAACTGCAGCTGGAGCAATGCCACGAGGCCCCCTTCTACACGCTGGGGCCCCTGACCACCGATATCGCGCCCGGCTACGACCACATCACGTCGGGCATAGGCGCGGCCCTCATCGGCTGGTACGGCACCGCCATGCTGTGCTACGTGACGCCCAAGGAACACCTGGGCCTGCCCAACAAAAAGGACGTGAAGGACGGCATCATCACCTACAAGATAGCCGCGCACGCCGCCGACCTGGCCAAGGGCCATCCGGGCGCCGCCATCCGCGACAACGTTCTTTCGAAGGCCCGCTTCGAGTTCCGCTGGGAGGATCAGTTCAATCTGGGCCTGGATCCCGATACGGCGCGCGACTTCCATGACGAAACCCTGCCCAAGGACTCGATGAAGGTCGCCCACTTCTGCTCCATGTGCGGCCCCCATTTCTGCAGTATGAAAATCACCCAGGACGTGCGCGAATACGCCCATCAGCAGGGCCTGGACAACGATCAGGCCCTGCAACAGGGCATGCGGGAAAAAGCCGTGGAGTTCGTCAGGAAGGGCGCGAATATTTATCAGCAAACCTGACCACACGCCAAAGCGCAAGCCTCGGGCTTCAGGCCTGGTGAATGCGGCACGAAGCCGCGACTCAAAAAAATCGAGCCATGAGGCTCGATTTTTTTTGCCGGGGGAAAGCGCCTGGACTTACTGTTTGACCGCGTACAGGAACAACTCGACCCGCCGGTTCATGGCGCGGCCTTCCACCGTGCCATTGTCGGCAATGGGATCGGCCGGGCCGCGGCCCTCGTCCATGAGGCGGGACTGCGCCACGCCATGCTGGGTCAGGTAATTGGTGACGGCGCGCGCCCGGTTGACCGACAGGGTCTGGTTGAAGGCGGCGGTTCCGGTGCTGTCGGTGTAGCCGATGGCCTTGGCGCGCAACTCCGGATGCTGCGACAAGGCCCGCGCCACGCTGTCCAGCACCGGCAGCAGCGCCGGCTTGAGCGCGTATTTGTTGGTGTCGAACGAGACGTTGCTGGGAATATTGACCTTCAGGGTGCCGTCCGGCATTTCGATGACGTCGATGCCCAGGCGCGACGCGCCGGATTGCTGCACGTCTTTTTTCACGCCCGACCAGTTGTAGCCCACGATGCCGCCGGCCACCGCGCCGATGCCCGCGCCGATGAGGGCCGCCGAACTGCTGTTGCCGATAATGGCCCCAAGGCCGGCGCCCACCGCCGCGCCAGCCCCCGCGCCCACCGCCGTGCCGCCGCCCTTGCTCATGCCGCCCATGCTTTCCTGGATGCTGGCGCAGCCCGAAACCAGGGCGACCATGCCAAGGCAAGCCACCAGTTTGTTCACTCGCATCGTCGTATTCATTTTTGATTCTCCTGGAGTTTTGTTCGAGTCCTGTTCGCGAGTCGTCACTCGCTGGCACTATCCTAGCAAGACCTTGCTTGACCAAGTGTTACAGTTTGATTCGGCAGCCAAGCAGCGCGCTAATGCAGTATCCGGCTCAGGAAGAGACGGGTGCGCTCGTTGACCGGCGCATCGAAAAACGCATCCGGCGTGTTTTGCTCGATGATGCGGCCCTGGTCCATGAAGATGACGCGATCCGCCACCTGCCGGGCAAAGCCCATTTCGTGCGTCACACACAGCATCGTCATGCCGGTGTCCTCGGCCAGGCCGACCATGACGTCCAGCACTTCGGTGACCATCTCGGGGTCCAGCGCCGAAGTCGGCTCGTCGAACAGCATGACCTTGGGTTCCATGCACAAAGAGCGTGCAATGGCCACCCGCTGCTGCTGGCCGCCCGACAACTGGCCCGGATGCTTGTCCGCCTGGTCGGCGATATGCACGCGCTCCAGGTAATGCATGGCTTTTTCCTGGGCGAGGCTCTTGGGCAGGCCAAGCACCCAGACCGGCCCCAGCATCAGGTTTTCAAGCACGGTAAGGTGGGGAAAAAGATTGAAATGCTGGAAGACCATGCCGACGTCGCGGCGCACCGCTTCGATGTGCTTGAGGTTGCCGGTCAGCTCGACGCCGTCCACCACGATGCGCCCCTGCTGATGCTCTTCGAGCCGGTTGATGCAGCGTATGAGCGTGGACTTGCCCGAACCCGAAGGGCCGCAGATGACGATGCGCTCGCCCTTGGCCACCTGAAGATCGATGCCGTACAGCACCTGGAACGCGCCGAACCATTTGCTTACGCCTTCCATCTGGATCATGGCCTGGGCCATAGTGCCGCTCCTTTGCGATTGGTGGTTTTTTTCACGTTCAATCCCTGTTGCCGGCCGCCGCCCCTGCTCGCGCCGCGCCCACGATCAGGCCGATCCATGCTCGAGCCGCTTTTCCAGACGCTGGCTATAGCGCGAAATGGCATAGCAAAATACAAAATATATGCAGGCGATGAAAAGATAGGCCTCGATGCTGAAACCATGCCAATCGGCATCGGCGATGGCCGCCTTGGCGGCCTGCGTCAAATCGAAAATGCCTATCACCACCACCAGCGATGTGTCCTTGAACAGCGAAATGAAAATGCTGGCCAGAGGCGCCATGACCACCCTCAGCGCCTGCGGCAGAACGATCTTGCGCACCTGTTGCCAATAGGTCAGCCCCAACGCGGCCGCCGCCTCGTACTGCCCTTTTGGAATGGCCTGCAGGCCGCCCCGCACGGTTTCGGCAATATAGGCCGCCGCGAACATGATGATGGCGATCTGCGCGCGCAGCAGCTTGTCGATGGAAAAGCCCTCCGGCAGAAACAGCGGCAGCATGACCGACGACATGAACAGCAGGCTGATGAGCGGCACCCCGCGGATCAGTTCGATGTAAATGACGCTCAAGGCCTTGATGACGGGCATTTCCGAACGCCGCCCCAGGGCCAGCAATATGCCCAGTGGAAATGCGAAGGCAATGCCGAAGACCGACAGGATAAGGGTAAGCGGCAGGCCGCCCCAAAGGCTGTTCTCGACGTATCGCAACCCAAGCACGCCGCCCCACATGAGCACCGCCGCGCCGGCCAGGGCCGCGCACCACGCCCCAAGCAGCCACGGGCGCCAGAAACGCCGCACTCCGCTGCAAACGATGAGGCCGACCAGAATGGCGGTGACCAGCAGGGGCCTCCACTGTTCTTCGTAGGGATACAGGCCGAACAGGATCAACCGATGCTTGGCCACGATGAAGGCCCAGCAGGCCCCGCCCGCCGCCTGGCATTGCTGCGGCGTCGACGCATGGAAATCGGGCCGAATGAACAGCCACTCGACGACAGCGGGCAGCAGCATGAACAGCAGCCATGCCGCAAGCACAGTAAGCAGGACGTTGGCGGACGAGGCAAACAGCCTGGCCCTGAGCCAGGCCGCCGCCCCTGGCGGCCGGGTATCGGGGCGCGCCATGCTAACGCTCCGCCAGCGCGACGCGCCGGTTGTACCAGTTCATGAACGCCGCGATGGCCAGGCTTACCGCCAGGTACGCCCCCATGATGATCATGATGCCCTCCAGCGCCTGGCCGGTCTGGTTCAGCGTGGTATTGACGACCGAGACGATGTCGGGATAGCCGATGGCAACGGCCAGCGAGCTGTTTTTTGTGACGTTGAGGAACTGGCTGGTCATGGGCGGCACAATGACCCGCAGCGCCTGGGGCAACACCACCAGGCGCAAAGTGCGGGCACGCGACAGGCCCAGCGCTTCGGCGGCTTCCCACTGGCCTTTGCCGACCGACTGGATGCCCGAGCGCACGACCTCGGCGACAAAGGCCGAGGTATACACGATGAGACCCATGCTCAACGCGGCGAACTCCGGGCTGACGGTGATGCCGCCCTGGAAGTTGAAACCGCGCAGATGGGGCATGTCCAGCGCAACGCTGGCGCCGCTCAGCAGCCAGCCGGCCAAAGGCAGGACAATCAGCAATGCACAGGCAATAAAACCCATCGGCAGCCGCCGGCCGGTGGCTGCGGGACGCCGGCGCGCCCAGTGCGCCAGCAACAGCGACAACACCAGGGCCAGCGCAAAGCCGCCGGCCATCCAGTCCAGGCCGCCGCCCTGCAGGCCCGGCAGCTTGAGCCCGCGATTCGACATGAACACGCCTGGCAGCCAATGCAGGGCCTGGCGCGGGCCTGGCATGTTTTCGGTAATGACGGCATACCAGAAGAAAAGCTGCAGCAACAGGGGAATGTTGCGCATGACCTCGACGTACAGGCCGGCCAGCCGCGCTATCAGCCAGTTGCGCGACAAACGCGCAATCCCCAGCAGCGTGCCGAATATCGTGGCGGCGACGATGCAGACCAGAGAAACACGCAAGGTATTGAGCAGGCCGACGAGAATGGCGCGGCCATAGCTATCGGCAGGCGTATAGGGAATGGGCGACTCGCCGATGGCGAAACCCGCTTCCTGATGCAGGAAACCGAAACCGGTGGTGATATTCCTGGCCGACAGGTTGGCCAGTGTATTCGACACCAGAAACCACGCCAGCCACGCCACCGCGGCCAGCAGCACGCCTTGATAGACCAGCGAACGCACGCCCGGATCCTGCCAGGACAGGCGTTTGCCCGGAGGCTGGGTCGAGGGTGGTTTTCTCGTCATGAATGCAAATCGGCCACAAGGCCCTCCAAAAACAGCTTTGCCGCACGTTATCATACTCGCGGGCAGTTATACTGGACACTTGTTCAGAGGTTCCTTAGCTTAGCCAACATGATCGAATTCCAGCACGTATTCAAGTCTTACGGGCGCGGCAGGAATATTCTGGCCGACATCAATTTCCGCATCGAGCCCGGCGAATTCATCTTCGTCTCGGGGCCGTCGGGCGCCGGCAAATCCACTCTGCTCAAGCTCATCGGCGGCCTGGAACCCGCCAGCCGAGGCTCCATCTCGGTCAACGGCCGGCGCATCGACCAGATGCCGCCGCGCGCGCGCCCCTATCTGCGCCGGGCGGTGGGCGTCATCCTGCAAGACACCCATCTGCTGTACGACCGCAACGCCATGCAGAACGTCATGCTGCCGCTTACCGTCATCGGCCTGGAAAACAGCGTGGCCGTCACGCGTTCCCGGGCCGCGCTGGAAAAAGTGGGGCTGCTGGGCAAAGAAGACATGAAGCCCATCGAACTGTCCGGCGGCGAACAACAGCGCCTGGCCATTGCCCGCGCCATCGTCAACCGTCCGTCCATACTCATCGTCGACGAGCCCACCGCCAACCTGGACCAGGACACCGCGCGGCGCATCATGGAAGTCTTCCGCGACTTCAACCGCGTGGGCGTCACCACGCTCATCGCATCGCACGACAGGGCGCTCATGGCCTCTTACGCCACCCGCACCCTGCGCATCGACTCCGGCCGTTTCACCGACACGCAAGGAGTGGCCGAATGAAGCGCTGGCTACGACATCATCGCTACGCCTTCCTGGTGGCCGTGCGCCGCCTGCTGAGCCAGCCGTTTTCATCGCTGTCCAATATGCTGGTCATCGCCCTGACGCTCGCCACGCCCATCCTGACGGCTTCCATCCTCATCTCGGCGCAGCCCGTGGCCAGACAAGTGTCCGTGTCGCCCGAGGTCACCCTGTTCCTGAAACCCGATGCACCCTCCGGCACGGCCCGGCAGATCGCCACGCGCCTGCAGGCCGACTACGCGGAAAAAATCGGCGCCGTGCGCATCGTGCCGCGCGCCCAGGTGTACGACCGGCTGAAGCAGGATCCCGCCTGGGCGGACGCGCTGGCGGCCCTGCCCGGCAACCCCTTGCCCGACGCGGTGGTCATTACCCTGAAAGAGCAGCCCGATCTGGCGCGCGACGCCGCAACTCTGGTTCAGGAATGGAGGAAATGGCACGAGGTGGATCGCGTCCAGCACGACAGCGCCTGGGTGCAGCGCCTGGAAGCCATACTTGGCTTCGTGCGCATGGGCCTGAGCATGCTTGCCGCCGTGGTGGCGCTGGTGGTGCTGGCCACCGTGTTCAATACCGTGCGCCTGCAGGCGCTGTCGCAGCGCGAGGAAATCGCCGTGGCCCGCCTGGTCGGCGCCACCGAAGCCTTTGTGCGCCTGCCCTTTCTGTACCTCGGCGCCCTGACCGGCGTCATTTCGGGCGTGGCGGCCGTGGTGCTGGCCGCGCTGGCGCTCACACCGCTCAATGCCGCCCTGGCCCGGCTGGCCAGCAGCTACGGCACCCAATTGGCGCTGCAACTGCCCGATGCGCTCAGCCTGGCGCTGGCGGTGGTGGTCGTTGCCATTCTCGGGGCATTGGCCGCGCGTTGGTCGGTCACGCGCAACACCCGTTTCTAGGGTCTGACAACCCCGATGATTTCCAATCCCCAACCCGCCCTGGATCGCTTTGCCGGCACCGTAGCGCAGTGGCAGCGCCAATCGGGGCGGCACGGCCTGCCCTGGCAGGGCAGCCGCGACCCCTACCGCATCTGGCTGTCCGAGATCATGCTGCAGCAAACCCAGGTAAGCACGGTCATCGGCTACTACGAGCGGTTTCTCCAGCGCTTTCCGACCGTGCAGGCCCTGGCCCAGGCCAGCCAGGACGAAGTCATGCCTTACTGGGCGGGCCTGGGCTATTACGCCAGGGCCCGCAATCTGCATCGTTGCGCCGTCGAGGTCTGCAGCCGCTGGCACGGCGCGTTTCCGCCCGATGCGAGCGACATCATGCAGCTTCCGGGCATAGGCCGCTCCACCGCCGCCGCGATCGCCGCGTTCGCCTACGGCAAGCGCAGCCCCATCATGGACGGCAACGTCAAGAGGGTGTTCACCCGCTACTTCGGCATATTCGGCGACCCCGCCGCGCGCGCAACGGAAAACGTCCTGTGGGAAACCGCCCAGGCGGTGCTGGACGCGGCGCCCTCCGGCCTGGACATGACCGCCTACACGCAAGGCCTGATGGATCTGGGCTCCGGCCTTTGCAACCGCGGCAAGCCCGACTGCGGCGCCTGTCCTTTGGCAGCCCAGTGCTACGCCCGCCTGGAGTCCCGCCAGGCCGAACTGCCCGCCCCCAAGAAAAAGAAACAAAGCGAACAGCGCCAATGCGCCATGCTGATTCTCCAGCGCGGCGACCGCATCCTGCTGGAGCAGCGGCCCTCGCCCGGCATCTGGGGAGGGCTGTGGAGCCTGCCCCAATACGACGATGCCGATTCCCTGCGCGCGGCATGCTCGGGCATGGGTGTGGCCGCGCTCCAGGAAAACAAAATGGCCGGCCTGCAGCATGTGTTCTCGCATTTCAAGCTGCACATCGAGCCATGGCATGTCGTGGCCAATGCCCCGGCAATGGCCGAGCCCGGCACCGGCCAGGCCTGGATTTCGGTAGACGAGCTGGCCGCCACGGCCCTGCCGGCGCCGGTCAGGAAAATTCTGGCGGGAGTTTTCGGCTAGCGCCGCACCGGCCGGTAATGGCTGATGCTCATCAGCATTCCGCAGGCTATACCCAGCGTCAGCAACGCCGTTCCCCCGTAGCTCATGAAAGGTAGCGGCACGCCCACGACGGGAAGGATTCCGGTCACCATGCCGATGTTCACGAACACATAGACGAAAAACATCATCGCCATGGATCCGGCCATCAGGCGACCGAACTGGGTATGCGCCCGCACGGCGATGGCCAGCCCCCGCAGAATCAGCAAGCCATACAGAATAAGCAGCGAAATGCCGCCATACAGGCCGAATTCCTCGGCGAAAACCGCGAAAATGAAATCGGTCGTGCGTTCGGGGATGAAGTCCAGGTGCGACTGTGTGCCCTGCATATAGCCCTTGCCATAGACCCCGCCCGAACCGATGGCGATCATGGACTGGATGGTATGGAAACCCTTGCCCAGCGGATCGGAGCTGGGGTTGAGCAAGGTGCACACCCGGTGCTTCTGGTAGTCGTGCAACACCACCCAGTCGATATCCGGCTGGCAGATCTGGTTTTCGTAGTACACCAGGGTGCCCACGGCCAGCACGCCCACGATGACGGCCGGCGCCAAAAGCTTGAACGACAGGCCGCCGAAGTAAATGACGCAGAATCCCGCCGTAAACACCAGCATCGCCGTCCCCAGGTCGGGCTGCTTGACGATGAGCGCGAATGGAATCAGCAGCAGCACTCCCGCCACGATGAAGTCGAGAAAACGTATCTTGCCCTGATGCCGATGGAAGTACCAGGCCAGCAGCATCGGCACGGCTATTTTCGAAATCTCGGACGGCTGCATCCGGCCGAACCCCATGTTCAGCCAGCGCGTGGCCCCCTTGCTGGTTTCACCGAACAACTCCACGGCCACCAGCAGCGCCACCCCCACTATGTACACGTAGGGCGCCAGGCGCATGAGCTGGGGCGGCGGGATGAGCGCCACGACCCACATGACGGCAAAGGCCAGCAGGAAGTTGCGGAACTGGTCGGCGAAACGCCAATCGGTGCCGCCCACGGCCGAGTGCATGACGGTCATGCCCAGCATGGCCATCAGCACCAGGATGATCAGCAAAGGCCAGTCGAACGCCATGAAGGCCCTGGCCACCCATTGCATGAGGCGTTTCATGGCATGTCTCCATCGTCGTCGGAAGCCCTGGGCACGATTGCCGACTTATCCTGGCTGCCGTTGTTCGAATCGTCGGGCGGCAAGTCCTCGGGCTTGACCACCGCATCCGGCGACTCGCCCACGCCATCGTCCGGCGCCTCGTCCTTGGCGGCCGGCACGGCCGGGCCCGTTCCCGCCGTGTCCTTCCGATTGGGCGACAGCCAGTAATCGAATACCTTGCGCGCGATCGGCGCCGCCACCGAAGCGCCCCAGCCGCCGTTCTCGACGATCAACGCCAGGGCGATCTTGGGATCGTCCACCGGCGCATACGCCATGAACAGGGCGTGATCGCGCAGGCGTTCGTCCACCGCTCCCGCATGATATTTCGAGCCGTGAAGGCTGTATACCTGGGCCGTGCCCGTCTTGCCCGCGGCCTGATAGGAGGCGCCGACGAAGGCGCGGCGCGCGGTGCCCGAACGAACCACATCGGCCAGGGCGTCCTGCACCACCTTCAGGTTCTCCGGCTTCAAGGGTATGGTGTACAAGGGCTTGGTCACTGTCGGCGTCAACGCGCCGGTTTCGGGATTGCGCACCTGGGCGACGACATGCGGCTTCATGTAGGTGCCGTTGTTCGCCAGCACCGAGGTGGCTTGGGCCAATTGCAGCAAGGTGAAGGCGTTATAGCCCTGGCCCACGGCCACCGAAACGGATTCGCCCGCATACCAGCGTTTTTGCTCCGGCTTTTTATAAGCCTTGCGCTTCCATTCGGTGGACGGCAAAACACCGCGCTTTTCCCCATCCAGATCGATGCCGGTGATCTGGCCGAAACCAAACTGCTTGGTGAAGTCGTGCAGGGCGTCGACGCCGATCTCCGGCCCCAGCGAAAAGAAATACGTGTCCGACGATACGACCAGGGCTCGATGCATGTCGGTGGGGCCGTACACCGCGCCGCCGGCATTGCGGAAACGCTGGCCCCCGAACTCGAAATAGCCCGGATCGGGAATCCGCTCTGTGGCGGAGCGCTTGCCAAGCTGCAGCGCGGCCAGCGCCACGAAAGGCTTGTAGGTCGAGCCTATGGGGTAGGCGCTGGAAATGGGGCGGTCTATCAGCGGGTGGTCGGGCGACTCGTTCAGCTCGCGCCAGCTTTCCACGTCGATGCCGTCCACGAACAGATTCGGGTCGAACGACGGCGCCGACACAAGCGCCAGTATCCCTCCCGTTTTGGGATCGATGGCCACCAGCGCGCCCCGCTTGCCGGCGAACTGCTCTTCGGCAACGCGCTGCAGGCCGGCATCCAGCGACAGCTTCAGGTCGGATCCCGGGACGGGATCGATGCGCCTCAAGGTTCGCACGGGGCGGCCCGTGGCGGTGACCTCGACTTCCTCGACGCCGGTATGGCCGTGCAACGCTTCTTCCCAGGTTTTTTCCACGCCCTTCTTGCCGATGCTGTCGGATCCGCGATAGTTGCCCATGCGGCCTTCTTCCTCCAGCCGGCTTTGGTCGGCCTCGGAAATGCGGCCCACGTAGCCCAGCACGTGCGCCGCCAGCTCGCCCTGCGGGTACTCGCGCACCCAGCGCGCCCGCAGCTCGACGCCGGGAAACTTGTAGGCATGCGCGGCGAACCAGGCCGCTTCGGTTTCGTTCAGGTTGTTGCGCAGCAAGACACGCGCATAGCGTCCCGATTTATTCAGATTCTGCTTGAAGCGTTTACGATTGTAGGGGCTTATGTACACCACTTCGTTGAGCGCATCCAGCATGGCGTCCATGTTCCGCTCCACATTGGCCGGCACGACCTCGAGGGTATAGTCGCGGTAGTTGCGGGCCAGCACCACCCCGTTGCGATCCAGGATCTCCCCCCGGCGCGGCGGAATGGGCACGACGGCAATGCGGTTCTGGTCGGCCCGCGCCGCCAGGCCTTCGTAGCGAACCACCTGCAAATACCACAGGCGCCCGATCAGCAGGCCAAAGCACACCAGCGCGAAAATGCCGGCAACCAGAACGCGCAGCATGACCTGCCGCTTCTGGTGCAAGGTGGTTTTCTTGAACTCGAACATGGCGCTTTTCCGACCCGGCCTCAGGCCGCGCCCGAATCGATTTCTTCCTGGCGCCGCTGCGGCAGATGCAAAAGAATGTCGGCCAGCGGCCAAAGCACCACGGTGAACAGCGCCGACCACAACCAGCCCCACCCCGCCCACTCACTCGCCAGCCAGGCATGCACCAGGCTGGACAGCCCTTCGGCGATGACCACGACAGGCAGCATGTGCACGGCCTGAACCACGGGATTGAAGTGCTGCAGGCGGCGGGTCAAGGTAATGGCGCCGTAGGCGACCAGGCTGTACACCAGCGCCTGCTCGCCCAGCAGGCCTGCGTCGTGCACGTCCATGAGCAGGCCGAAAATGAAGGCGGTAAGCATGCCCACGCGCCTCGGCTCATTCAGGCACCAGAAGGCGATGACCAGCAGCAGGAGATCGGGGGTCGGCTGCCATAGCCGCCAGGGCAGCAGGGAAAACAGCCAGACGAGCAGTATGGTGCCCCATACGAAAACGCCGCTGGACGGTCGGCGAAAAGGCGCGGAATCGATGGGCTCGAGCGAACTGAGCGACGATTTGCCCAGGCCCGGCGCGGCCGGCTTATGGCTTGTCGGATGGCGAACCATTTGGTTTGGCCTCCTGACTGGATTCGGATTTGGCGGTGTCCGTGCGCAGCACCAGGAAGTGGCGGTAGCGTTCGGGATGCGACAAGGGTGTGGCGACGGCCACGGCAAACCCGCTGGCCGCATCGCGTTCTATGTGATCGACCTTGGCGACCAGCAGACCGGCGGGAAAATACCCCCCTACCCCGCTGGTAATCAAGGTGTCGCCGGGAACGATGTCGGCGTCGTTCGTCAGGTAGCGCACCTCGACCTTGCCCGAAGAACTGCCGCCGAACACGATGACCCGCAGGCCATTGCGCAGCACCTGGGAGGGAATGGAGATTTTCTCGTCGGTGAGCAACGCGGCTTCGGACGTGAACGGGGTAACGCGTATGACCTGGCCGACCACCCCGCCTTCGTCGATGACGGGCATGCCCGATTCGATGCCGCTGCTGGAGCCCTTGTTGAACACCAGATGATGCGTAAAGGCATTGGGCGGCTCGTAAAGCACCTCGACGGCCACCGACGACTGCGACACCATTTCGGAAACGTTGAGCAGGCGGCGCAGCAGGCGGTTTTCCGCGGCAAGCTGCGCGGCGTGCGTGGAGATCTGCGCCAGCTCGATGCGCTGGCGCTGCAGCGCTTCTTTTTCGGTGCGGGCCAGCGAGGTAGCATCGAACCAGCCGTTGACGCTTTCGATGGCGTCGCGCGGCGCGAGAACCAGGCGCTGGAACGGGTAAAGCGCCACCGAGATGGCCTGCCGGGCCGGATCGAGCACCCGCCAGCGTGAATCGACGAGCAGCAGCGACAAGGACAGCACGACAAAGACAAACAAGCGGAACTCCGCGGTCGGCCCCCGCTTGAACAATCTTATCGTGCCTTGCCCTTGCCCTTGCATTGCAAACTATGTCGAACCTGAAATATGCCCGCCCCGAGCGGGCGCCGGGCATAGGGGATTAATCGTAGATGAAGACCGTGCCCAGCCGTTCGAGGTGCTCGAGCGCTTCGCCGCAGCCGCGCACCACGCAGGTAAGCGGATCTTCGGCGACCACGACCGGGAGGCCGGTTTCTTCTTGAAGAAGGCGATCCAGATCGCGCAGCAAGGCGCCGCCCCCGGTCAGGGCGATGCCCTTGTCGGTGATGTCGGCTCCCAGTTCGGGAGGAGTTTGCTCGAGAGCGGTCTTGACCGCCGAAACGATCTGGTTCAGGGGGTCGGTGAGCGATTCCAGGATTTCGTTGGACGATACCGTGAAACTGCGCGGCACCCCTTCGGAAAGATTGCGCCCCTTGACTTCGATTTCGCGGATTTCAGCCCCCGGGAATGCCGAGCCGATTTCCTTTTTGATGAGCTCGGCGGTGGGTTCGCCGATGAGCATGCCGTAATTGCGGCGGATGTAGTTGATGATGGCTTCGTCGAACTTGTCGCCGCCGACCCGCACCGAACCCTTGTAAACCATGCCGCCCAGCGAAATGACGGCCACCTCGGTGGTGCCGCCGCCGATGTCGACGACCATGGAGCCGCTGGCATCGGATACCGCCAGGCCCGCCCCGATGGCCGCGGCCATGGGCTCTTCGATGAGGAACACCTGGCTGGCGCCGGCGCCCAGCGCCGATTCGCGGATGGCGCGGCGCTCGACCTGGGTGGAGCCGCAGGGCACGCACACGATGATGCGCGGGCTCGGCGCGAACATGCTGCGCGGATGCACCATGCGGATGAACTGCTTGAGCATTTGCTCGGTGACCGTGAAATCGGCGATGACGCCGTCTTTCATGGGGCGGATGGCCTCGATGTTACCCGGAACCCGGCCCAGCATCTGCTTGGCTTCCCGGCCCACGGCCTGGATGATTTTCTTGCCGTTGTGACTGCCGTCATGCCGGATGGCGACCACCGAGGGTTCATCCAGCACGATGCCTTTGCCACGAACGTAAATAAGGGTGTTGGCGGTTCCTAGATCGATCGCCATATCGCTGGAGAAGTAGCTGCGGAGGAATCCGAACATGTAGTGTGCTCAGTAAGATCAAGGTAAATAAAAAGCCCGTTAACTAGCATGGCTATTTTCGGGCACAATTTGAACACGATTAGCAGATTAACGGTTAAGCCTTAAATGATAACTTATAATTCAGTTTGATTAATGCCTTTTGCCGGCTCGTTAACTTTGGTAACGGGTATACCCTAGGCGCAGTCCGGCCTATCGGAATCCGCCAAACGGCACGTTGGATCCGGAAAATGGCCACGCCATCCCTTCCATCTTCCCCGCCGAATTTTTACAGCTCAATCACCCATGGCCATTACTGATCAGGACGTCACCCGCGTGGCGCGACTCGCGCGCATTGCGCTTTCCCCCGAAGACAGCGCACGCGCGCAGGAAGAACTCAACGGCATCCTCGACCTCATCGAGCAGCTGCAAGCGGTGGACACCACGGGCATCGAACCCATGGCCCACCCGCTTTCGGCCCACCAGGAAATCGCGCTGCGCCTGCGCGACGACAAAGCCGTCGCCACCCATACCCTCGAACAGCGCCAGGCGCTGATGGCCAACTCCCCTTCCGGCAGCGAGCAAGGCCTGTTCCTGGTACCCACGGTCATCGAGTAATCCCACAATGCCCATACACTCAGAATTCGACACGATTGCCGCCCTGCGGGGCGCGTTGCGCGACCGCAAGGTCAGCGCCCTGGAAGTGGCCGAAAGCGCCCTTCAGGCCCTAGAAGCGAACGCCAGCCTGAACGCCTTTCTGCAGGTCGATCCGCAGCTCACCCTGGATCAGGCCCGCTCCGCCGACGCCCTGCTGGCCACCGGCCAGGCTCCCGCTCTGGCCGGCATTCCCATCGCCCACAAAGACGTGTTCGTCACGCGCGGCTGGCGCACCACGGCGGCCAGCAAGATGCTGGCCGACTACGTCAGCCCCTTCGACGCCACGGTCGTCAGCCGCTTGCAGCAGGCCGGCGCCGTGTCTCTGGGCAAGCTCAACTGCGACGAATTCGCCATGGGCTCGGGCAACGAAAATTCCGCCTTCGGCCCCGCGCGCAACCCCTGGAACCCCGACGCCGTTCCCGGCGGGTCGTCGGGCGGATCCGCCGCGGCCGTCGCCGCCGGCCTGGTGCTGGCCGCCACCGGCACCGATACCGGCGGTTCGGTGCGCCAGCCCGCCGCCCTGTGCGGCGTCAGCGGCATCAAGCCCACGTATGGCACGGTTTCGCGTTTCGGCATGGTGGCCTTCGGCTCCAGCCTGGATCAGGCCGGCCCCATCGCGCGCAACGCCCAGGACCTGATCGAACTGCTCGATCCCATGAGCGGCTTCGACGAGCGCGACTCCACCAGCCTGCAAGCCTGCGACGGCGTGGCCAACCAGGCCGGCCGCATCCGCGATGAATTCGATGCCGCCGCCAAGCGGCACCAGGCCGCCGGCGCCCGCCCCCTCGAAGGCCTGCGCATCGGCGTGCCCGAAGAATTCTTCAATGAAGGCCTAGCCGACAATGTGGCCCAGGCGGTGGAAAACGCCCTGAAAACCTGCGAATCCCTGGGCGCCCGGCGCGTCGGCATTTCGCTGCCGCGCACCAAGCTGTCGATTCCCGCCTACTATGTCATCGCCCCGGCCGAAGCCTCCAGCAATCTTTCCCGCTACGACGGCGTGCGCTACGGCCATCGCGCACAAACCTACACCGACCTGGCGGACATGACCAGCCGCTCACGCGCCGAGGGCTTCGGCCCCGAGGTACTGCGGCGCATTCTGGTGGGAACCTACGTGCTATGCCACGGCTATTACGACGCCTACTACCTCCAAGCCCAGCGCGTGCGGCGCATGATCGCCAACGACTTCCAGCAGGCTTTCGCCGGCCAATGCGACGTCATCATGGGCCCGGTCACGCCCACCGTGGCCAAACGCATCGGCGACAACCGCGAGAACCCCACGGCGGACTGGCTGGCCGACATCTACACTCTGGGCGTCAGCCTGGCGGGCCTTCCCGCCATGTCCATTCCCTGCGGCTTCAGCGCCGATGCCAGCCCCCTGCCCATCGGGCTGCAGATCATCGGCAATTATTTCCGCGAAGGGCAGTTGCTGGCCATCGCCGACAGCTTCCAGCAGGCCACCGATTGGCATCAACGTAAACCGGAACAAAAATAATGGAATGGGAAATTGTGATCGGGCTGGAAACGCACACCCAGCTCTCGACCGAATCAAAAATCTTTTCGGACAGCAGCACCCGGTTTGGCGCCCAGCCCAATACCCAGGCCAATGAAGTCGACATGGCCCTGCCGGGCAGCCTGCCCGTCCTGAACCGGGGCGCGGTCGAACGCGCCATCCAGCTGGGCCTGGCCGTGGGCGCGCATATCGCGCCACGCTCGATCTTCGCGCGCAAAAACTATTTCTACCCCGACCTGCCCAAGAACTACCAGATCAGCCAGTTCGAAATCCCCGTCGTGCAGGGCGGCACCATCAGCTTTTTCGTCGGCGACGAAGAAAAAACCGTCAACCTCACGCGCGCCCACCTCGAAGAAGACGCCGGCAAGTCGCTGCACGAGAACTTCACCGGCCCGCACGGTGAATCCTCCACCGGCATCGACCTGAACCGTGCCGGAACCCCCTTGCTGGAAATCGTTTCCGAACCCGAAATGCGCTCCGCCGCCGAGGCGGTGGCCTATGCCCGCGCCCTGCACGGCCTGGTGGTGTGGCTGGGCATCTGCGACGGCAATATGCAGGAAGGCTCGTTCCGCTGCGACGCCAACGTTTCCGTGCGCCCCAAAGGCCAGGCCGAATTCGGCACACGCTGCGAAATCAAGAACCTGAACTCCTTCCGCTTTCTCGAGCGCGCCATCCAGTACGAAGTGCGCCGCCAGATCGAGCTCATCGAAGACGGCGGCAAAGTGGTGCAGGAAACCCGGCTGTACGACGCCGACCACGACGAAACCCGCAGCATGCGCACCAAGGAAGACGCGGACGACTACCGCTACTTCCCCGACCCCGACCTGCCCCCCCTCGTCATCGCCCCCGAATGGGTCGAGCAAGTACGCGCCGGCATGCCCGAACTGCCCGCCGCCAAGCGCGCGCGCTTCGAATCCGACCTTGGCCTGACCGGCTACGACGCCGCCCAGCTCACCATGGATCGCACCTACGCCGCCTACTTCGAAGAGGCCGCCACGGCGTTGCCCCAAGGCCAGGCCAAACTGGCCGCCAACTGGGTGCTGGGCGAGCTTTCCGCCGCCCTGAACCGCGACGAAAAAACCATCGACGCAAGCCCCGTCAATCCCGCCGCGCTGGCCGCCCTCATCAAGCGCATCATCGACGGCACCATCTCCAACAAAATCGCCCGCGACGTCTTTGCCGCAATGTGGGCAGGCGAAAACGGCGGCGACCCCGACGCCATCATCGACGCCCGCGGCCTCAAGCAAATCAGCGACTCCGGCGCCATCGCCGCCATGGTCGACGAAGTCCTGGCCGCCAACCCCGCCATCGTCGCCGAATACCACGCCGGCAAGCAAAAAGCCTTCAACTCCCTGGTCGGCCAGGTCATGAAAGCCGCCAAAGGCAAAGCCAACCCGCAGCAGGTCAACGATCTGCTCAAAGAAAAACTGGGCGCGCCCAACCAGCAATAAAAAAGCGTGGGCGTCCCAAGCTGGGCCGCCCGCGCGGATTACCGCCCCCAGGGAATGCGGACTTACCCTGGGGAAGCCCGACGGTAAATCCGGCCGCACGCCTCGCCCATTCGGCCCAACGCACGCCATTCAGCCGCACATATCGCTCCACTTCCAGGCCGTTTTGGCTTGGCCAATTTTGTGAAGTTGGAGCAAGCCGCGCGGGCAGGTGTTTTCGGGAGGCAAGCGAACATCTGTTTGAGCGCGGCGTTTACGGACAGCCGGTGGCTGTCCGTTCGCGCGAGTTATGTGAGCGCCCGAAAACGCCTGGCCGCGCGGGTAGCCTCGGCGGCGCCGAGGCCGCGGCGACCTGAACAAAATTGGCCAAGCCAAAACGGCCGGCTCAAGAACCCCAAAAACACCAAAACTCTCCGGAACACCAGAATAATGATAAAAAGCGCCTTCTAAAGACGCTTTTTATCTGGCCCCTCACAGCAAAAACAAACTATTCCGACACACCGTATTTGTTCCGATACACCGCCACAGCCTCCCGATGCTCGGCAAGATGAACGTCGTCGTCCAGCAGCGCCATGATGTCGCTCAGCGACGCAATGCATACCACCGGTATCCCGTAGGTCGCCGCCACATCCTGCACCGCCGAATGCCTGGACAACGCATCGTCCGCGCCCGCGCGCTCCATGCGATCCAGCGCGATGAGCACCGCCGCCGGCGTCGCCTTGGACTGCCGGATGATTTCGACCGACTCGCGCACCGAAGTCCCGGCGGTAATCACGTCGTCGATAATGACCACCCGCCCTTCCAGCGGCGCCCCCACCAGCACCCCGCCCTCGCCATGATCCTTGGCCTCTTTGCGGTTGAACGCAAAAGGAATGTCGCGCCCCCGCATGGCCTCTTGCTCGCCCAGCGCCACGGCGGTTGCCGTGGCCAGAGGAATGCCCTTGTAGGCGGGCCCGAACAGCATGTCGAACTCGATGCCCGAATCCACCAGAGCCTGCGCATAGAACTTTGCCAGACGCCCCACCGACACCCCTTTATTGAACAGCCCCGCATTAAAAAAGTAGGGGCTGATGCGCCCCGACTTCACCTTGAACTGGCCAAAGCGCAAAACTCCTTGCTCCAGGGCGAAACGGACGAAATCGGTGCGGGTAGAGGTGGATGCGGCCATATGAGAACTCATTGATTCGGGGTGGAAAAACCATATTATCGGACATAACCGCCCATGGCCGCCACGCATGGCAAGCCCGTCTGCGACAAACTCCGACAATACATATATTTTCGCCCAAAACTCCGATACACTTTTGGCACCAGGTCAATTAATGCGCATCGGCAGCCTGTTCCGGCTCCGCGCACCGCCTCGTCATCCTGTTTATGCATCGCCCTGGCTTGGTTTCGCACCATATGTTTCACAACTCGAGAGGACAACCATGAACAACGCCTGCACCACCTGGACACCCCGCATACTTGCCATCCTGCGCATCGTCACCGGCTATGTGCTGCTGTGGCACGGCCTGGCCAAGCTCTTCCACGTTCCGCACATCGCCATGTTCGACAACCTGCCCGTGTTCTCGCTGCTGGGCGTGGCCGGCATCATCGAACTGATCGTCGGCGTGCTGCTCATCATCGGCCTGTTCACCCGCCCCGCCGCGTTCATCGGATCGGGCTTCGGCGCCGCGGCCTACTTCGTCGGCCACGTGGCGCCCAGCGGCATCTTCTTCCTGCCCATCCTCAACGGCGGCGAAACCGCCATCCTGCTGTGCTTCATCATGTTCTACATCATCTTCGCCGGCCCAGGCTCCTGGAGCCTGGACGGCAGCCGCGGCCAAGCCGCCTAACCTAGGTCACCCGCGCCCGGCCTTCGCGACCGGGCGCCTTTGAAATTACGCAACGAATTACGCAGCAACAAGGCCCACCATGAAAATGCCCGTCTATTTTATTTCCCACGGGGGAGGGCCGTGGCCCTACATGCCTGAAGCGCAGCAAATGTATGCTGTGCTGACCCGCTCGCTGCAGGAAATACCCGGGCAACTGAACCGCAAGCCCACCGCCGTGCTCATGATTTCCGCGCACTGGGAAGCCAACGGCGGGTTCCTGCTCATGTCCAACCCCAAGCCGCCCATGCTGTACGACTACTACGGCTTTCCCGAGCATACCTACACGATCCAATACCCGGCGCCTGGCAGCGCTACCCTGACCGAACGCACGGCGCAACTGCTGCAGGAAGCCGGCCTGCCCTATGCGCTCGATGCGCAACGCGGATTCGATCACGGGGCCTTCGTTCCCATGGCGGTCATGTACCCGGACGCCGACATACCCCTTGTCCAGCTATCCATCGAAACCCACTTCAGCCCGCAATTGCATATTGCGCTGGGACGCGCCCTGACCCCGCTGCGCGACGAAGGCGTTCTTATTATTGGCAGCGGCCTGAGCTATCACAACCTGCGGGAAATCCGCAGCACGGGGGCCGTACCGTCGGCCCAGTTCGATGCCTGGCTGCAGCAGGCCATCGTGCAAGGCCCCGTCGAACAGCGCCTGCAACAGCTTGAAAACTGGGAAAGCGCACCCGCCGCGCGGCGCGCGCATCCGCGCGAAGACCACCTCATTCCACTGATGGTTGCCGCGGGCGCCGCCGAAGACGACCCGGCGGTCTGTGTGTACCATGACACCGGCACATTCGCCAACATCACGGCATCCAGCTTCAGGTTCGGCTAGAGCCCGGGCAGCGCCCCATTGCAGCTAACAGGCGCTGGCGTCCTGCTCGCGCGCGACGTCCTGCATGAAGTCAGCCGTATGGATGGCCGACGACTGATCCACCCAGAACGGGTAGTATTTTTTAAAATCGGCCAGCATTTCGTCGAGCGGCATATCGTAAAAGCTGCCGCGCTGACGCACGTATTCCATATGCCGGTTGCCCGACTTGTCGTAGGGATGATAGATGGAATCCTCGCGGCCATCGAACTCCAGCGGCAACAGGCCGAAGCGGTCGCACAGCTCGATATTGAAAGCCGGCGTGGCCTTGCGCCATACGCCATCCAGCAGGATGTCGGTGTAGCCGTGCCACATGTACACGTCGGTCTTCATCATCTGGCGCATGCGCTCGGTGCTCATGTGGTTGCGCACATCGGCGTAGCCCACTTTCGCGGGGATTCCCACCGCCCGGCAAACAGCGGCCAGCAAGGCGGCTTTCGGCACGCACCAGCCGTATTTCTTGCTGAGAACGCCGCTGGCTTTCATGCCCTCGACGGAAAAATCGATTTGATACGGATCGTAACGAAAGCCATCCCGCACCGCGTAATACAGCGCCACGGCGCGCTCGCGCTGCGTGCCGCCGGAGTCGTGCTGCCGCGCAAAGGCAATGACATCGGGGTTGTCACTGTCGATGAGGATTGTGGGCGAAAGGGAAGGATCGGACATGGTTGCTCCTGATATTACGGCTCTTTGACTCAAGCATAATACCTAATCGGCGGATCGCGGCGGCTTCAATCCAAAAAGTTCTTGACGCCATAGCGTTGAATACAGTTTACTTTTACACTCTGTAGCAACGATGACGGACGCTCCCTCGGTTACATCTGGCCGTATGACATGCCAAGAATAAAACATTTCTGTTGACGACCGGCGCAGCCACAGATCATGGTCTTTCAGACTCTGAAATTTCGTCTCATTCTAATCGGGTGTATTGCACTGGCGGCCAGCGCGGTGCTGCGCTTCGCCATCATCCTTCCCTACACGCAGCAGCAGATCCAGGATCTGGTCTCGACCCAGCAACTGGCATTCGCCTCATACGTCGCCCGCGACGTCGGGCAGCGGCTGGACATGCGCCGCCAGCTCGTCGAGCATCTGGCCCAAACCATGCCGCCCGATGCCTTGCTGAAACCCGACCGATTCGCCGACTGGGTCTCCAATAGCCATAATGCCGGTTTGCGCGCTGCCGACAACCTGCTGCTGCTCGACCTTGGCGGCGACATAAAACAGCACAGCATGCCCTTGAGTCCGACATTCGGCTCGCGCTCATTTGCCAAAGACGCCTGGTTTCAACAAGCCATGAATCCGGAACGACCGGCACGGGGCACGCTGGAATACGAACCTGCGCTTGTCGGCTCAAACATGATCATTGCAAGCCCGGTGCGGGACGCCTCGCGGCATGTCGTAGCCATACTGGCCGGCGTGTTCTCTCTGCCATCGCTGGGTTCGCAGCAAAACGCTCCCAAAAACCCCATCGGCAAGACCGGCGGATTGCTGCTGGTTTCGCCCGGCATCCATCAGTACATCGGCTCCAGCGATCCGGCCATGGTGCTCAGGCCCACCCCCGCTCCAGGCGCCAACCCGCTGCACGACCGCGCCGTTGCGGGCTACCGGGGAGCCGGCGTGGCGATCAATGCAAAAGGCGAAGAAGAGCTGGAAGCCATTGCCTCCGTTCCGGGCAGCGATTGGTTCGTCGTGGCGCACATGCTGACCGCCGAAGCTCTTCAACCCGTCCATAGCCTGAAAAACGCCGCCCTGCAGGGCAGCGTGCTTGGCGCCATACTTCTCTTGACGGCGATCTTTTTCATTGTTTCACGCCTGCTGTACCCGGTTACCAGCACCACCAAGGCCATGCGGGAAATCGCCGACGGAAAACGCGAGCTGCTGCCGCTGGCGGGCCCGCAAAAAGACGAGATAGGCAGTTTCATACAGGGCTTCAATTACATGGTCACTCGTTTGCGCGAAAAGGAATCCGAGCTTCGGGCCAGCGAAACCCGCCTGTCGTTCCTGGCGCATCACGACCCGCTGACTGGCCTGTGCAACAGAGCCATGCTGGAACAGCGCATACAAAAGGCATTGAGCGAACTGGAGCGCGGAGGCAAGCCGTTCGCCTTGTTCTTTTGCGATCTGGACGGATTCAAGCACATTAATGACATTCACGGCCATGAAGTGGGCGACGGCGTTCTCACGCGCCTGGCCGCTCTTTTCCGGGAAGAGTCCAGGCCGGCCGATACGGTCGCCCGCCTGGGCGGAGACGAGTTCGTCATCCTGCTGGCCAACATAGAAAACGCCCGCGAGGATGCTGCCTGCGCGGCAATGCGCCTCCTGGAAGTCGTCCAGGAGCCTTTCACGATAAACAGCCACACATTCACGTTAAGCGCCTCGATAGGGATAACGGTTTCCCGAAGCCCCTCCGACAGCAGCTCCAAACTGCTGTCCCAGGCGGATATCGCCATGTACCACGCCAAGCGCACCGGCAAGAACCGCATCCACTTCTTCGACGACGCCGCGGTCGAAGCCGCGCTTGAAGCCTGACGGCCCGCCATGGCTGTCGCGCCGACCCCGTCGTTGTCCAGGTAGCTACAGCGCCGCGATCGGCGTATGCTTGGAACCTGAATCGGAATCCAGCAAGAGTACGGTAGCTTCAACAACAGTGCTGGCGCCTTCCTGTTTACAAGGGTTGCCGCCATGCCACGCCAGGAAGGAACTATGGACACCCCCAGTCTCTCGCGCCGCCAGTTTCTTAAAGCGACAACCATCGCGGGCATTACGGCTTATATCGCGCCCTTTGCGTCTCCAGCCTACGCGGCCCTGTTCGACCAAAAGCACCTCACCCCCGTTTCCTGGGACCCGGCGCACGCCAAAGCGCAATTCCGCGTCGACGGCATCAGCAAGGTCACGGGCTCGAAGATTTTTGCGCGCGACATCCGCGCCCGCGACCTTCCGCATTGGCCCGATCGTCAAAGCCACGCTCTGATACTGCGCGCCACGCGCGCCGATGCGCTGTACGAAGGCTTCGACCTGGCACGCCTGGGCAAACAGCTGGCGCCTGACCGGGTGGTGACCGCCGACGATCTTCAGCGCGACGGCGTGGCCTTCACCGACTTTTATGGCGAAGACATGCTGCTGCCAACGGGCAAGACGCCGGCCTACCTGGGGCACGCGGTCGCGATCCTCATCTTCCATGATTTTGCGCGTTTTCGCATGGCGAAGAACACGCTCCAGTTCCAGACCGACCTCATCAAGTACGGCGCCCAAACGGGCCCGCTCGAGCGCGACCCGTGGGGCACGTTCCGCTACGTGCGCATAGGCGGCGAAACCCCTTTCGACAAAGACGTATTTTCCAGCCTCCAGGACGCCCCCGTCTTTCCCAGCCAGATGCGCAAGCACCTGCCTGTCTGGCCCGATGGCAAAGACCACGGCACTCTGGGCGAGGAAGGCATGTTCCACGCCGGCCAATTGCGCAAGCAACTGGAAAGCCCGCCCGAAGACTGGTTGGTGTTGGAACGCAAATACCAGACTCAATCCGTGGATACCGCCGCCATGGAACCGGACAACGCCAATTGCTGGTACGACGCCGCCGGACAAACCATGCATATGGTCGTACCCACGCAATCGCCCAGCGAAGTCGCCGAGACGGCGGCCACCATGCTGGCGAAAACAAAATTCGCCGTCAAAAAGCTCATTCTCCATCCCTGTTATACCGTTGGCTACGGTTCCAAGGACCACGCCAACATGCCCTTCTACGGCATAGCCTGCGCCCTGTACGGCGACAACCGGCCCGTGCGCATCGCCAACGACCGATACGAACAATTCCAGACTTCCCTCAAGCGGCATGCGTTCGACATCGATTACAAAATCGCCATCGACCGCAAGACGGGACTCATCCAATCGCTGGCTGGCGACCTGGTCGCCAACGGCGGCGGACGCTGCAACTTCTCGCCATCGGTGGCCATGGTGGGAGCCACCGCCGCGCAAACCATCTATTACGTTCCAAAGTCCGACCTGACCGCCCGGGCCGATGCCACACGCGCGGTGGATGCCGGCTCGGCGCGCGGCTACGGCACCCTGCAATCCATGGCGTCGATGGAACTGCTGGTCGACGAGCTGGCGCAGCAGCTCAATATCGACCCTACCGAATTCCGCCTTAAAAATGTCCTGAAAACCGGAATGAAGAACACCCAGGGCGCCATTCCGGCAGGCGCGGTGCGGGCCGACGAAGTCATCGAGAAAGCCAGGCAGCACCCCATCTGGGCCCAGCGCGCAAAGCGCAAGGCCGAATTCGAAGCACAGAATCCGGGAAAAATGTATGGCGTGGGTTTCGCCTGCGTGCAAAAGGATTTCGGCACCGGCGCGGAATCGTCGCTGGCCAAGGTCGAGATATCGCCCGAAGGGAAGATCCTGCTGCGCCACACCGGCACCGAGATCGGCACCGGCATGAGCACCTCCCAGGCCATCGCCTGTGCAAAATGGCTGGGCTCGCCGGCCACCGACGTCGGCTATGCAATCACCGACTGGCCCGACCTGCCCATCGTTACCAGCGGCGACCCCTATCTAACCAGCCAGGAAGACCAGGACAAGCTGGCGGCCAACCCCCTGTGGACACCGGCCTATGCATCGCCCGCCAGCGCGTCGAACTCGGCGTACTACTACACGCACACCACGAGCGAGGCGAGCCGCCTGGTGTTCCGGCACGGCTTGTGGCCCGCGGCCATGGCCATCTGGGGCAGCAATATCGGCGGCGGCCAAGCTGCTCCCTATACCATCCGGATCGAAGACGCGCATTGGGAAAACGGACTGCTTACCGCCGCTGGCATGCAGGGCCTCAGCCTTGCCCAGCTAGCCCGAAAAGCCCACGAACTCGGGCTGGTCGTGGGCGCGGTGGTGCACGCCTTCAACCGCTGGCAATGGGCCGAAGCCGAGTTCAACATCGATGGCAAAACAGAGCGCTTGCCGCTGGATGCCCTGGCCTTGTGCCACGGCGCAAAAGGGTCGGGTACCGTACCGCCCCCCGCCCCGCCGAACGGCCCGGACAATGCCACGGCCCTGCACGCTGCGGATTCGGGGGCCGGGCCGGCCATATCCACGGTCAGCACGACGCCGGGACAATACAGCGTGGTCAACCGCAGCGCCGTTTATTACCCTCCCGTACAACGCAACAACGCCGGCGTCACGTATTACTCGGCCATGGCCACCGTGGCCGAGGTCGCCGTAAATCGGGGCAGCGGTCAGGTCGAGCTGCTCAACCATCATTCCGTCCTTGAGTGCGGCAATCAAATATCGCCCGAATTGGTGTCGGGCCAAATACAAGGTGGCATAGCCATGGGCATAGGCCATGCCTTGTACGAATATCTACCTTTGTACGAGCAGGGGCCGGGCAACGGCACCTGGAATTTCAACCGCTACCACCTTCCGCGCTCCAAGGAAGTGGCCGTGTGGACTCAAACCTCCGAGGTACTACCGCCCTTGTCCGAGAGCGATCCCCCGAAAGGCATGGGTGAGGTCGTCATGATCCCCATTGCGGCGGCTATCGTCAACGGCATCGCACATGCCACGGGAAAGCGTTTTTACACACTGCCCGTCACCCCAGAAAAAATCCAGGAGGCACTGGCATGAGTCTGACGACAACGTCCGTATCCATGACGATCAATGGTGTTCCAATCGGGCCATTCGATGTCCCGGAAAGCCTGATGATGCTCGATTTCCTGCATGAGTACGCCAATCTGACCGGCACGCGATTGGGATGCGGGCAGGGAGTCTGCCGCGCTTGCGTGGTCATCCTGGACCACGACGACGGCACCAGCGAGGAAATCCGCACCTGTATTACGGGGGTGGGCTATTTTGCCGGCCGCAAATTGCGCACCATCGAGGGCCATGCGATTCGGGACGAATCGGGCAACATCAAGGAACTGTCGCCCATCCAGCAGAAATTCCTGGATTTCTACAGCTTCCAGTGCGGCTACTGTACGCCGGGCTTCGTCAATGCCGCGACGGTGCTCGTCGAAAAACTCAAGCGGCAGCCCATCGACAAAGCCGACGTGGAAACCGTGGTGACCGACGCACTCAACGATCATCTTTGCCGCTGCACCGGCTATGTGCGCTATTACCGGGCCGTCAAGGAAGTCATATTGAGCACGCCGGGCCTGACCAAGGAGAGGCCGCATGAAAGCTAAGACTCTGGCATGGGGAGTTGCCGTGATCATCGTGGCCGGCGCTGGCATAGTGCTGTCGGGCGTGCTGGACCCCAGCTACAAGACCGCGGCAATCGATCAGGCCGACACTCCGATCCCGGCTCAATTGATCGCGCGCGGCAAATACCTGGCCATGGCCGCCGACTGCACAGCCTGCCACACCAGCAAGGACGGAGCCCCCTTTGCCGGCGGGGTGCCTATTGCCACACCGTTCGGCACCATATACGGGTCGAACATCACGCCCGACAAAAAGCATGGCATCGGCTCCTGGAGCTCGGCCGATTTCTACAGGGTGTTGCATGACGGCATCGCACCCGGGCACCCCGTTTATCCGGCCATGCCCTACACCAGCTACCGCAGCGTAAGCCGGGCGGACAGCGATGCGATCTTCGCCTACTTGCGCAGCATTCAGCCGGTTCCTGTTGCCAACAAAGCCAATGACGTTCCCTTCCCCTTCAATATACGCGCGCTGTTGCGCGGCTGGAATTTCCTGTTCCTGCGCAACTCCCTTCCCGATGCATCGAGCGGCAGTTCCGACGAATGGGTACGCGGGAAATACCTGGCCAATGGGCTGGGCCACTGTACCGAATGCCATACGCCGCGCGGAGCGCTGGGGCAATTGACCCTGAGCAAAACCCTGCAAGGCGGTGATCTGGGCGATATTCACGCTGTGGGCATCACCCCTGGGCAACTGGCCGCCCGAGGCTGGAACACGGCCGATCTGCAGCATTTCCTGGCGTTTGGCCTTGCTCCGCAAGGGTCGGCTTACGGCGAGATGCATGATGTCGTGCATTACAGCACGCAGCACCTGACGGAAGCCGACAACAAGGCATTGGTTCGCTATCTGACGGGCGACGCGCCGTTATCCCCGGCCGCCCTGCCCGGGCAATCGGCCGGCCCGGCCCCCGGAACCGAGAAAGTCATTGCCGTCGGCAGGCCCTTGTATCTGGCCTTGTGTGCCGGCTGCCATTCCGCCAACGGCCAGGGCAAGCCCAATGTCACGGTCGCATTGAACGGCAATTCCACGGTGCGCAACGAGCAATCGCACAATTTGCTCCAGGTCATTCTGGAGGGAGTGGCCGCCAAGCAGTTTCCCGATCATCAAAGCCGCCAGACCATGCCGGGCTTTGCCGCGAAACTGAGCGATCAGCAAGCCGCCGATCTGGCGAACTATCTGCGCGTCAGCTTCGGCGGCTTGAAGGCCGACATACAACCCGCCGATGTGGCCTCGGTACGTAAACAGTAAAGGAACCGGCCATTCAATCGTCGAAGACTTCGTGCGATTTACCCGCGCTGCGGCGCCAATAGCTGGCGGCGCGGATGCGGGATTTGTCCAGCCCGCGTTCGTTGACCAGATGCTGGCGTATGCCGTGTATGGACAAGTATTCGCCCGCGGCCCAGACGTAGCCGTCGCCATCGGGCAACTGCAACCGGTGCACCACGCGTTCCAGGGGGCTCAGACCGTCGGCCTGTCCCGCCACGCCCTGCACCCACTGCAGAGTGAGGTCGGCGCGGGTATCGAACTTGATATGGGCATTGGGATGCTCGGTTTCGATAATGGCCAGAACCCGCTTGCCCCGGGGCAGTTCGGCAAGCCTGCGTCCGATGGCCGGCATGGCGGTTTCATCGCCAATGAGCAGATGCCAATCGAAATCCACGGGGATGACAAAAGAACCGCGCGGCCCGCCTATTCCCAGGTATTGCCCTTCGGTGGCCTGAGCGGCCCAGGCCGCCGCCGGACCATGGCCGTGCAACACGAAGTCGATGTCCAGCTCGTTGGCCGCCGGATCGTAGCGGCGCGGCGTGTAATCGCGCGCTATGGGCTTGGGCTGCCCTTCGGGAAACACGGGGCCTTGCGGGCCCGACACCGCCATGACCGGCTTTTCGCCGGGAGCCGGCGGCAGGAATATTTTTACATGGTCGTCGAACGACGCCGACACGAAGCCCGGCAGATCGTCGCCGCCCAGGGTAATGCGCGTAAGATACGGCGTAAGTTGTACTTTGCGCCGTACCTGCAGAAGCCGCGACTTGAGCGGATGCCGCACTTTTTCCACTTCGAGCCGGGTTTGTTTAATTGAGGTCGTCATTCATTTGCTCCTAAGCCTGGTCTGCGGGCGAAGCTTCTTCACCCAATATTTCACAGGTGGCCCGCTTTAAAATCACAGTAATCCGGCGCTGTTCCTCGGGGGGGGCGTCGGTGCGCCGCAGCAACGCGGCTTTCATGGCGCGCCGCGCCTCGACGAATTCGGGCAGCCAGCCCGTGGCATCCAGCGCATCCGGGTCGGATTCGTTATTCCATGCCTGCTTCACCCACGCCATCTTGCGCGCCGCATGCTTCAGGCCCGCGAACAGCAATTCCGCGCGATCCCGGTTGGCATCCAGGTATAGACGACCGGGCTCGGCCAAGTGATACAGCTTGCGGTTTCCATGGGCCTCGACAGTGACATAGCCCAATTCTTCAAGGTAGGTCAGTGCAGGATACACCATGCCTGGACTGGGGCTGTAAAAACCGTTGGAGCTGGACTGCAGCTCCTTGATGAATTCGTAGCCGTGGCCCGGGCGTTCTTTCAGCAGGGCCAGCAGCATGAGCTGCAAGTCGTCCGCGCCGAACTTGCGGCCGCGCGTAAACCGCCCGCCACCGCCGCCCATGCCGTCCCAGTCATCCGGCGAACGGCCGCCGCGCCCTTGCCCCGCCGCGATTTTTCCAGACGCGAGAGCCTGGCCGCGCCCCCGATGGGGAAATGAGTTGTCTTGCATGCGCATTTTCTCTTCTTCATCTTAAGATATGTTTTACGACATATCTTAAGATATAGACTTTATTTCAGGAAGTCAAGAAAAAGATCAAGACGGCTCGACCGGTCCAGCCTGATCCGGTTCAGACGAGTCCAGCCGGGCGCCTGCATGCCAGGCGCCGCAGCTTGCGCATTCGGCAAGCCTGGAGGTTCTCGGGTTGGGAAGAAGAGAAGATCGAATTGTCCAGCGGCATCGCGCCGCCGGACGTTCAGGCGCGCTCGATCCGGTCGCGCCCGCCGTTTTTAGCCTGGTACAGCGCTCTGTCGCTACGGAAAATGGAGTCGTCGGCGGTGGCGTCCTCGGGGCTCATGACCGAAATCCCGACACTTACCGTCATGTCCACATGCAGCTCGTCTTCGATCAGGGGCGACTCACGCAGGTGGCGCTGCAAACGCCGCGCAAAGCTCTCGGCCTGGGTGAAACCCGCGCCGCGCAGCATGACGGCAAATTCTTCGCCGCCAACCCGGCCCGCCACATCGGTCTCGCGCAGGTGGTTGCTTAGAACCGCCGAGAAATGCCGCAACGCCCTGTCTCCGAACGCATGCCCCCACTTGTCGTTGATGGCCTTGAAATGATCGAGATCCATCATGAGGATTGCGGCCGGCCTGGATTTGTCGTGCCTGAGCCGCGCCAGCTCGGCCTCGACCTGCACCATGAAATGCCGGCGGTTGGCCAATTGCGTCAGGAAGTCGGTGGTGGCGAATTTATGCAGCTCGGCTTCGATGTTCTTGCGGGCGGTAATGTCGGTAATGAAGCCATGCCACAGCGTGCTGCCGTCGTCCAGCCGCTGGGGCTTTGCATCCCCCTGGCGCCAGCGCAGCCCCTGGCGCGGCAGAATGACGCGATACTCGCAATGCCAGGGCGCCAGGCACGCCGCGGACGTGCGCAAGGAGGCATGATAGGCGTACAGGTCTTCGGGATGGATAAGGCGATCCAGCACCGCCGCGCTGCCCGCCACATCGAGCGGAGACAACTCGTAGATATCTTCGATGCCGGCGCTGGCATAAGAAAAACGCCCCCTGCCATCCGGCTGCAGGCGATACTGGAACACCAGCCCCGGCACTTCGTTGGTAAGGCTGGTAAGCAATTGAACCGTGTTGTGCAATTGCTCGGAGATCTCGTGCATGGAGGTCACGTCGGTCGTCGTTCCGACCATGCGCAACGGATTGCCCTGACTGTCGCGGCTGACCACCTTGCCGCGGCTGCACACCCATTTATAGCTGCCGTCCTTGCACCGCAGGCGATGCTCCACCTCGTAGTACGGCGTCTTGCTGTCGAAGTGATCCTGTATGGTTCTTTTGACGTAGGCGATGTCGTCGGGATGAACCCGCGCATAGCTTTCAGCCATGCGCCCGCTGACCTCGTCGTCCTTGAATCCCAGCATGGCCTTCCAGTCGGGTGAATAATAGATTTCATCCGTCTGGACGTTGCGATCCCAGATGCCGGTGCCGCTGCCCTCGATGGCCAATGCCAGCCGCTCGCTTTCGTAGGCGGTGCGCGCCGAGTTTTCGGCGTCGTCGCCTGCCTCAGGTTTTTCGGTAGGGTCCGTTGCGGGCTCGTTGAATGACAGAGAGGTACTCTTTCGACGCAAACTCATTAGTCGCCCTAGCTTCTTCTTTATGCGTCGATATTATCCGAAAAACACGACAACATACGGGCGACTTTACATTCCTTTAACTTTCATTTGCGCAAGGCCCAATCGTAGTCGATGGTCAGCGGCGCGTGGTCGCTGAACCATGCCTCTTTGTAGATGGACGCTTGCTTGGCCGCCGCGGCGATGGCCGGCGTGGCGATCTGATAGTCGATGCGCCAGCCCACGTTGTTGGCTCTGGCCTGCCCGCGGTTGCTCCACCATGTATAGGCCTCGCCGGTCGTGTCCGGATACAGGCGCCGGTATACGTCCACCCAGCCCAGCTCGTCGAATACTTTGGTCAGCCAGGCACGCTCTTCGGGCAGGAAGCCGCTGTTCTTGAGATTGCCTTTCCAGTTCTTGAGGTCGATTTCCTTGTGGGCGATGTTCCAGTCGCCGCACAACAACACTTGACGGCCGCTCTTGGCCAGATCGGCAAGATGGCCGAAAAAGTACTCCATGAAACTGAACTTGGCGGCCTGGCGGTGATCGCCGCTGGAGCCCGACGGCAGATAAAGCGATATCAGCGACAAATCGTCGTAAACCAGCTCCAGATAACGGCCTTCCGCATCGATTTCCGGCACGCCCAGGCCTTCTATGACTCGCAGCGGCTCCTGGCGCGCATAGACCCCCACCCCGCTATATCCCTTTTTTTCAGCATAATGAAAATAGCCGTGATGGCCGGGAAAATCCAGCATGGCGGGAGTCATGTCGGCCGCCTGGGCCTTGAGTTCCTGCATGCAGATGAAGTCGGCATTCTGCTCGGCGGCCCAAGGAAGAAAACCCTTGTTGGCGGCGGAGCGAATGCCATTCAAATTGGCGGAGATGACCTTGAGCATGGATTGTTTTTCCGAAAGCGAAGCTGGAAGCGGGTTGGGCAAGGCTAACATAAGACCGGTATTATTACGCTATTTCATCAGTGTGCAAGGAAAGGCACGATATGAACTGGGTCTATCTGACCATCGCCATCCTCTGCGAGGTCATTGCCACGTCGGCCCTGAAAGCCTCCGAAGGCTTTACACGCCTGACGCCCTCGGTGCTCGTGGTCGCCGGATACGCCGCCGCGTTCTATTGCCTGTCCCTGACACTGCGCACCATTCCGGTGGGGGTCGTCTACGCCATTTGGTCCGGCGCCGGCATTGCCCTGATCTCCATCATCGGCGCCCTGTTTTTCAAGCAAAGCCTCGACGCCCCGGCCGTGCTCGGCATGGTCCTCATCATTGCAGGCGTGGTCGTGATCCAGGCATTCTCCAAGACCGCCGGCCACTAGGGCCTGTTAACCCATATTAAAGAGTCGCGACGCCATATCGACCCACTCCGCATCCGTGACACCCATGATATTCCAATCCCTGAAGTTCCGGATGGTTGCGCTATGCCTTGTCGTGCTGGCCGTGGGCGTCGCGTTGCGTTTCGGGGTTGCGCTGCCTCTGACCAAGGAAAAACTGCAGCAGCAGGCCGCCGCGCAGCAATTCACGCTGGCAACCTACATGGCGCGCGACATCGGCCAGCACATCCTGGCCCGCCGCCAATTGATCGGCCATCTAGCGCGAA
Source organism: uncultured Burkholderiaceae bacterium (assembly GCA_937871985.1). The sequence continues at coordinate 33,070 of CALMPB010000519.1, forward strand.
CCCTGCCCTCCGCCCTGCTGCAACAGCCACGGGAATTCCCCGAATGGGCCAGGGATCGGCGCAGCATGAACCCGCTGCCGCCGCCCGAACTGCTATTGATGGATGCAAACGGCAGGCTTCTGGAAAACGGCATGTCCGGCCCCGGCAGGGTACCGGCAACAGCGCTCCCAGACGCTCAATGGTTTCGCGCCGTCCTGAGTTCCGGCGAACCGGTCATCAGCAAAGTCGTCCGCGCTTCGGCGCAAAGCATCCCGTTCATCGTCATCGCGGCCCCCGTCAACAACGCCGACCACCGCGCCGCGGCGGTGCTGGCCGGCGTCTTCACGCTGGACGCCCCCGGCCTGCTCCAGGCCCTGCGCGACGACACGGGCATAAACACGGGCGGCCTGCTGCTGGTCTCCCCCAAAGAGCGAACCATCATCGGCGCCAGCAACGTCATGCAACCGGCTTCAGCAGGAGACAAGAACACGAACAGGCTGCTTGACCAGGCCTGGGCCGGCTATCACGCAACCGGCATTACCATCGACGTAAACGGAGAGGAAGAGCTGGCCGCCGCGGCCGGCGTTCCCGGCACGGACTGGTTCGTCGTGGCTCATCTGCCCACGGCGCAGGCATTCCTGCCCCTGCACCTGCTCGAACGGCTGGCCATACAGGGAAGCCTGGTGGGGCTGGCGGGTATCCTCTTGATCATGCTGCTGATTCTTCCACGCATGCTGCGGCCCCTGACCGGCACGGCGCGAGCCATGCGGGAAATCGCCGACGGCAAGCGCGAACTCAAGCCCCTGCCGGTACAGCGCAACGATGAAATCGGCAGCATGGTGCTGGGCTTCAACTATCTGGTGACGCGTCTTTGCGAAAAAGAGGCCGCCCTCAGGGAAAGTGAAATCCGCCTGTCGTTCCTGGCCCATCACGACTCGCTGACAGGCCTGTACAACCGGGCGATGCTGGAGCATCGCCTGCAACACGCGCTGGATCGCGCCGCGCGCCACGGCGTCCAGTTCGCCCTGCTGTTTTGCGACCTGGACGGATTCAAGGAAATCAACGACGGGCACGGCCACAAAACCGGCGATGTCGTGCTCACCCAAGTGGCCAGCCGCCTGCAAAAAGGGCGCAAGACTACGGACACGATCGCACGCCTGGGCGGAGACGAGTTCATCGTCCTGCTGTCCGAGCTCGACGACGCGCGCGGCGAATCCGCCGCAGCCGCGCTGTACTACCTGGAACAAATCGGCAAGCCCTATCGCGTCGACGGCAAGATCTTCAAGCTGAGCGTCTCGATAGGCATCGCCCTGTACCGCGAAAACGTGACGTCGGGGTCGCAATTGCTGTCGCAAGCCGACATTGCCATGTATCGCGCCAAGCATACCGGCAAGGGCGGGTACTGCTTCTTCGAGGAAAGCATGGCGGAATCCCTTGGCGCCGCGCTCACTTCCCAATGGATTACTGCCAGCCGCCTCCCAAGGCGAGAAACAGATTGACCTGATCGTCGCTCAGTTGCGCCTGCGACGCCGCCACGGCGCTTTCTGTGCCCGCCAGCGTACGCTGGGCATCCAGCACGGCAAGGTAATCCGTCTTGCCCGACATGAACAAGCGGCGCGCCTGGGCCACCGCCTCGATGCCTCGATCCCTGGCCGCTTCCAGCGCGGTCTGCCGATCCAGCTCGCGGGCATACACGACCAGGGCGCTTTCCGTCTCGCGCAGAGCATTCAGAACGCTCGCATCGAACCTGGCCAGATCGGCTTTGGCGCCGGCCTTGGCCTGGGCGATACGCGCCTGGGCCGCCCCGCTATTGGGCAAGGTCCACGAAATCAGCGGCCCCAGGCTCCAACTGAATGTGCCGGGCCCGCCGGCAAGATTGAAAGGCCCGGCGCTGGCGCCGGACAGGCCGAGCGAGATTTTGGGATACAGATCGCCCATGGCCACGCCTATGCGCGCAGTGTCCGCCGCAAGCCGGCGTTCCGCCTGGCGAATGTCGGGGCGCCTGCGCAGCAAGGCGGCGCCATCGCCGACTGGAATGATCTGGGTCAAGCGTGGCGGCGCCGCGCACTCGAGCAAGGACGGCGGCATGGCCGCCGGGACGACGCCGGTAAGCGCCGCCAGCCGATACAAGGCGGTACGCTGCCGCGCCTTGAAGGGCGGCAGCGCCGCCTTCAAGAGCTCCAGCTGGCTGCCGGCGCGGGTGACATCCAATGCCGCGCCCCGCCCCGCCCGCTCCAGGCGCCGCACCGCATCCAGCGAATCACTCTGGATGGCAACGGATTTTTGCGCCGAAGCCAGCTCCATCCCCGCCGAACACATGTCGGCATAAGCGCGGGCGGTTTCCGCCACCACGGTGACCCGCACCGCGTCGTAGGCGGCCTGCGCAGCCTGCTCGTCGCTTCGCGAGGCCTCGACGGCGCGGCGGATCTGTCCGAACAGATCCAGTTGATACGCAATGCTGACGCCCCCGCTATATGACCACTGATCAGGAGGGCCGGCCTTGGGCTGCAGCTCCTGCAAGCCTGAAACGTGGCCAAAGGTGGGCGAAGCCGAAACGCCGATCGACGGCTTTTGCCAGGACTGGGCGTCCTGAACCGCGGCCTGCGCATACTCCAGGTTGGCTTGCGCGACGCGCAGGTCGGTATTGTGAGCCAGGGCCTTTTCAACCAAGCCATCCAGTACCCGATCCTGATAGAGCTTCCACCACTTGTCGGGCAAGGGCGCTGGTTCGTAGGCGGCCTCGCCCTGGCCGGCAAACGGGCCGGAAGCTTCGGCCTGCCTGGCCGCCGCCGAATCCGGCATGTGGTAATCGGGCCCGACCGTGCCGCATCCCGCCAGCGCCAACGCCAGCAAGGACACCGAAAGAATACGGAGCTTCATGAAGCGTCCTTCGATCCCGCCCCGGCAGGCCCGCGCGCGCCTTCGCCGCCCTTGGTGTCGACGGCCACCGTCGCGGTCTGTCCCGCCACAAGACGCACGCCCTGCGGCACCTTGTCGATTTTCACGCGCACAGGAATGCGCTGGGCCAGGCGCACCCAATTGAAAGCCGGATTCACATTGGGCAATAGATCGGAACCCGTGCTGCGGTCGCGGTCGGCGATACCCAATGCGATGCTTTCAACCGTGCCCTGGATCGGACTCGCATTTCCCATCAAGGTGACGTCGACCGGATCGCCCCGATGAATACGAGCCAGTTTGGTTTCCTCGAAATAGCCTTCGACATAAAAAGACGAAGCATCGATCAAGGCCATGACGGGCTTGCCCGCGCTGACGTAATCGCCCGAGCGCAAATCCAGATTGGTGACGCGCCCGTCAACGGCCGCCACGACCCGGCTGCGATCCAGGTTCAGCTTGGCGGTATTGAGCAGCGCCACGGACTGGGCCAGCGCGGCCTCGGCCTGCGCGAGCCTGGCCTGGCTTTGCTCCACCGCCTCGACCGCGACCAGAGAACCCAGGGAACGATTGCGGCGTACATCCCGCGCGGCTTGATCCCGCACGACCTCTTGCTGGCGCACCGATGCCCGGGCCTGATCGTAGGCAAGCTGGAAGCGTGAACGGTCGACCTCGAACAAGACATCACCCGCCTTGACGTCCTGATTGTCGTGCACGGGCACGGCCACGACCAGTCCCGCGACATCCGGGGCCACATTCACGACATAGGCCTTGACGCGCCCATCGCGCGTCCAGGGCTCGACCTCGTAGTGAATCCACAAGCGCCAGCCGGCGCAAGCCGCCGCCACCACGACAACGGCCGTGACGGCGAATCTGCCCAAGGCAGCAGGATGAAAGGAAAACGGCAGCTTCATTTCTTCAAACCATCAAAAACTTGTAAACCTGTGGAAAAACGGACCACACACCGAACAGCAACACGACATACAGGGCCAGATCGAAAAGCGCGGGATGCCATACCAAGCGATAAAACCCCAGCCGGGCCAAGGCCCCGGAGACAACCTTGACGATGAACAGCGTTGCAATGCCCAGCACCAAAAGCCAGGGCACATAGACGCCGTAAATATTCAATTCTCCAATCATGATGACTGCATCCTCATTTGCATCGGCTCCGCGCAGGCTTCATACGCCAAAGCCTGCGGGAATAACCCGCGCCGGATTCCGACCAGCGCCACGATCGCCCGCCCTTTGGAGGCTCTGGCTGCCGGCATGCCCGCCACGTCGGCCAGAGCGCTGTCCACTTTTTTCAGCAACACGCCGGCCGCGCAATCCCGCTGCGTCGAGCCGCCCTGAAAATAGGCGGCCAGCTCATCCAGCACGTGCTGGATTTTTCTGCCGCTTTCCGGCGTCAAACGAAGCTTGACCCTTTGCAGCAAGGCGATATCGGCCCCCACCCGCAAATCCAGCATGGCGTCGGACGCCCCCGCATCGTCGGGCTGCTGTGTAATGGCCAGCCGCGATTGCAGCAAGCCGATTCGATCCAGGATGCGGGCAGTGAACGAATTGGTGCGCGCCAGCCGGTCGAGACCGGCCAGCGTGGCAAGGTCGCGCCGATTGGCTTTCTGGATACGGCCGGCGGCGCGTTCGGCGCTGATGGTGCGGAAAATGGCCGCATTGACCGCCGCCAGCCCGGTGCCCGCCAATTGCCCGATGATGCTGTTGGTAAACGAAATCAGATCCGCCGAATGCGCGTCCTGCAGGGCCAGCGCCCCCAACAGCCCAAACATGACGGCCGTCACCTGCAGCGCGATCGCCGGCCTGTGGATCAGGCATCCAATCACGAAAAAACTCGGAAACAACACCAGCACCAGCATTTCGAACGAATTGACCGTCGGCAGGATGACCAGCAGATACAAAGCGGACAGCGGCGCGGACAGCACGGTAAACACAAAGAACCTGCGGATGAACGGCACGGGATTATCCATGACCGAGAAAAGGCAGCTGAACACCGCCGCCATCATGGCGGCCGTCGCGCCGTCCTTCCAGCCAGTCAATATCCACAGCGCACAGCACTCGATGGTGGTGAGCGCCGCGGCCGCGCCGGACAGCGCCGCCAGGCCGCGATCCCGATGCAGCACGACCTTGGCGGCGTTATGGCGCACCACGCGCCTTTCATCCGCCGGCCGGCCGGTGTCGATGAGCCGGCGTAAACGCAGGCACTGGGCGTAAGTCTTCGCCAGCTCGCGCAGCCGCGTTGCCAGGCTGGCCGCAAGCATGTCGCGCCAGTCCGGCTGCGCCGGAATTTCCGCCAGGATGCGGCTCAGGATTCCGCGTATTTCCTGCAACTGTTCCGCGGAAGCCTCGGCCCCCGCATCGACCCATTGCGCAAGGCCGGACATGGCGAGCCGCAGGTCTTCGGGCAGCCCGCGCCCATCGGACTGGAAGGCGCGCACACGATCCTCGACCGCCGAGATAAGCGGCGTCAGCGCGACAATGCGATTCTGCAAAGCCCGCAGGGTCTGCGCGGACCAGCGCAGGTTGTCGACCTCGAAAGGCACGTGGGTGGACAACAGCCGCAGCTGCGTTATGTCGTTGGCGAGCAGCCGCCTGTCCTTGGCGCGCGTATCGATATCGATGCCGCGCAAGACGTCCCCCATCCAGGCTCGCGCATCGGTCAGCGACTGGTCCAGCCCGGCCATCACCACGGGCCTTATCCCTTTCGGAAGTATCACGCTATGGATGAAGGTCGCGCACACGATGCCCAGGCTGATCTCTTCGACCCGGGCCACGGCCGTATTGAAAATGTCGGCGGGCTGCACGACCGAAGGGAAGCCGATCAAGGCGGCCGTATAGCCCGCCAGCATGAAGACATACGAGCGCGGCGTGCGATCCAGCAAGGAAATGTACAGGCAAATTCCCAGCCAGCTTGCCATGGCCAGCGTCAACAGCTCGGGAGATTGGCTAAGGCGCGGCACCATGAACACCGTGGCGGCCGAACCCAGAAACGTGCCGCACAAACGATACAGCGCCTTGGAACGCACGCTTCCCACCCAGGGCTGCGTTACCACGACGTAGGCCGTGGTGGCCGCCCAGAAAGGCCTGGGCAGATCGATGCTGTACGCCAGATAAAGCGCCAGCATTGCCGCCAGATAGCTTTTACCCGAGAACAGCATCTCGCCGGGAGCAGGCCACTTCATTTTGCCGCCTTCGTCTCCGTCTTCCCGGCCGCGACGGCCGCCAGGCCGGACTTCAGTGTGTCCAGCACCCGCAAAAAGGTGTCGGCGTCTTCACGCGACACGCCTTCGAAGATGCGGCGGCGAAGATCCACCAACAACGCCTCGACGTCCGCCACGACAGCGCGGCCCAGCTTCGTAAGATGCAGGGTCTTGGCGCGGCGGTCGTCGGGGTCGTCCTTGCGCGCCAGGAAACCGTTGGCCTCCAGTTGGTCGAGCAGCCGCACCAACGAAGGCGCTTCGATGCCCAGCTCTTCCGCAACCACCTTCTGCCGCACGCCGTCGCCCATTCTGCCCACTATCACGACTGGCCAGGCAGTGGCCGTTGACAGGCCCAGTTCGGCCAGGGAGCCGTCGGCGGCCTGGCGGTAGGCCCGGCTCATGCGGGTCAGCGAGGTCGTCACGTCCATCAGGACGGGATCGGAAGGACGGCTATGGGAGCGTGTCATGGGCGATTCATGCGCGTGGCGGCCCACGCGACTCATTAAGGTTTTTGTTAGCCAACTATTAATTAGCTTGCTAACTATAAGTATAAAAACCTGCCTTATCGCTTGTCAACCATTTTGAAGGAATCAGGACTTGGCCGCGGTCTCTTCCCCGGAGGAATCCAGGCTGCGGATTTCGGCCCGCTTCCACCACAGCAGCAGCAGCCCCGGCACGCCGATGAACACCGTCACCACGAAGAATGCGGGCCATCCCAGGCTTTCGACCAGCGGCGGCGTGAATGGCCCGGCCAGATACGTGCGGCCCACCGCCGACAGGGCCGACAACAAGGCGAACTGGGTCGCCGAAAACTCCTGTTTGCACAATGCCATCAGCAGGGCGACGAAAGCCGCCGTGCCCAGGCCGCCGCATATGTTTTCCAGGGCCACCACCAGCCCCATCGAATAGATATGGGGCGGCGTCACCGCCAGCACCCAATATCCGAAGTTGGAAACCGCCTGCAAGATGCCGAATATCATCAGCGACCGGTACAGGCCCAGGCGGGCCATGATGGAGCCGCCCGCCAGCGCGCCGGCGATGGTGGCGATCAACCCGAAGATCTTGTTGACCATGCCGACCTCTTCAGGGCTGAACCCAGCGCCGCGAATCAGGAAGGTCGTGGACAGCGCTCCCGCAAAAGCGTCACCCAGCTTGTACAGCACGATCAGCAGCAATATAAGCACGGCGCCGCGCCGGCTGAAAAATTCCGACAGCGGCTCCACGACGGCCAGGGCCAGCGTGCGCGGCGCTTTGGCCACCGTTTCGGGCTCCGGCGCCAACAGCGTGGCCAGCGCACACAGCAGCATGAAGACGCCCATGAGCACATAGGTGTAGCGCCAGCCGAGCCAGGTTCCGGCCAGCACCAGCGCCAGCCCGCCCGACACGATCATGGCGATCCGGTAGCCCATGACCTTGACCGCCGCCCCCGCCGCGCGCTCGCTGTCATGCAGAACGTCCGTGCTGTAGGCATCGAAGGCGATGTCCTGCGTGGCGGACAAGAACGCCACCACCACCGCCAGCACGGCCAGCCAGGCCAGCTCGGTCGAGGGCGAGAAAAATCCCATCGCGGCAATCACGAGAGCCAGCAGCACCTGGCAAACGAGAATCCAGCCGCGCCGCCGCCCAAGAATGGGCGGCGCATACCGGTCGACCAGCGGCGCCCACAGGAACTTGAGCGTATAGGCAGTGCCCACCAGGGTAAGAAAGCCGATGTTTTGCAGGGAGACATTGGACACCGTGGCCCAGGCCTGCAAGGTTCCGCTGGTGAGCGCCAGCGGCAAGCCGCTGGCAAAACCCAGGATCAATAAAGGGATGACTCGTGGACTGGCATAGACATTGGACGGCGAAACGATGATCAGCTCCTGTTGCCCGCGACCCAGTTGGGAGATTCGAACCGGTACACCGCCAGCGTACTGCGCCAGCCCGGCAGGAACTTGACCTCGCGGTCGTCATTGAAGGTTGCCAGATGCGTAATGCGCAAGTCCAGCGAAGCCGCGAGATCCTGGAAGTCCTTCAGCGTACACAAATGGATATTGGGGGTGTTGTACCACTGGTAGGGCATTTCGCCCGTTACCGGCATATGTCCGCGCAGGATGGACCAGCCATGCGGCCAATAGCCGAAATTGGGGAACGACACAATGCCGAAGCGCGCGACCCGCGCCATTTCGCGCAGGATGTGCTCGGTATGATGCATGGACTGCAAGGTTTGCGACAGCACCACCGAATCGAACTGCATGCCGTCGAACAGCGCCAGGCCCTCTTCCAGATTCTGCTGGATGACCCGTACGCCGCGCCGCACCGACGCAATGACGCGCTCGTCATCCAGCTCGACCCCCACTCCGTCCACGTTTTTTTGGTCGCGCAAATACGCCAGCAGCGTGCCGTCGGCGCAACCCAGGTCCAGAACCCGGGTGTTGGGCTCGATCCAGCCGGCTATGCGCACCAGATCCTGCCGGATGGCGCCGCGCGAGGTACTGGCTGGCTTGGCGGGTAACAAGGTGCTCATGCCAGGACTCCCGTGATGGACTGCCGCGCGGGCAAGCCGAGCTTGGCCGCGATCTGGTCGTAATAGCCCTGCACCACGGCATGGTAGCGGGCGTCATCCAGCAGAAAGGCATCGTGGCCGTGCGGCGCGTCGATTTCAGCGTACGTGACGGGCCGCTTGCCCTTGAGCAGGGCGCTGACGATTTCGCGCGACCGGGCCGGAGGGAACCGCCAGTCGGTGCCGAAAGAAACGACCAGGAACTCGGCCTGCGCCACGCTGAACGCCTGGGCCAGATCGCCGCCGTAATGACGCGAGGGGTCGAAATAATCGAGCGCGCGGGTGATCAGCAAATACGTATTGGCATCGAAATACGTGGAGAATTTTTCGCCCTGATAGCGCAGATAGGACTCGACCTCGAACTCCACGTCGTAGCCGTAGTGGTACTCGCCGTTTTCGGCGGGCGCGCGCTGATTGCGGCCGAATCGTTCGTCCATGTCGTCGTCGGACAAATACGTAATGTGGGCCAGCATGCGAGCCACCGACAGCCCCCGCTTGGGCACGGTATCGTAGGCGTAATAGTCGCCGCCGTGAAAATCGGGGTCGCTGATGATGGCGCGGCGCGCCACTTCGTTGAAAGCGATGTTCTGCGCCGTCAGGCGCGGGGTGCTGGCCACGACCACGCAATGCCCGACCCGGTCCGGGCAACTGATGGCCCATCCCAGGGCTTGCATTCCCCCCAGCGACCCACCCATGACGGCGGCGAATTTACGGATGCCGAAATGGTCGGCCAGGCGCACCTGGGCATCGACCCAATCGCGCACGGTAAGCATGGGAAACGCCGCCCCCCACGGCTTGCCGGTGGCCGGGTTGATGCTGGCCGGCCCGGTCGAGCCGAAACAGGAGCCGATATTGTTGACGCCGATGACGAAAAACCTTTCGGTATCAACGGCTTTTCCAGGGCCCACCATGTTGTCCCACCAGCCGACATCCTTGGGATTGGCGGCGGAAATCCCCGCCACGTGATGCGAGGCATTCAAGGCATGGCAAATCAGCACGGCATTGCTGCATTCGGCGTTCAGCGTGCCGTAGGTTTCAACCGCCAGTTCATAGCTGGGCAGCACTTGGCCGCTTGCCAGAGGCAAGGGTTCGTGGAAGGCGATGGTGCGGGGGGAAACGATGCCGACGGAGCCGGTGGGAACGGTGCTGCTGATTGCGGCCGGCGTTGCGATGCCGGGCTCGGAATAGGTTATCGACTGGGCCATAAAGGACCTCTTTAGCTGGATTTATGAGGCGCCCGCAAGCAGATCAAGCAAATCGGCGCTATAGGAATCACGAAGCTGCATTTTATCACTTTCTATTGTTACACCCCCGGCATGGAATTGTCCTCGTCCGTTTTACCTTCTTGGCAATAATTGATACATTCACTCATAAATAGTAAAACAACCACAAACAAATCAATACTATGGAGACGCTGCTGATGAAGACCCTAACACCCAGGGAACTAACATGTCTTGGCTGGGCCGCCATTGGTAAAACAAGCTGGGAAATGGGCGTCATACTCGGGCTGACTGAACGCACCGTAAACTTTCATATCCATAATGCCTGCAAGAAACTGCAGGTGCACAGCCGCCAGGCGGCCATTACCGCATTGCTCCGGGCCGGCATGCTGCCGAACATCACCGGCCACCCACCGCCAGCCCCTTCAAAAACTCCTGCGCCTGCTGTTCCGGAAATGCATCTGCGCGAGCCGTCACCATCCCCTCGACCAATGCATGCGGCAGCACCCAAGTCGTAGCCCGCAAACGCACCGCGCCCTTGCCCGAATCCTTGCCCGTGATTTCGAAAGGCTGGCCGAAAGCCGGCAGCTCGGCGGGAATATCCACGCCCAGGTTCTGGTAGAACGAAGCCATGACAGTCTGCCCCATTCTGGTGCGCGCCGCTTCGTCTTTTTCAAGCGCCTCGGGCAACGGCGCGTATCCGACCGCAAACACGGCGTCATTGACCGTGGCAGCCGTCAGGCTGAACTCGACCGCATGGCCCGCAAAATCCAAGGTGCGCTTCGCCGTTTCGGGCTTGTCGGGAAAAATCGCCTGAACCATGCCGTCGGCCACCTGCACCTGGCGCCAGTTATACTCCGGCGAGCATCCCGTCAGCATTCCCAACAGCAAGATCATCAAACAGGCATACCGCGCCATAGTTCCCCCTTTTTCATGTTCCGTCCCCGCCCCCGCCAAACCGTTACGCCGACGGACGATGCGCACAAATAAATCGTGCGCGTATTTTAAGGTGTCGGGTAAAATCCGCAGCGATACCTTTGAAAAGACACCCGCATGACACAACGCACCCAACGCCACTCCGTACTGCGCTCGCACCTTCCCGTGCTGGCCAGGATATTACGCGGCATTGAAAAAGAAGGCCTGCGGGTGGATGCTCAGGGAATGCTGGCCGCCACGCCGCATCCGTCCGCCCTGGGCAGCGCGCTCACCAACCCAAAAATCACCACCGACTACTCCGAAGCATTGCTCGAGCTCATAACCGGCACGCACGCAACGGTGCCCTCGCTGCTGGGCGAGCTCGAAGACGTGCACCGCTTCGTCGCCAGCCAGCTCGACGGCGAAATCATCTGGAACCAGTCCATGCCGGCCCATCTGCCGGCCGAGGCCGACATCCCCATCGCCTGGTACGGCAGGTCGAACACCGGCATGCTCAAGCATGTGTACCGGCGCGGCCTGGCCGAGCGCTACGGCAAGGCCATGCAATGCATCGCGGGCGTGCATTACAACTTTTCCGTGCCTGACGAGTTCTGGGACATCCTCGATACCGAAGGCGCCACCCAGGAAGAAAAACGTTCCAAGGGCTATATGGCCCTCATCCGCAACTTCACGCGGTACTCCTGGCTGCTTATGTATTTGTTCGGCAACTCGCCCGCCGTCTCGGCCAGGTTCCTCGAGGGCGTCACCCACGACCTGTCGACACTGGACGACGACACGCTGTACCTGCCGTACGCCACCAGCCTGCGCATGAGCGACCTGGGCTACAACAACAAGGCCCAATCCGACCTCGAGCTTTGCTACAACGACATCGAAACCTTCCTGAGCCGGCTTTACGTGGCGGTAACCACGCCCTGGCCGCCTTATCAGGCCCTGGGCACGCACCGCAACGGCGAATGGATCCAGCTCAATACCAATTTGCTGCAGATCGAAAACGAGTACTACTCCAGCATCCGCCCCAAACGCACCACCGAACGCTGTGAAAGGCCCTCCACGGCACTGGCCGCGCGCGGCGTGCAATACATCGAGGTGCGCTGCCTGGATATCGACCCCGCCTCCCCCATCGGCATCACGGCACAGACCAGCCATTTCATGGACGCCTTCCTGCTGTTTTGCGCGGTGGAAGACAGCCCCTTCTTTCCCCAGAACGGCTTTTGCCACGACAGCCAGGACAACTTCGGCCTGGTGGCGAAAATGGGTCGCAAGCCGGGGCTGGCTCTCGTCAAAAGCAACAAGCCCATCAGCCTCATGGACTGGGCCAGCGAAATCCTGGAAGGCATGCTGCCTTATGCCGACCTGCTCGATGCCACCTACGGCGGGCAAAACCATGTCCAGGCCGTGCTTGCGCAGCACCCCAAAGTTTCCGACCCGGACGCCACGCCGTCCGCCCAACTGCTGCAGCACCTGCGCGACGAAGGCATAGGCCTGCACGACTACACGCTGCGCCAAAGCCGCGCCCACCACGAGTGGCTGCGCGCCAACCCCCTGGACGCGGCGGTACAGGAACAGTTCATGAGCGACGCGGCCCAATCGCTGCGGGCACAATTACAGATCGAGCAAAGCGACACGGAAAGCTTCGACGCCTACGTGGCCCGCTACCACGCCGGCCTGAAAAATCCGCTGACCGAAGCCCATACCTGAACAGTCCGGCGGCTGGCGGCCCCGCCATCGCTGCTGTCGCGCGTACTCGTGCGGCAGGCGGCGATTGCAAAAAAGCCCCGGCCGGGAGGCCGGGGCTCGCATACAGCCCTTTTCAAATTGACAGGCTCTGGCTCTAACTGCTGCTGCAGGTTTTGCCCATGTTGTTGAGGATGATCTGCCGATCCGCCTCGTCGGTCTTGCCGTCGTGGTTGAAGTCGTACCAGCTCGACTGGCCGTTGTTCAGTTGGCTGAGTTCCTTCCAGTTGTCCAGATCCTTCTGATCCACCACCCCGTCGCGATTGCCGTCGCCCGGACAATTGACGCTGTCGTAGTTCGCGTTGTAGCTGGCCACGGCATCGTGCTTGTCCATTTCGGTCTTGAGGTTGGTGTAGGCCTGCTGCTGGCCGCCGCTTAGCGACGACGTGTCCAGAGGCGGCGTAGTGATCGCCACCAATTGGCTGCCGTCCTTGTCCAGCTTGGGATTGGGGGTGGCGGTGTCGATCTGGTAGAACTCGTCCTTGACGTCGTAGCCGGTGGGGCTGTAGGTGTAGTCGCCGGGATCGGCGGCGCTGCCCATGGCCGGAACACACTGGTTGCGCGTCTGGCGCACCAGCTTATAGGTGCCGTCCGTGACCGCCTTAGTAGCGTAAGGCAGGAAGGTGGTTTCCTCCCCATGGTCCAGGCGGTAGGCCTGAACCTGGCAACAATTGTGATAGCCCGTTGAGGGCACGCCGTCGGTTTCGCCGGCGGTCTGATTGTCGCCGTACCAGATGCCGCCTTGCGTCACGCAGACTCCCTTTTGCGGAAAAAGCGTCGTGCAGACATTGTTGGCGGCGGGGATCACGCAGGGATACTCATTTGCGCCCGCGCCAACCGCCCTCTCGTTGGTGCCCATTTCGGTAAAGTTGGTGCTGCGGATGCTTGCCTGCCCCGGGTTGGTCAGGTAGGCCAGCATGGGCTGCCCGTCGATCGGATCGTTGGCCGGGATGGCCTTGTCCACGTCGGCGCCGGCGATTTCGGCAAACAGCCGGTACAGGTCGACGGAACCCACCATGGAGGGCACCTCGCGTCCGGGCGAGGCGACCATGGGGCCGGCCACCATCAGCGGCACCCACACGCCGGTCTGGTAAGGCGAAGCCTTGGCGCGGGTAGGGTCGAACTTGCCCGGCGCGGTGAACTTGACGCTGTTCACATAGGTGCCGTTGTCGCCCATGACCACGACCACGGTATTGGTCTGCTCGGGGTGGT
>CALMPB010000520.1 GCA_937871985.1 uncultured Burkholderiaceae bacterium
ATCGGACTGGCGCGGGCTGGGACGAAAGATGATGCCGAATTGATCGAGGTCGTAGCGCGCCGCGCCCGCATGCATCATTTCGACCGCGCAACAGGCCAGGCCGAACGACATGGGCCACATCGACCCCGTCTTGGCCCAGTTCAGGAACTTGTCTGCGCTGGTGGTGATAAAACCTTCTTTCAGAATGCCGTCAATAGCCATGATTTTGCCTAATAACTTGTGTAGCGAAGCGCCGCATCGCGCCGCCGTTTACGCCGAGTCTTGCGCGGCGGCTGCCGCACGCGCGAACCCGTGCCTTATTCCCAGTCGAGCGCGCCTTTCTTCCACTCGTAGATGAAGCCCACGGTAAGCACCGCCAGAAAGACCATGACCGTCCAGAATCCAACGATTCCGACCGTGCCGCTGGCGATGGCCCAGGGGAACAGAAAGGCGATTTCCAGGTCGAACAGAATGAACAAAATGGCGACGAGGTAGTAGCGCACGTCGAACTTCATGCGCGAATCGTCAAAGGCTTCGAAGCCGCATTCGTAGGCCGACAATTTTTGCTCGTCGGGACGATGGGGCCCGAGCACGCGGCCCACCGTCAACAATACAAAACCGATCAGGGTGGCGACAACAATAAAAAGCAGTACGGGAAAATACTGTTGCAAATTCATGCCAAGCATCCAATCTCAATAAGTAAACCGTAAGATTGTAGCATTTTGAACATGTCTTCCACCTGAACCTGGGCAATGTTGAAACAAAGTCGCAGCGATAAGGTCCGTTGCCGCAGGACATTGCATGAACAGCGTTAAAAATCCATGAAAATCATGGGATTTTAGTTTTTTTTCGACGTAAAAAAACCACCCGGATTCCGGATGGTTTTTCAGCGGGGCGAGGCCTTCGCCCCGGTTCATGCCCGGTGCGCCGGGCGGCATGGCCGAGCCATGCGCGCAAGTTAGAACTGATGGCGGATGCCGGCGCCGACAAACGTCGACTTCAGGTCGTCCTGCATGAGCGCGTGATCGGCGTAGGAGCCCACCGCATACAGATTGGTGCGTTTGGACAAAGCATAGCTGTAGCCCAGGCTGTAGATATGCTGTCTGCGCAAGTCGCCGTCGTGCACGCCGGTGGAGCGAGGATCGGCCATACCCCACGAAGCCATGACGGAGCTATTGGCGCCCACCGGAGCACTCAAGCCAACCGTATACGAATTGACTTTCAGGCCATCGTCGGCGTAATAGCCCGTGTTGCCGGTTTGAACACCCAGGTCAGCATATTGGATGGGGGTAAGCCAGCCATTGCGCGACTGGCCGAAGCCCAGATGCAGCTTGACGACGTTGAAGTCGTAGCTTGCGCCCAGATTCCAGCTTTTGATCGACACGCCGTTGTCGTTGGGGTCGACAAAGGTTTCCGCGGTTTTCAACTGGTCGTAGGTCAGCGCCGCGGCGATGGGGCCGTTGGCATAGCGCAAGCCTGTGGTCCAGACGCGGGAATTGGGTTCGCTATCGCCACTGACCTTGAACTGCTGGCTGCCGTTGTTGTTGAACGAATAGCCGACACCAAACTGGAAGCCCGCAAAATCGGGAGTCTGGTACATGATCATGTTGTCGTAGCGGACACTGTCGGCCGCGCCGAACGTGGCGCCCGCGCGCGCCTGGCTCCAGTCGGTGCCGAACGGGCTGGCGACGCCCGCGAAATACTTGGTGGCGATATTGGTTTGACGGCCAAAGTCCAGACGGCCCCAGGTGCTGGAATCCAGACCCACGGTAGCTTGACGGCCGAACAGGCGGTTGTTTTGCAAGGATTGGCCGGTGCCGATGTCAAAACCGCTTTCCAGCACGAAGACCGCCTTGAGGTCGTCGCTCAGATCTTCGGTGCCCCTCAGGCCCCAGCGGCTGGGCGACTCGCCGCCGCTGAGCATGCCGGTGCGGGTACCCTTGTAGTCGACGCCTCCCACAGTACCCTTGACTTGTTGATAGGATATGCCAGCATCCAGGATGCCGTATAACGTAACCGAGGTTTCAGCCTGGGCGGCGCTGGCAAAACCAGCGAAACCGGCCAGCAACGCTGCTGCGAGCAGTGTTTTTTTCATTTGGCAATTCTCCGTAGATTTGAGTAAAGCGGCCGTGGCGCTGCGACCTCGCCCAGCCTTATTTGCCTTATATGCGGCCAACGTGGGCCAAGGCGACCGCTGAACATTCTTGCGGAATGCGTACGGCTTATGTGTTTATCCTAAACCCATAGTCCGTGCAATAAAAGTGAAACACTAGCCGCAGTGGCTTTTTGCAGACGAAACGTAAACGAGTATGTCCCAAACGTAAACGCATATTTCCCGCGCCCGAAAAGCCGTTTCGGCGCGTTACGGAATCGACGGGCGCCGGGCAATCCCCCTCCGTAGCGGCTTCGGTGAAAGCACAAGGCCGCAGAACGAAATAAATTATGGTACGGAACCCGCCAAAACTGCGCCCAAAATAAAAAACCACCCCGAAGGGTGGTTTTTACGAGATGAACTCGTTTTTGTTCCAATACCGGCCCAGCAAGCCGGGCCTGATCGGAGCACGGCCAAGCCATGCCCGTTGATTAGAACTGGTGACGAACGCCGGCGCCGACGAAGGTCGACTTCAGGTCGTCGCTGAAAGCAACGTGGTTGGCATACGAGCCGATAGCGTACACATTGGTGCGCTTGGACAAGGCGTAGGAATAGCCCAGGCTGTAGACCTGTTGCTTGCGGCCGCTGTCGCCATTGCCGTTGTCGCGCAGGTCAGCCATGGTCCAGCCGGCCAGAACCTTGCCGTTGGCGCCAACCGGAGCGCTCAGGCCCAGGGCGTACGAATTGATCTTGACACCGTCTTCAGCAATCATGGACGAGAACTGGTCTTGGCCGGCAACCTTGCTGTTCAGTGCCGAAGGAGCAGCGAACCAGCCGTTGCGGGTTTGACCGAAGCCAAGGTGCAGCTTGACGACTTCGAAGTCGTAGCTGGCGCCGATGTTCCAGGACTTGACCGTTACGCCGGTGTCGCCCTTGACGTTGGCGCCGGTTTCAGCCGACTTGAACTGGTCGTAGGTCAAAGCAGCAGCCAAGGGGCCGTTGCCATAGCGCAAGCCAGTGGTCCAGGCGCGAACGTTAGGTTCGTCGCTGTTGCTGGTCTTGAACGCTTGGCTGCCGTTCGCGTTGAACGAGTAGCCGAGGCCGAATTGGAAACCCGCGAAGTTCGGGGTTTGATACATGACCATGTTGTCGTAGCGCTGGCTGCCGGCGGCGCTGAACGCCGTACCGATTTGAGCCTGGCTCCAGTCGGTGCCGAAGGGGCTAGCTACACCAGCGAAGTACTTGGTGGCGATGTTGGTTTGACGGCCGAAGTCAAGTTGACCCCAGGCGTCGGACAGCAGACCAACCGTGGATTGACGGCCGAACAGCTTACCGTCTTGCGAGGTAACGCCAGTGCCCAGATCGAAGCCGTTTTCCAGCACGAAAACTGCCTTGAGGCCTTCGCCCAGGTCTTCCGTGCCCTTCAGGCCCCAGCGGCTGGACGATTGGCCACCGCTCAGGGTACCGGTACGGGTAGCCTTGATGTCGTTGCCTTTGAATTGCTGATAGCCGATACCGCCGTCGACGATACCGTACAGGGTGACCGACGTTTCCGCCTGGGCAACGCCAGCAAAGCCAGCGATCAGAGCAGCTGCGAGCAGAGTCTTTTTCATGTTAAGAAATCTCCGTAGATTTGAGTAATTGGCGGCGCGGTCAGAATTTGCCCCGCCGCCTATTTAACTCCACGATGGGAAGTTGTAGCTATTGCATCAAAATTCGGCTGCACTGGCTATCAAGACATTCATAAAAGCTCCTCTTTTCTTTTTTTATGTTGGAATGAAGCAACAAAATTCTATTTTTGGCACAAAAACACCAGGGTTTACCCTTGTCCTAAAAAACCAGCGTCAGGTAATTTTGCTTATGCAATTTCTATCTATAATTATTCGAGAAATCCATGTTAAATATTTGTTTCAGCTAATATTTTCTCTTGGGTTTATTACCTGAAATGAAATTGCAATCATTGCCAGGAAATCTTTTCAATAAGGTAAACCCTTTGTTTTTATTGAAAAAACGCTAGGGATTACACATATTGGTTCCACCTATAGAATGAGAAAAACTCATAAATCCTGATTTCCCCTATTCAGAAGCCCAGACGCTCCCGCAATAAGCGCCCTCTTCATTCATATTGCACAAAGCGACAAGCTGGCTTATCGTCGCGCTCAGCGCCACCCTTTTCAAACTGCAACGTTAATGTACGGTTTGTTGTTTTGCGCCTCCAAAGCCGAACTCATCAAGCGGCACCGCTTGGTGTTTCGACACCCGCAAACGTTCCGACCCGCTCCAAGGGGCCAGCATGAAAAAAACACTGCTCGTTGCCGCCGTTTTATTCGGCCTTGCCGCATCCACCGCCGGCGCGGCGGAATGGTCCTACGAAGGGCCGGAGGGACCCGACCATTGGGGCGCGCTAAGTCCCGACTACGTGGCGTGCCAGCGCGGGCGCAACCAATCCCCTATCAATATCCAGGGCGCGCTCCAGGCAAAAACGGCTCCACTGGGCCTGAAATACCGCGCGGCGGCCGGGAGCACCGTCGTCAATAACGGCCATACCGTGCAAGTCGACTTCGGCAAAGGCAATACGCTGACGCTGGACGGCCATTCGTTCAACCTGGTTCAGGTACATTTCCATGCGCCGGCCGAAAACGAAATCGACGGCCGCCGTTATCCGCTGGAAGCGCATTTTGTGAACGCCGACGAACAGGGCAACCTGGCCGTCGTGGCGGTCATGTTCAGGGAAGGCAAGCGCAATGCCGGTCTGGCCCGCATCTGGCCGCAAATGCCGCAATCGAAAGGGTCGCCGGTACCGCTGCAAGGCAAATTCCTGCCGGCGACCCTGCTGCCCGCCTCGCTGTCCTATTACCGCTATAGCGGCTCGCTGACGACGCCGCCGTGCTCCGAAGGCGTGCGCTGGCTGGTTCTGCGAACGCCGCTCCAGGCATCCAAAGAGCAGATCCAAGCCTTCGAACGGATCATGGGCCACGCCACCAACCGGCCGGTGCAACCTCTGAACGGCCGCGTCGTCGTCAAGTAAGCCGTTTCCCCGCTTCTTCTCAATCCGTCTCTTTCAATCCAGCTTTTCCAGCAACGCCGAAAAGGCCTGGGCCGCCGGAGACAGCGGGCGCTCGGCGCGTTCCAATCTGAACAGGGGCCGCCTGAGCGTCGCGGCGCCGGCCAGCTCCAGGGTTTGAACCCGGCCCAACGCGACGAGATCCTGCACCGCGACCCACGGCAGCATGGCTATGCCCAGGCCGCCGGATACGGCGCGCGCTATGCCTTCGTTGCTGCCGATCTCGATCTGGTGGGGCGGCTCCAGCCCATTCTGTTTCAACAACTGCTGAGTGACCTCGCGCGTGCCCGAGCCCGACTCGCGCACCAGCCAGATTTCGTCGTTGAGCAATGCCGGCTGCAAGGGCCGCCTGGCCGCCAGCGGGTAATGCTCGGGGCCGATCACCACCAATTGCTCGTCGCGCCAATAGCTGGCGGTGATGTCCGGTTCATCCACATTGCCTTCGACCAAGGCCAGATCCATGCGGCAGTCGGCCAGGCCCTGGGCAATGGAATGCGTATTCCCCACGACGACATGTAACTGAATGGCCGGATGCTGGCGCGCGAACCGGGCCATATAGGACGGCAGCCAATACGCCGCCACGGTCGTGCTCGCCCCCAAAGTGAGCTCGCCGCGCCGCAGTTCGGCGCGAGCCCGCAAATCGTCGGTGGCGGCACGCTCGAGGGCAAAAATCCCCCGCGCATGCTCGAACAGCGCCTGCCCGCTTTCGGTAAGCTGCAGGCCGCGCGCCCGCGCTCCCTGCCCCACCCCGCGTTCGATCAAGGGCAGATCCAGTTGCTGCTCCAGCTCGCGAACTGCCTTGGAGGCCGCCGGCTGGCTGATGGACAGGGCTTCGGCCCCCCGCGAAAAGCTGCGGTGCAAAGCCACATGGAAAAAAATACGGGCAAGATGCAGGTTCATGGATGCATAGCATAACCAAATATTATGCATATGTGAATTATATACATTTGATTCATGTTACTCAGGGCTATAAGCTTATGCAAATAACAACTATCGAATTCCGTTTTCAACCGTAATTTGCATCAAGTCCATGAATCAAACCGCCACGCTTCCCAGCCGTCCCTTAATGCCGCTCAGCCAATCCGCCTGGTGGCTGGGCCTGGTACTTACCGGAGCCATCGCCACGGGCGGCGTGCTTCTCAGCCAATCGGCCTGGGCGGAGCAATTCGGCATCAGCGCCCTGACGCTGGCCATTGTGCTGGGCATCGCGGCGGGCAATACGTTTTTCCCCAGCATCGCCGCGCACACGGCCGTCGGCGTTGATTTTTCGAAAAACAAGCTGTTGCGCGCCGGCATCATTCTTTTCGGCTTTCACATCACCTTCCAGCAAATCGGCGACATCGGCTGGGCGGGAGCCCTGATCGCCGTCCTGATGATAGGGCTGACCTTCACCCTGGCCGTGCAATTGGGCACCCGGGTCTTCAAGCTGGACAAGCAAACCTCCATGCTTATCGGCGCCGGCAGCTCCATATGCGGAGCGGCGGCGGTCATGGCGGCCGAGCCCGTGGTGCGAGGCCAGGCGCACAAAGTGTCGGTGGCCGTTGCCACCGTGGTCGTGTTCGGCACCTTGTCGATGTTCCTGTATCCCCTGCTCTACGCCTTTTTACCCATGTCCGAGCACGCCTACGGCGTATTCGCCGGCTCCACCATCCACGAAGTCGCGCAAGTGGTCGCCGCGGGCAAAGCCGTCAGCGACGCGGCAGCGGCAACCGCCGTCATTGAAAAAATGCTGCGCGTCATGATGCTGGCCCCGTTTCTGCTGATTTTGTCGGGCTTCCTGCGCGACCGCACGCAAGACGCCGGCAATCCGGACGTTGCGGATGCGACTTGCTGTCCCCCCGAAGGGGCGCCTCTTGCTTCGGGAGCGGCCCGGCGGCAAAAAACACCCATCGTCATTCCGTGGTTCGCCGTCCTGTTCATCGTGGCCAGCGCCATAAACTCGCTGCACATCCTGCCGGCAAGCGTTGTCCAAGTCATTCTCCACGTCGATACCGCCCTGCTGGCCATGGCCATGGCCGCCCTGGGACTGCGCACCCATGCCGGCGCAATCCGCCAGGCTGGCGTAAAGCCCTTGATGCTGGCCACCAGCCTGTTCATCTTCCTCGTGGTGGGCGGCTACGGCATCAACACGGCGGTCATGCATTTGCTGGGCTAGCAAAACGCTCCGCCCAAAACAGCTCTCATGCGGTTCCCGCCGGGCGCGGCCGGCGAATCCACGCTTATCAATTCTTGACAATCCGGTGGACGGCGCCAGCCTATACTGCGGAGGTTTTCAACTCCCGGGCACCGACACCATGAAACTATTCAACCGCTGCATTGCCGAATCCTTCGGCACTTTCTGGCTGGTTCTGGGCGGTTGCGGCAGCGCTGTCCTGGCCGCCGGCTTCCCCGAGCTTGGCATAGGATTCATGGGCGTCGCGCTGGCCTTCGGCCTGACACTGCTGACCATGTGCTACACCATCGGGCATATTTCGGGCTGCCACATCAATCCGGCCGTGACTTTCGGCCTGGTGGCCGGCGGACGCTTTCCCGCCCGCGAACTGGTGCCTTATGTCGTCGCCCAGCTCGTAGGAGCCATCATCGCCGGGGCTGTGCTATACAGCATCGCCAGCGGAAAAGCCGGCTTCGATGCCGCCGCCAGCGGATTCGCCTCGAACGGCTACGGCGCCCACTCTCCCGGCGGCTATGCCCTGCATTCGGCGTTCATCTGCGAAGTCGTCCTGACCGGATTCTTCATCTTCATCATCATGGGCGCCACGGACGGCCGGTCGCCCGCGGGATTCGGCGGCATCGCCATAGGTCTGGCGCTTACGCTCATACACCTCATCAGCATTCCGGTCACCAACACCTCGGTAAACCCGGCCCGCTCGACCGGCGTCGCCCTGTTCCAGGGAGGCTGGGCCATCGAGCAGTTATGGCTGTTCTGGGTCGCGCCCATCATAGGCGCCGTGATCGGCGGACTCGTCTATCGCTGCGTGCTGCAGCAGAAACACGGCAAGACGGCATAGCCGCTAAGGTTCGAACCTGGGCAGCACGACGGTAAATGTGCTGCCCTGCCCCTTGGCGCTGGCAACCTGTATGCTTCCCCCGTGACGCGCCACGACGGCCTGCACGAACGCCAGCCCCAAGCCGCTGCCGCTGGGGTTCCCGGGAGCATCTTCGCCAAATCGCTTGAACGGCGTGAACAGCGAAGCCTGCTCATCGGGGCTCATGCCCCGGCCCTGATCCTCGATCGTCACGCGCCAGCTTTCGTTCTCGCCGGACAAACGGCACCGCACCGTCGAGCCAGGCGGGCTGTATTTGATGGCGTTGTCGATCAAATTGCTGAAAGCACGCGCCAGCATGGCCGAATCGGCGCGAACATAGGCCGGATCCATATCGGCCTCGAACAGAATCCGGCTATCCCGCTGCTGTGCCAAAGGCCAGTGCTCGTCGCAAACGGCGGCCAGCATATCGGGCAAATTCTGCTCCCGGTAATCCATCTCCTTGGATTCCGCCCGCGCCAGATGAATGAAACCGTCCACCAGGCTCAAGGTTTTGTTTGCGTAGCGCTCGATGCGCTCCAGGATTTCGGGTTGGGGCAAAGGCGTCTGCGCGCAGTTCTGCAATTCGATCAGCGCCAGAATGGAGTTCTGGGGTGAACGCATATCGTGCGAAATGAAACGCATGGTCTGCTCGCGCTGGCGCGCCGCCTGGCTCAACGAAGAGATTGCCTGGTGCAGCGCGACGACACGCGCTGACAGCGACTCGTCGGGCCGTACCACCACCGCATCCGGCAGCTCATGGATCGCACCCTCGTCACGCAATTTCCCCAGCTCGCGGTCGAAATACTGCAACGCCGCTTCCTGGCTGCGCCAGCTCCATACGGGATAGATCAAGGCCACCCCTATCAGGCTCGCCACCGGAGGAATCCAGAAATGCGCGTACTGCAAAAGCAGCCAGCTGCCCGCGACGATGAACAGCAGCATGGCGGCCGAGATGAATAAAGACCGGCGAGGAGAAAGCCTTTGCAGCATCGTGCATACCAGCAGCACGGGAAGCACGGCGATCAGGGCGTTGAGCCAGCGGCCAAGAGAACCGATCCAGCCATCCTCCAGCGCGTCCCGCAAGCCATTGGCCAGAATCTCCACCCCGGCCATCGGCTCTCCCGTGCGGACGGACAAGGGGGTCGGCATCAAATCACCCAACCCCGACGCCCAGGAGCCGACCAATACATATTTACCGCGAAAAGCGGCCTGGGGAACTTCTCCGTCCAGAACCTTTGCATACGGATATAGAGCAAAACCGCCAACGCCTCCTGAGTAGGAAAGCAGGCGGGAGGTATTGCCGCTTTGCCTAAGCACCGACGCCACGGCATGATCGCCCCCCGCTTCGAGCATGGCCAATACAAAATGGTCCAGCGGCTTTTCCTCCGGAGACCCTTCCCGCAGCACAATCCTGCGGATTACGCCGTCGCCGTCGAAATGCGCGCTGATGTTGCCAAGCTGCCTGGCCGAAGCGGCCAGCACCGGCAAAGGCCTGCCGACGCGATGGGTTCTGCCGTCGTGGATGAGCGGCAGCACGACATGGCCTTGTTCAGCAATGGCCCGTGCAAGCGTCTGGTCATCGCTTGGATACGCCGGGTTGTCGTCGCTGAAAACGATGTCCAGCCCCACCGCCTTCGCCTCCTTCAGGCGAGCCAGCAATTGGGCGTGAATAGCGCGGCGCCAGGGCCAATACCCGATTTCCTCGATGCTGCCGTCGTCGATGGCGACGATGACGATATCGCTACTTGCCGGCTTATCAGCCGCAAAACTCAGGATCCGGTCGTAAAAAACATGATCGAGCTTGGCAATGCCCAGATGCGCGCCAAAACCGCCCAGCATGAAGGTCAGCAGCAAAAGCGCCAGGCTGACGATCAGCCATTCCGTGCGAATACGCCGTTCAAGCCCGCCCCATGCCATCGTCCTGCGCATTTCGGGGCGGCCCATGCTAATAATCGGAGACTAGTATGGGCTGGCCGTATCCCGACAAGACGGGAGCGCCGCCGTATCCCTGCAGCACCGATTTGCCGGCGAATTCCTGCCTTGCATCCAGACCGCCTAGGCCGACATCGTCCACGGCGCGAACCAGCAGGTAATAAGTGCCCGGCCCGGGTGCCGCATAGTCGATCTGGTTGGTCGGAAACAGCCGGCTGGACACCATTTTCGTGCCATCCGGATCTTCGGCCACCCGAACCAGATAGCCGCTCGCCCCGGCGACCGGCTCGATGGTCATGGAGCCACCGCCGTCCTTGGGCTTGGGCAGCAACGGCGCCGGCAACAAGTCCCGCACTCCCAGGCTGGCGCCGCTCGAGTCCACCGCCATGCCCTGTTTCGCTTTGAGCATGACGTCGGCCGAATGCGATGCCTCGACCCCCGCCACGCCCTGAACCACCTCGCTGCGCGCACCCTGCGTGGGTGAAAAATGCACTCGGAAACGTGTGCCCCGCACCCCTGTGATGCTGACGGGCGTGCGTACCTCGAAGCGTCCCACCCCTTCATGCTTGGGCGCCACCTGGGACTCGAGCGCGCCTTTGTCGACGTCCACCTTGACATCGATCAGCCCCGTCCCTTTGAAGACCCTCAGCCGCTTCACGGCCATTGTCGACGAAGCGGGAATACTCAGCACGCTGCCATCGGCCAGTTTCAGCGTCACGAAACCATCGGCTTCCGTGCTGACGGTCTGGCCCTCCGCCACCGGCGAGGAAAGGCGCAACGGCTGGCCATCCAGCGCGGCCTGTCCGGCAATGTAGCTGACGTCCGCCGCCGAAGGAAGCTCGGGAATGAGGGCGAACGGTATCTTCAACACTTGCCCGATCGGCAGCCGCGCCTGGTCCTGGACGTGGTTGAGCGATTGCAGGGTTGTCCAGTTGGACCAGCCACTGGTATAGCGGGTGGCAAGCTCACCCAGGGTGTCTCCGGCCATGACCCGATACAGGAAATCGTCGCCATGGGCTCCAACCGCCTGGCCGAAGGCACAGGTGGATGACAGACAGGAAGCCGCGCTGGCCAGGCATAGGGAAAGAAGACGCTGCCGAATCATGATGAAGCCATTATTCATTATTGTTCGTGTATTTTTTCATTGTCGATCAACGCCAGGCGATAGCCAAGCGCATACGAAGACGCCAGGCTGACGCCGTGTTCGGGACGCAGCTCGAGCTTTTGCCGAATATTCGACAAATGCGTGTCCAGCGTGCGCGAGGTTGGAGGAATTTCGCGATTCCAGATCAAGGTGCTCAGCACGTCCCTGGAAAACAGGCGCCAGGGATTCCTGAAGAACAGCACGGCCAGATCGAACTCTTTGGGGGCCAGCGGCACCGCCTTGCCGTGCAGCCGGATGACGCCTTCCACAGTGTCGATCTCGTAGGCGCCGATATGGAAACCCTGCTCGGTCCGCTCCGGCAGGCCGCTGCGGCGCAAAAGCGCCTTCACCCTGGCCAGGAGTTCGCCCGAACGCATGGGTTTGAGCATATAGTCGTCGGCGCCCGCCTGCAACCCAAGGACGAGATCTTCCTCCTGGATGCGATTGGTCAGGAACATGACGGGAATTTCGTAGCCGAGATGGACTCTGACCCAGCGGACGATCTCCAGCCCGCTGATATCGGGAACCTCCCAATCGATGATCAACAAATCGAACGGCCGGGTCTTTTGCAGCACGGCAAGCAGTTCTTCGCCCGTGGCGAACACCGTGCATGCATGACCTGCGGCAGTCAGTACTTGTTGAATCAGTTGTGCTTGGGCAAAATCGTCTTCCAACGAGGCGATGTTCATCGGCGAACCTGTATTGTTTCCGAACGTGCGTCTTCAATGGGATACCCGTGCTCGTTGAGAGCAACGGTTACAAGTTTCAGTATATCCGCATTCCGCGTCCGGAAAGCCACTACGCACCTTCCACGCTGCATATCCCAGTAAACCCGAAGGCCGCCGCGGCTGCCCACATCATACAAAGCCAGCACACGCTGGGTAATCTGGTTGATGCGGTTGCACTGATCCAGTATCCACGACTCGCTCAAAAACTCGGGCATGCTGATGCACAACTCGTACCCGATTTCCCCCAGCGTATTATTGCTCTGGACACTCATGGTTTGCGGCGTCCATACGGCGCAGCTCGGCGAAATGTAAAACACACGACAAAATCCGCCTCATCGGCTACAAAATGATACCGTGATTGTTATAGCCGGAGCAGGCCCTGTCCAGCCAAACGGCCATTCTTTGACGATTCTTGACAATGCGCCGCCGCGTACGTGCGACGTTAAAAATTTCAAATCTTGACGAATCGGGCTCTTGGCCTTGTGCTGCTGGAATGGTGTGATTATTACTTGTTCCAGAAGCGCCTGTCCCATTCGTGCTGCCGAACCAGCCGCATGGAGTGCGGCCAATCGACTATTGCACTGGTGCGTCCAGCCGGAATCGAACCGGCACGATCAATGATCGAGAGATTTTAAGTCTCTTGCGTCTACCAATTCCGCCATGGACGCGAACCCGAAATTATTGCATGAACGGCAAATCTTTGCTGGCGACAAAAGGGTTCGCCTGGCGCCGGGGGGCCGCTGCAGGCTTGCCCGGCCTATTGCGTTTCCAGCCATGCCTGGAACATCAGAATGCACCACAGCCGGGTCGAGCAGTCGTTCCAGCCGCTCAGGTGCTGTTTCCAGGCCTGGCGTATGGGCGCAGGCTCGAAATAGCCCTCGCGGCGCAGCCGGGCTTCGTCCAGCAGGCTTTCGGCCCATTGGCGCAGAGGGCCGCGCAGCCAGGTTGCCAGCGGAATGGAAAATCCCTTCTTGGGGCGTTCGATCAGCTCGGCGGGCACATGGCGGAACAATACCTGGCGCAGCAGCCACTTGCCTTTGCCATGACGGATCTTCATGTCCAGTGGCAAGCGCCAGGCCAGTTCGATGACACGATGGTCCAGCAGCGGTACGCGTGTTTCCAGGCTGTTGGACATGGCGGCGCGATCCACCTTGACCAGGATATCGGCGGGCAGATAGGTTTGGGCATCCATCGCCATCAGCCATTGTTCGAAGGGCAGATCCCGCCCAGGCCAGGCTTCGGCATGGTTCAGTGCCGTGGAGGGTTCCGTCGCGCCGATCACCACGGTTTCAGGAGAGCGCCAGTGGCTGATCATCCGCCGGTAGAAGTCTTCTCGTCCATCGGCGTCCAGCAGATCGGCGAACTTGCCCATTTTTTCGCTATTGGCCGAACGGCGCAGGCGGGCCGGCATAAGAGGCCGCAGGCCGTCCAGAAGACCATCCATCGCCGAAGCGGCGGCGCACCGGCCCAGCAGAACGGCCGCGGCGTGGCGCAAGGCCGGCGGCAGCCGCTGGATGCGATGCCATGTTTGCGGCGCCAGCCGATAGGTGTTGTAGCCGCCGAACAGTTCGTCGCCGGCATCGCCGCTCAAGGCCACCGTGACGTGCTGCTTGGCCAGGCGGCTGACCATGTAGGTGGGAATCTGCGAACTGTCGGCGAATGGCTCGTCGTAGATATTGGGCAGGTCGGGAATGATGGCCAGTGCCTCTTCGGGGGTAACCATCATATCGCTGTGCTGGGTGCCCAGATGCTGCGCCACGGCGCGGGCATAGGGAGCTTCGTCATAGCGTTCGTCGTTGAACCCCATGGTGAAGGTGCGCACCGGCTTGCTGCTTTGCGCCTGCATCAGGGCCACGATCAGGCTGCTGTCGACGCCGCCGCTCAGGAAAGCCCCAAGCGGCACG
Organism: uncultured Burkholderiaceae bacterium; assembly: GCA_937871985.1. Next base: position 13,870 of record CALMPB010000520.1, read on the forward strand.
TCGGCCAGCATCTGGCCGCGCACGCCGAGCATGAGTTGCCGCTCCAGCAGGTTGGTGGCTTCTTCGTCGCTGCATTCCAGTGGATCGGCCAGGCCGGCCTGTACGGCGTGGTTCATGCGCCAATACGGCTGGCTGCGCGCCGCCTTGGCCGAGGGGACGTCATGGAAGGGAATGTCGATGTAATGGCCGGGCGGCAGTTTGCCGATGCCCTCGTAGATGCTGTGAGGCGCGACAATGTAGCCATGACGCAGGTAAAGGGCCAGGGCGTTGCGGTCTACCTGGGCCGTACAGGCCGGGTGTGCCTTCAGGGCCTTGAGCTCCGAACCGAACAACAAGGTCGTGCCTTGCCAGCCCCAATACAGCGGCTTTTCCCCCATGCGGTCGCGGGCCAGCGAAAGCGTGCGGCGATGGCGATCCCACAAGGCGATGGCAAACATGCCCACCGCGGCCTTCAGCGTGCGCTCCAGCCCCCAGGCGCTGATGCACGCCAACAGCGTCTCCGTGTCGGAATGGCCGTTCCACGAGGGCGCCTTGCCGTGTTCCTGCAACTGCTCGCGCAGGTCGAGGTGATTGTAGATTTCGCCGTTGAAAACCAGCACGAGGCGCTTGTCGGCCGAATGCATGGGCTGGCTGCCGGCGGCGGAAAGTTCCAGGATGGACAGGCGGCGGTGCCCCAGGGCCACGCCCGATGCGTCGTCGTGCCACATGCCCGATTCGTCCGGGCCGCGATGGGTGATGGCATTGACCATTCCCGGCAGAGGGTTGAAACATCCAGGTCTTGGGCTTGTGTCGACGAATCCGGCAATCCCGCACATATTGATTTGTGACCTTAAGTAAGCGAGTTACCGCAAATTGTATGCGCGTCGTGCTTCAAAGTGGAAACACCAGTCGAGATGAGGCGGGATAATGAGGAGGGACGTTGAACGCACGGCTGTGCGTGAAATGGCGGAAGGTCAGGGATTCGAACCCTGGAGGAGCGCGAGCCCCTGCCGGTTTTCCGTACCACTATAGCTTTCGTTACCAAGCTCGATGCTTGTTTGTGGTCTGGACTTTGTCTTCACCGTGGTGATTAAACTTTAGGTGGGAGCCGTCAAGTCTCTACACGTTCCCGGCACGAACCGGGCTTCGCTCGGCGTTACCTCGGTGCCGCACGGCGCACCAGGGGCTTCTCCGAATTTGACTCCTTACATTTGATGTGTTTCCACAACAACGCTCGATTTAACAAGACCGGTGCATTCGACCACTCTGCCAACCTTCCGAGCGCAAGATGGTAACACGACTATTACCCGGCAGGAAGGTTTACACTCCGGGAATAGTCTTCGTTACGGTTTATGGCGCTTTAACGGGGGTGGTGTTATTGAACGGAAAGGCACATCGCGGGTTTGAGCCTCGTGTCCGTTTTATTGCCTTCTTGGCGGAATAGGTATGGCCCAGATAAAAAAAACCGAGGTTCGCGATGCGATCCTGAACGCGGCCTTCGAGCTGTTTTCGGCTCAAGGCTATTCCGCGACCGCGCTGACGGCCATCAGCAAGGCAGCGGGTGTCTCGAAAGCCAATCTTTACGTTTATTTCGATTCCAAGCTCGACATCCTGTACACCATTTACGAGCCCTGGATGCGCGCCAGAATCGCCCGGCTCGAGGCCGACATCGCGCAAGTCCCCGATTCCCGCGGCAAGCTTCGAGCCCTGATCCGCGCGCTGTGGCGCGACATTCCGTCCGAAGAAAACGGATTCGTCAACAATATCATGCAGGCGCTATCGTCCGCCTTGCCCGTGGATCAATACCGGCCCACGTTGGTCAATTGGCTGGAAGAGCGGATCACCGCCTTGCTCGAATCCATCCTTTCGCCCGGCCGCCTGAAGCTGTTCCAGGGAACCCGCATCGCTCAGATCCTCATCATGGCTTTGGACGGGTATGCCATTCACTACCATCTGCGCCCGAAGGAGGACGATGTGGATGACGCCTCGATCGAGGCGATGGTCTGTTTGATTCTGGGTAATCCCGGCCCGGCTCCGCGTGGGTAATAATAAGGGCTTTGCAAAACCATATAGCCAGGAGCCATGATGAAAGCAGTGGAAATTTCCAGCCCCGGTGGGCCCGAGGTGCTGAAACTGGTCGAACGGCCCATGCCGCAGCCGGCGGCCGGAGAAGTGCTTATCAAGGTGACGGCGGCGGGCGTAAACCGCCCCGACACCTTCCAGCGTGCCGGTAATTACCCTCCTCCGCCAGGCGCTTCCGATTTGCCCGGCCTTGAAATAGCCGGCGAAATCGTCGGCGGCGATGCCGCGGCTGCGGGCTTGGCCGTGGGCGACAAGGTGTGCGCCCTGGTGGCTGGCGGGGGCTATGCCGAATATTGCGTTGCCCCGGCCTTGCAGTGCTTGCCGATTCCCAAAGGCTTGTCCGACATCGAAGCGGCGGGATTGCCGGAAACCTATTACACCGTCTGGAGCAATGTCTTCGATCGCGGCCGGCTGGCGAAAGGCGAGGCGCTTTTGGTGCATGGCGGCGCCAGCGGCATCGGCACGACCGCCGTGCAACTGGCCACGGCCATGGGAAACACGGTCTACGCCACCGTGGGCAGCGATGAGCGTGTGCGCGCCGTCGAGCAACTGGGAGCGGTCAAGGGCATCAATTACCGCAGCCAGGACTATGTCGAAGAAATCAAGGCGCTGACCGAGGGCAAGGGCGTGGACGTGATTCTGGACATGGTTGCCGGCGACTATGTGAACCGGGATCTCAAGTGCCTGGCCGATGAGGGCCGCGTCGTCATCATCGCCCTGCTGGGCGGCCCCAAGGGCACCGTCGATTTCAACCAGGTCATGCGCCGCCGCCTCACGGTTACCGGCTCGACGCTGCGTCCGCGCCCGGTCGAGTTCAAGGGGGAGATCTCCCGTTCGCTGAAGAAGCATGTCTGGCCCTTGCTCGAGGCAGGCAAGATCAAGCCCATCGTCCATGCCACCTTCCCATTGGCTCAGGCATGCGATGCGCACGCCATGATGGAAGCGGGCGAGCAGATCGGAAAAATCATCCTCACCCTGTAGCTTTTGCGGGGGCCGCTGCAGCGGGGGCCGCGTTGGCCCCCGCGATTCGTCCTGTATTAGGAGATTTACCCCTTAACACGCTACAATGCCCGGTTGTTCCGTTTTCCGGTCTTTGGCCGGGCGGGCTTGTAAAATACAGGTTTGAGGCGAAAGTTTAAATGGGTGTTTCCGAATCGGGGGTTTCCGGGCCGCGCAAGCGTCTTGTCATGGGCAACTGGAAAATGCACGGCAATCTTGCCGGCAATGCTTCCTTGCTGGCAGGATTGCGCGCCGGCGCAGATGCCGTCGGCCATTGCGAGGTGGCCGTATGCGCGCCGTTTCCGTATCTTGCCCAGGTTCAGAATATTCTGCAGGGTAGTGCCATTTCGTGGGGCGCCCAGGACCTGAGCGCGCATGCGCAAGGCGCCTATACGGGTGAAGTGTCCGGCGCCATGCTTGGCGACTTCGCCTGCCGCTGGGTACTGGCAGGCCACTCCGAGCGTCGTGCGCTGCATGGTGAAACCGACCAGTTGGTGGCCGACAAGGCGGTTGCCGCATTGGCGGCGGGCCTGACTCCCGTGGTGTGCGTGGGCGAAACCCTCGACGAACAGGAAGCCGGCCGTACCGACGAAATCATCGCTCGCCAGTTGGCGCCGGTACTGGCGCTGGGCGCCCAGGCTGTCGGCCAAATCATATTGGCTTACGAACCTGTGTGGGCCATTGGCACGGGGCGTACCGCCACGCCGGATCAGGCCCAGGAAGTCCATGCCGGCATACGCGCCTTGTTGTCGGCGCTGGGTGCGCCCGGCGTGCGCGTGTTGTATGGCGGCAGCGTCAAGGCGGCCAATGCGGCCAGCCTGTTTGCCATGCCCGATATCGATGGCGCCCTGGTCGGCGGCGCATCGTTGGTGGCGGAAGAGTTCTTACGTATAGCGGCCGCATAGGCTTCGGAGTTTTTAAATGCATTGGTTGACATCTGTCCTGCTGGCGATTCAGGTTATTTCCTCGCTAAGTATCATCGTGCTCGTGCTGTTGCAACAAGGCCAGGGCGCCGACATGGGCTCTTCGTTCGGCAGCGGCTCGGCCGGCAGCCTGTTTGGCGCCAGCGGCGCGGCCAACTTCCTGTCGCGTACCACCAAGTGGGCCGCCATCATCTTTTTCGCTTCGACCATCGGGCTGGCTTATGTTTCCCATCATACGACCAACTCCATCCTCGACGGCGGCATCATGCAGGGCTTCAAAGAGCAGCCCGCAGCGCCTGCGCCGGTAGCCCCTCAAGGCTCCGCCGTGCCTTCCGTGCCGGGCAGCGCACCGGCGCCCGCCGACAAACCTGCGGCAAATGCTTCCAGCGCCGTTCCCTCGGTGCCTTCGGCATCTTCAGCCGAGCAGGCCGCGAAGGCCCCGGCTTCCAAGCCCGCCGACGCCGGCAGCGCTCCCGCCGCCTCCAAGTAAAAATCACCTCCGCATTGGCCGCTCATATTGGTGGCGGCCAATGCGGATGGCGCGAAGCGCCTTCCCGCCATAGCCGTGCAGCGGCATGCTGGCAGGAGAAAGGCGCAGCTTGAATTAAAGCAGGTGGTTGAAATGCCTTGCAAAATTCATGCTAGAATATCGCTCTTTGCTGTGGCGCAGGTTGCAAACAAGCAGGTTGGCGGCGCGGCAAAAAAGTTTTGTATGGTACAGCCGACGTGGTGGAATTGGTAGACACGCTATCTTGAGGGGGTAGTGGCGAGAGCTGTGCGAGTTCGAGTCTCGCCGTCGGCACCAGTAAACAGAACTGTAAAAAAATCGCCCGTCAGGGCGATTTTTTTTAGTCTCGAATTTCTGTACACCCAATCCACACCCCAAGGCGATACATCTAAAAACTGTCATGATTGCCTCCTACGATAGGCGTTAAGTCCATATCCACAGGAAGAAACCATGCAGGATCAGCACCATCCATCGCGCCGCAGAGCGTTGAAATTTCTTGCGGGCGCGCCGATGCTGCCCCTTGCCTTGAGCGCCGTGGGCATATTGGCAAAGCCCGGCACGGCGGGCGCCGCCGGAAGGAAAGCCGGCTATGTCTCGGCGCAATTCATCGGCATGCCCGCCCCTTCACTGGACAATCCGGCGGCCATGGCCACGACATCGGTCGGATCGACGCTGAAGATCCGCTACAGCGACGGCGGCACGCACGATGTGAAGCTGGCCTACAACCCCTTCTTCAATACCGGCGACATGGTGCCGGACGGCAAGGGAGGCAGCATCCTGGCGGGCGGTTACCTCGACATCGACGGCCGGCCCATTATCGACAGATCGGTGCCGGGCAAAGAACGCCCGTTTTTCTCGGATTGCCCCGACGGCACGTCGCTGCTGGCCCTCGAAAACGCCAAAGTCGGCGGCATAAAAGGCAAGCCGGTCTTCGCCGTCGTCCAGTTCGAATACCTGAGCCGGAACCAGAAAGGCGACGATATGTACGGCACCATGCCCTCGCCGGTGGCCGTGCTGACGCTGGACCAGGACCCGGCCACCGGCCATCTGAGCCTGGTGCAATACAGAACCGTGGACACATCGGAAGCGCACGGGCTTTGGATTACCTGCGGCGCCAGCCTATCGCCCTGGAACACGCACCTGTCCAGCGAAGAATACGAGCCCGATGCACTGGCCATCGACAACAACAAACAGTTTCGCGCATTCAGCCAGAACCTTTATGCCGACCCGGCCAAGGCCAATCCCTACCACTATGGACACATGCCCGAAATCACCGTGCATCCCGACGGCACGGGCACCGTCAAGAAGCACTACTGTCTGGGCCGAATTTCGCATGAGCTGATCCAGGTCATGCCCGATAGCCGCACCGCGCTGATGGGAGATGACGCCACCAACGGCGGCCTGTTCATGTTCATCGCCGACAAGTCCGCCGATCTTTCCGCCGGCACGCTTTACGCCGCCAAATGGCGCCAGACCAGCGGCGACGGCCCTGGCTCCGCCAATCTAAGCTGGATCAAGCTGGGCCATGCCACGAGCGCCGAAATACAGGCCCTGGCCGATAAACTGAAAATCGACGATATTGCCGAAGTGCGCACCAAGGATCCGCAAGACCCCAGCTTCACCCACATCCCCTACTCGGGAAAAACCAACTGGATCAAGCTGAAGCCCGGCATGGAGAAAGCCGCGGCCTTCCTGGAAACCCACCGGTATGCGGCGCTGAAAGGAGCCAGCATGGGCTTTACGAAAATGGAAGGCACGACTGTCAATGCCCCCGATAAAATCGCCTATTCGGCCATGTCGTACATCAACGCCTCGATGCTGAACGGATCCGGCGATATCAAGGTGCAAGGCCCTGAAGCCGGCGCAGTCTATGCGCTGAACCTGAAAGGCGGCCAGCAAGACGCCGACGGCCAGCCCATCGACAGCGACTGGGTGCCGGTGGACATGGCGGCCCCCGCCGCGCTGATCGGCAAGATGCTGGATACGCCGGACGCCCTGGGCAACCTGGCCGACCCCGACAGAATCGCCAACCCCGACAACATCAAGTTTTCGGAAAAGCTGCGCACCTTGTTCATCGGCGAAGACACCGGCCTGCACGTCAACAATTTCCTGTGGGCCTACAACGTGGACACCCGGCAACTGGCGCGCATCCTTTCCACCCCGGCGGGCGCCGAAGCGACCGGCCTGCATGCCGTGGATGAAATCAACGGCTGGACCTACATAATGAGCAACTTCCAGCACGCCGGCGACTGGAAGCTGAAAAAAGACAAGGAAAGCGGGAAGATCAAGGGCGGCCCGCACGCCGTGGTGCACGACAAACTGGATCCCTTGATCGACGCCAACTACAAGGGCAAGTTCGCGGCCTCGGTGGGATATTTGACGGGGGTATTGCTGGCGAGCAAACAGGCCTGACCGAACATGGCCGCCTGCCCGCTTGACCGTGCCGGCAGGGTCGAGCGGGTGTTTGCCATCAAATCGAGAAACGCTCGACCGCTTCCTCGTTCCACTCGATACCTGCTCCAGGACGTTCAGGGATGACCGCCTTACCGTCCACGTAGACCAATGGTTCCCGCAACACAGCATCCGCCAGTCCCATTTTTTCCAACCAGTGGGCGGTAGGGGTTACCGCCATCAGGTGGACGCTGAACTCCTCGAAAATATGAGCGGACATGGGGATCTGATATGTCGCGGCCAACGCGCTAGCCCTCAACCATCCGCTAACCCCGCCGATTTTCATGGCATCGGGCATAACGAGATCGGCCGCACCGGCGACAATCGCTTTATGCATATCGTCAACGCTAAACCAGTTCTCCCCAAGTTGAATGGGTGTCGTCAACGACTGGCGAAGCTGGGCAAAGCCTGCATAGTTTTCTTGCAAAACAGGCTCTTCCAGCCACGCAAGCCTGAACTCCTCGAGCGCCCGGCCCCGCCGAATGGCCTCGGGCACCGATAGCGCCTGATTGAGATCGACCATGAGTTCAACATCGTCCCCGATCACCTTGCGGATCAATGCAACGCTGGCGACATCTTCACGAACCGTTGCGTGCCCGATTTTGATTTTGATGGCGCGCAAACCTTCGCTGACGGCCTTCTCCGCGCGTTGCGGGCCGATTACCGGGCCGTCCATGCTATGACTGTCGTAAGCCGGAATGGGCTTTCGCATGCCACCAAGCAATTGCACCAAAGGGACGTCGCGAGACTTGGCCAAGGCATCCCAGGCAGCCATATCAATCGCCGCGCAGGCTATTTTTACAACACCGGTATTACCCAATAAACGAAAGCGAGCCTGCAATAGCTGCTCGAGGTCATAGGGCGCAACCTCCTGGCCAACCAATATCGGCTGCAAGGCGTTGAGCATTTCTCGAACCGGCTTGAGCGCCAGCGGCGTATACGTAAACACATAGGATCTGCCGACTATTCCCTGATTGGTTTCCAGATCGAACAGAACCAAGGGCGAGGTATCCACAACCCCCACAGCAGTGCGCACTGGATAAGTCAGCGGAACATTCACGGCGCGCGCACGAATCGCAGTAATACACAGGTCAGACATAAGCGAATCCTATATGGGAACGATACGGAAATTAGTGCCAGGCACTTTAAAACCCTTACATGCCCAGGTAGGCCTGCTGGACTTTATCGTCCTGTATAAGCTGGGCTCCCGGGCCTTCGACAGTTATTTTGCCAGTCTCCAGCACATAAGCATAATCGGCAATCGAAAGTGCGGCCTGGGCATTTTGCTCTACCAACAGTATTGGAATGCCTTCGTTTTTCAACGAATCTATCACCTCGAAAATCTCTTGAACCAACAGCGGCGCCAGACCCATGGAGGGCTCATCCAGCAGCAGGACCTTGGGCCGGGCCATTAAAGCTCGTGCGATGGCGAGCATTTGCTGCTGCCCGCCCGATAAGGTTCCCGCCGCCAAACGGCGCTTTTGCCTCAAGATGGGGAAAAGCGCATACATGCGCTCGAGATCGGCGTCACGCCCGTCGTCCCGTCTTGTATAAGCTCCTAGCCGCAGATTATCTTCAACGCTAAGCGGCGCAAACACTTGCCGGCCTTCGGGCACTTGACTGATTCCCGCTGCCACCCGCCAGTCGGGAGTCCTAGAGGTGATCTCCTTGCCAAAAAGCGAGATCGTTCCGCTTGCAGGAGCTATCAACCCCGAAATGCTTTTCAGCAATGTGGTCTTACCCGCGCCATTGGCCCCGACCAAAGATACCAGTTGGCCGGCACCCACCTTGATGTCCAGACCATGCAGAACCTGAATCCGGCCGTAGGCAACCACAAGGTTTTTTACGCCAAGAACGGGTTGCGCCCCATCTTCGATGTTTGTATTCGAGCTCGTCATTGTTTCCTCACCCTGCCGTAGCGCCCAGATAAGCGGAAATAACCGCCGGGTTCTGACGCACTTCAAGCACGGTACCACTCGCCAACTTGGTTCCGTAGTTAAGCACCGTCACGTGGTCGGATATGTTCATGACCATTTTCATGTCATGTTCAACCAGCACCACGGTAAGGCCCGATCCTGCAATTTTTTTTATCAGATCGCTGATTTCGCCGGTTTCAGTATGGTTCAGTCCGGCGGCGGGTTCATCGAGAAGCAATATTTTCGGCTTGACGGCCAAGGCCCGCGCGATTTCGAGCCGCTTCAGCGCGCCAAAAGACATTTGCGATGCGTGCGCATCCCGATATTGCCCGACCCCCGCGAACTCCATGAAGCCATAGGCTTCTTCGCGACACTCCGCATCCTTCCGGGCGAGGGCCCGCAGATTGGCCATTCCTGCCAAAATGCCGTGATTGAGCCTAAGATGCGCACCCAGCATCACATTCTCGCAAGCCGACATATTCATGCAAATCTGCAAATTCTGAAATGTGCGGCTCATGCCGAGTCCGGCCAGTTGGTCGGGCCTCTTCCCGGTCACGTCCTTTCCGTTGAACAGAATCTGCCCGGACGTGGGAACATAGACGCCGGTGATCAGGTTGAACAAAGTCGTTTTACCGGCCCCGTTGGGGCCGATCACGGAATGGATGGTTCCCGGGGCCACCTCAAAGCTTATATCGTCGACGGCCTTTACACCGCCAAACGACCTGGAAAGATTCTTTATCTCCAACATGCCTAGCCCTTCCTCTTTCCAAAATGCTGTGCAAGTGTAGGAACGATTCCTTTAGGCATGAAGATCACAGTCAGCATCAATGCCAAACCAAAGAAAAGCATTTCATACCCCTCAAACCCGCCAAATACTTGAGGCAGGCCAACAACCAGGCAAGCCCCGAGAACGACGCCATAGGTGGATGCCATGCCTCCTATGACCACCATGGTCGCGAGCTCGATCGAGGGCATGAAGCCGGCCAGGCCTGGCGTAATGAAATTGTTGTAATGCGCGGTAAGGCTTCCTGCGATGCTGGCAAAAACCGCGGACAATACGAACACCCGGACTTTAAAGGACGCTACGTTGACCCCCATGACCGACGCCGCAACCTCCGAACCATGCAACGCGCGCAAAGCCCGGCCCGCGGGGGAGGAAAACAGGTTCAGGGAAATGACAATGGCGATTATCAGCAGGCAGGCGACCGCGACATACCAGGCCATCTCGCCTTCCAGCAGCCAGCCGCCTATTTGCATGGGCCCGACTGACATGCCGTCGGGCCCTCCCGTCCATGCAACTTCGTTGATAAGCACCATGTTGACAATAATGCCCATTCCCAGGGTAGCCATGGTAAGAGTATGGTCGCGCAAACGAAGAATTGGCTTGGCCACGATATAAGCCAAAACAGCGACGCCCGCAGCGCCTGCGACAAGCGCGGCCAGCGGAGGCCAGCCAAAATGGCTGGTAGCGATTCCACTTGCGTAAGCACCCAGGGCGACGAATGCGGCATGGCCAATACTGACCTGGCCGGCAAACCCCATAAGCAGGTTCAAGCCTATGGCCACAATGGCGGCCAAGCCAATACGGATGGCAACGTCGATAACGTAACCATTGGAAAAAGTAATCGGCAGCAGCACCAAGACAAGAACGGCAATCAATACAGAAGGGCGAATAATGGCTTTCATACGCGATCCACCGATTTAGCTCCAAAAATTCCGCCCGGCCGGACAAGCAAAATAACGATGATGAGCACGAAGGGAACCGCGTCCTTGTATGCCGACGAGATGTATCCAGCAACAAAAGCCTCGAGCAGGCCAACCAACAGTCCGCCTATCACCGCGCCGATCCCGCTGCCCATGCCGCCCAGCGTTGCCGCCACGAACCCTTTGAGGCCAAGCATTTGACCGAGGTCGTAAATAACCGTGGTAATCGGAGCGGCAACAATGCCGGCCACCGCCCCCAACAACGCCGCCATGCAGAATGAAATCAAGAGCATCAGGCGCGTATTGATGCCGACCAGTTGGGCAGCCATTCTGTTTGTCGACATGGCCAGCATGGCCTTGCCGACCAGCGTGAACCGAAAAAACAGGCCGACAAGAATCACCATGACGGCCGCCACGCCTATGACCCAAAGACTTTGAGGCAACAACATCGCCCCTCCGACGGGAATGGCGGTGTCTCCGCTGAAAGACGCCACCGAATGCTGATTTTTCCCGAAGAAAATCTGAGTGACACCCTCGATGAAAATGGAAGCGCCAATGGTAATGATGATGAGCGATACAACACTGCTATCGCGGGCAGGCGAGATGGCGAGCCGCTCGAGCAAGGCGCCAGCCACCACCGTCGCCAATACCGACAGGGAAATAGCCAGAAACAGAGGCAGGCCAAGCGAGGTGCATACAACAGTGAACATGCCCCCCAGCATCAGAAAATCGCCCTGAGCGAAATTTATAACGCGACTCGCGTTATAAATGATGGTGAAACCCAATGCGGAAAGCGCATAAATGGATCCTGTCGTAAGACCAGAAAAAACAAATTGGAGGAAATCAGACATACGCTAGTCTCTTTTAAAAATCATATTTTTGGACAGCCTAGGTAGTTGGCGCCTAGTTCGTCGATCCGCGTAGCGCCCAGCAGCGTCATCGTCCGGGACAACTCGTCGTTGAATGCCTCGAGTACATGGCGAACGCCTTCCTCACCCGCTGCCGCCAACCCCCATAAAACGGGACGTCCCACCAAAACCGCCTTGGCGCCCATCGCCAGAGCTTTGGCGACATCCCCACCACGGCGAAAGCCACCATCCACCAAAACGGGAATCGCATTGGCCACCGCATCCAAAACGCCGGGCAGCGCCTGAATCGTCGAAGGAACCACATCCAGTTGCCGTCCCCCGTGATTCGACACAATCAGCCCATCGACTCCCTCCCCCACTGCCCGGCGGGCGTCATCCGGATGAAGTATGCCTTTCAGCAATAACGGCCCGTCCCAGTGCTCGCGCAACCAGGCGAGACTGTCCCAGACCACTGATCGGTCCATCTGGCGATTTCCCAACGCCGCGGCCAGTTCCGGAGGACGCTCGCTTTGATCACGATCGTCCAAATTGACAAACTCGGGAGGGCCCTGCCCCACGAATCGAATTGCCCATGAAGGATGCAAGCCAAAATCCAATAACGTTCGCAGCGACGGCTTGAAGGGCATGGTCATTCCATTGCGGATATCGCGCTCACGGTTGCCCCCCTGCGCAACGTCAACCGTCAGAACCAATGCGGAGTAACCGGCGTTCCGGGCCCTTCGAATCAGTTGTTCAGCAACCTGCCTGCTTCCCATGACGTAAAGCTGCAACCAGCGGTGGCCGGCGACCTCCGAGGCGATCCGCTCAAGACGCACATTGGAAGCCGTCGATAAGATAAAGGGAACCCCCGATTGGCTGGCGGCGCGAGCCAAGGCCAAATCCGCCCCCGGGCGCAACAAACCGTTGAAGCCGGTCGGAGCCAACCCCACGGGCGACTTCCATACTTGCCCGAATAGCGACACCGATGTATCGATGCAAGATACATCACGCAGTTGACGGGGCACAAGCGTTATCTTGCCCAGATCGTCCACATTGCGCCGAACGCAATCCTCCGCGTCCGCGCCTCCGTCAATGAAATCGAAAATAATGCGCGGCAACCGTCTTTTGGCCGCGCGACGGTAATCGTTAAAGTTCAGCAGCAACATGGCTCCTTGAGGCTATCCAAACGACTCTCGGTATTGAACCGCGCGGGGCGGTTCAATACGAAACCTGCTACTTGAGCTCCACGAACCTCCCATCTTTGATGACCGCCATGCGGAAGGCCTGCTGATTCAAGCCCATGTGATCGGTCGGCGTCATATTGTAGATACCGTTTACACCATAGAAATTTTTCAGGCTCTCCAGTGAGGCGCGTACCTTGGCCTTGTCCGTGGAGCCGGCTGCCTTGATCGCTGCAATGCCCATCATCAAGCCATCGTACGCATAGCCGCCAAACGTTGAAACGTCGATTTTGTAATGATCTTCATAGGTGCGCTTGTAATCCATGCCAATACGCTTCTGTGGGTCGGTATCGGGAAGCTGGTCCGCGACCAGCAAAGCGGGAGTGGGCATGCGTACGCCTTCCGCCGCGCTTCCGGCAAGCTTGACGAATTCCATGGACGCCTGGCCATGAGACATATACAAGGGGATGCTCAATGCCAACTGCTTGTAATTCTTGGCCGCAATGGCAGGAGCCTGGCCGGTGCCAAATACGAATACGGCCTGCGCATCCGACGACTTTATCTTCTGTAGCTGGGGAGTAATGTCGGTATCCTTTTCACCATAGTTCTGATCGCTCACTATGGTCATGCCCATGCTTTTCGCCAGCTTGACCGTCTCGTTGTGGCCGCTTTTGCCAAAACCGCCGGTATCGGACAGCAATGCAAACTTGGTAAAGCCCCTCGCTTTCATATCGTCCAGCACTTTTTGCGCCGCCATACGATCCGAATGAGGCAGCTTGAAGGTATAAGGACGAACCGGCTCGACAATAACGCTTGCGGCCCCCATCGACAGGAAAGGAATTTTGTGGGCTTCAACCAATGGAAGCATGGCCATGGTTGATCCCGTGGTGGATCCTCCAACGATAAGGTCGACTTTATCCTGAAGAATAAGCCGCTTGACGAAGCCGTTGGCCTTATTGGAATCGCTGCCATCGTCGTACACGAAGAGCTGCAACTGGCGCCCCAAAACCCCACCGTCGGCATTGATCCGATCAACATACAGCTTCAGCGTCTTTTCTTCGGGATCGCCAAGAAAGGACGCCGGGCCCGTGGCCGAAACCACGGAACCGATCCGTATGGGTTCCGCCGCCATGGAAGGCGCTGCCGGATAAAGGGTCACCAGCAATGCCGCGCTGGCACACACTGAACGAAGCAAATGTAAGGTTTTCATATTGTCTCCTGATTTTTTGAATCAATAGGTTGTTCGAATTGACGATTCGTGCCGCCGTCCTCCAATTGCACGATCAAATTGTCGGCCTGCGTTTTGGTTTCTTTGATGGCCCTGGTTTTCACATGTTCATAACCTCGAATCTGCTCTGGCAATGAAAGCAACTCTAATACTACGCCCTGATTGGCGGAAGTCAGCCGACTCATCGCCATCTGAATAAGTGCGCCATACCAGTGAATCAACTTTCGTTCATCCCGACGCACTTGCAGGTAGCCGAACGGGTCAAACAACGTGCCCCTTACGAACTTCATTCCTGCCAACAGCTTCAGGAAGGGACGTATCCAAGGCCCCAGGCCCACCTTGCGAGACAGGCCGAACCAACGCAAAAAGGGGGGCTGCAAATTGAAAACCATTCGAACGGGCTCGGTAAACATCTCTTGCACCCGCTTGGAAAACGTGGACATGAGCAACAGGCGAGCCACCTCGTATTCGTCCTTGTATGCCATCAATTTGTGCAGATTGCGGACTACCGCTGCGGTAAGGGACAAGCGGCCTTCGATGCCCAGAACAGCCCTCTCGGCACGAGCGACCTCTCCGACGATTTTCAAATAGCGGTTAGCGTACGCCGAATTTTGATAACCGATCAAATCAGCCGTTCGTGTACGAATCAGCGGCGCCAGCCCATCATCCGTCGCCACCTCTGCCGGCAGCAAGAGCGACATCAGTTGACCGGCGCGGCTATCCGCTTCGGGATGCCGCGCTTTGCGCTCCGCTGCCTTATCCGCCAGAATCCGAAAAGGCGCCGACATTTTTTTAGTCAGCTCAGCCGGGTCATGCTGGGCCAGCCGTCCTGCACGGAACGCCAGAATGTTGGCCTGGGCCTGAGTACCATTAAGGCGTATGGCATCTTCAATACTGTCTGCCGTTATGGGAAGCACACCAGCCTGATAAGCCGCGCCAATCATGACCATGTTTGCCATCATATAGTCGCCAAACAAGCCTTCGGCAATCGTGCGCGCATCCACCACTACCGCATAGCCGGCATTCGTGGCGGCACGGATCGTATCGACCATATTGGCGTTAGGCATGGTAAGGCGCGGATTGCGTATCATCTCGCCGTTGGGCAATAGGCCGGCATTAATTACCGCTTTGGTGTAGCGCGAAGAACAGCAATCAAGATTATGCTTGGCAACCCCCGCCAGCAAATCCAGCGCCAAATAGACGTCGGCCTTACCCAGACCGACTCGATTCGTCATGGAAGGATTGCCTTTCGCTGAAATAATCAAGCTGGAAAGCACGGCCCCCCATTTTTGAGCTGCTCCGGTTTGGTCATAGCTTTTGGCTTCATTGCCATCCAGAAATACAGCCTGGGCCAGGATGGCGTTCGCAGTGATGACCCCCGTTCCGCCCAAGCCTGGAATATAGATATGGTATGGGTCCGACAGCACCGGAAGCACCGGGTTGGGCAAAAGGATGTCGTCGAGCACTGGTGCTGCCGGTTTACGTATTGCCGTGCCCGCCTTTACTTCCACGGTAACGAAAGAAGGGCATTCGCCGTTGATACAGGCTTGATCCTGGTTGCACGACGACTGGTGTATTTGGGTTTTCGCACCGAATTCGGTATCGACCTTTTGCAGCGACATGCAATTGGCCTTTCGGCCGCAATCCCCGCAATTTTCACAGACTTCCTCATTCACTACCGTAAACCGCGTGGGAGCCGGGGCCTTGCCTCGCTTCTGCCGGCGCCTGCGTTCATTGGCACATTCCCCATCGTAAACAAGCACTGTGGTGCCCGCGATTTCTGCAAGCTCCGCCATCGACGGCTCGAGCTGATCGGATGTCCGCAGCGACACCATGGATGGCAACGCAATACCCTGGTAACGTTGCGGCTCTTTGGCAATAAGTACTATTTTTGAAAGCCCTTCGAGAGCCAGATGCGCTATCAATTTGACGAGCGACGGTGCGCCGATGGACGTTTGCCCGCCAGTATTGGCAATTACGCCGTTGAACAGAATCTTGAAAGTAATGTTCACCCCGGCAGTCACCGCAAACCGGATATTCTGGTAGCTCGAATGCATCAATGAGCCATCACCGATGTTCTGCACCATGTGCTTGCGCGTCGTATACGGCGCAAGCCCGATCCAGGGAAGCCCTTCACCACCCAATTGCGTAACGGCCTCGATACGTTTGTCCGGAGTATCCATGACCGCGGCAAAAATGTGGCAGCCTGGCGCCCCCCAGGCTATTTGTCCCGGAGCAAGTTTGGTGGACACATTATGAGGGCACCCGGAACAGTAATTTAATGTTCGACGAGGTTGGGCGCCATAGTCCCGTGCGCCGATGTTGCGCAACTCGTCCAGCCGCAAGGAGCCTGAATCGGGAAGAGCGACCAGGCTTTCAAGCGTCCTGCCCAACAGCGACGCAATCAAATCGCTGTTCAAGCCACCTTCCACCGGAAAAAGAGGCTCGCCACGAACCCCCTGCTTGCCAACGATTCTGATCGGTGCGGCAGAACATAATGCATGGCCGATCTGACGCTCCAGAAAGTCACGCTTTTCCTCGATCACAATAACCGTGGACAAGCCTCTGGCAAACTCTTGAATAAAATCCGCGTCAAAGGGACACAGCAAGCCAATCTTGGCGAGGCGGATCCCGGCATCGCGCAACGCCTCATCGTCGAAGCCCAAATCACTTAACGCTTGTTTCGTATCCGCATAGGTTTTACCGGCGCTGACTATGCCTATATGGTCGTGGTCGCCCTGAATGCTTATGCCATTCAGATGATTCTCGCGTGCATAGGCCCGCACTGCCGCATGCCTCTCTGCATACAGCTGGCGTTCCGTTTCGATATTCAGGCCGGGGAAAAAAGTAAAATTCGCTTGTTTTGCAAATGGCGCACCATCAAATTCCAGATCCGGAATCCTGGCCCTATGCTGATCGGGAGAAAAGCGCACAATCTCCCCTCCATCGCACAAGGGAGCCACGAGTTTGAGCGCTACCCAACAACCGCTATAGCGCGACATGGCCGCCGCATGCAAACCGAATTCAATGAACTCGGAAATCGAAGACGGATAGAGAACCGGAATCCCATGATGCTCAAAGGCAAACTCTTGTTGATAGGGCACTGTGGAGCTTTTGGCCTCGGGGTCCTCGCCACTAAGAATAACGACGGCGCCATGCTTGCTCGTACCCGCGAAATTGCCGTGTTTTAACGCATCTCCCGCCCGATCCAAACCCGGCCCTTTGCCATACCAATAGGCCACCACACCGTCAACATCCGGGTGCGGATGTCCATCGAGCATTTGAGTTCCCATCAGGGTAGTAGCCGCCAACTCCTCATTTTGGCCCGGCAAATGGGTTACCCCATATTGCTTGAGCACAGATTCGGCCTGACCCAGCGCGATGTCGTACCCGCCCAAGGGAGAACCCGGGAAACCCGTAATAAAGGCCCGGCTACGAATTCCCTGCCTTCGATCATGCCGCATCTGTTCAAGAGGCAGCCGGATCAAAGCTTGCATCCCGCTGAGAAACACACGGCCCTCTTCGACGTTGTAGCGGTCTTCCAGCAGAGGGGTTCGACGGGCCGTTGCAGCCTCGCCAACAGCATTATCAACTATTGCCGAAGTGCTCATCGGCCGCCTTTGCAGCGCACGCGACCCATCGCGCACAAGCCATGCGATTTCATTATGTCTCCGTCCACATCAATTAGTAGTTTTTTTAATGGCGTCGTTCAATCCCCAAACGGCGAAGGGTCAATTGAACAACCAGACAGATACTATCAGTCGATTATTTATTAGTAAAATCGATAATCTAATTAATAAAAATAGAATTTATCGATATTTCTAGGAAAGCATATGCACCATCCGATCGACCTGGCTTTACTGCGAGTATTCATAGCCATATATGAAACCAAAAGCGTGAGTGCGGCTGCCGAACGACTATTTGTCACGCAGCCGACAATAAGCTATGGATTGGCCAAATTGCGTAGCGCGCTGAATGACCAGCTATTTACCCGCAGCAATATTGGCATGGTGCCCACCCGGATCGCACAACAGTGCTACGAGCGTTTCAGCCATGCATTGATCCAAATTGACGATACGGTCGAAAAGACACGGCATTTCGCCCCGGAGACAACGAACAGGCGGTTTCGAATTGCCATGTCCGATATCGGAGCCATGATATTTTTACCACCGCTGTTCACCCGGCTCCGGCAATACGCTCCCAATATCGAATTGGAAGTGGTTCCAATAACCGCGGAGGATCTTCCTGAATGGCTTGCATCGGGTAAAGTCGACGCGATAGTCGGTAATCTACCGGCAATGAACAACCTGAGTCACAGCACCGTGTTGTTCCCCGAGCATTATGTTTGCTTGATGAGCAAGTCGCATTCGACCATCACTGGCCCAATCAGTGCGCAGTCGTTCAAGCATTCGCGGCACGCCTTCGTCTCGGCACAATTTTCGGGCCACAAGCAAGTCGAAGACATCCTAAGGAAAATGGGCGTACTGCAACATGCTTCGCTACAAGTCCCCCATTACAGCGTGCTACCCAAGCTTATCTCTTGCACAGACCTGATTGTCGTTCTGCCATCGCGCGTTGCATCGTTGTTCGAAACGTACGAGCCCTTGAAATCCCTGCCTCTTCCCATCAAAGTTCCAGACTTTGAAGTGCGAGTGTATTGGGACCATCGCCATAAAACAGGTAGTGCTCAACAATGGCTGATTTCACAAATCCAGGCAGCACTGAGCAGCCTATGAGCGAGGCAACATCGAATAACGAAACCCCATAGAAATCGCAAGACGATGCCTGCCGGCCCTTGCTCCAAACTCCGAAACGTCGGCGGCAAAAAAAACCCGGATCAAGTCCGGGTTTTTGGCAGTTCAGGCCGGCGCCAGCCGGAATCAATCCGGCAGGCACTGGCCATTATGCGGCTTATTCAGCAGGCGCGTCCGAGGTTGCGGCGACGGGTCCCGTGGGGCCGCCCTGGGCTTCGATACCGCCGATGGCCTTCATGGACAGGCGCAGACGGCCCTTGTCGTCGGCTTCGATGACCTTGATGCGCACAACCTGGCCGACCTTCAGAACATCGTTGATGTTGTTGATGCGGTAGTTGGCGATCTCGGAAATGTGCAGCAAGCCGTCGCGGCCGGGCAGAACCTGGACGATGGCGCCGAAGTCCAGCAAACGCAGCACGGGGCCTTCGTATTCCTGACCCACTTCGACGTCGGCGGTCAGCTCTTTGATACGGCGCTCGGCTTCGCGCGCGCGGTCGAGGTCGGCGCTGGCGATGGTAATGGTGCCATCGTCGCCGATGTCGATCTGCGTGCCGGTTTCTTCGGTCAGCGCGCGGATGGTGGCGCCGCCCTTGCCGATGACGTCGCGGATTTTCTCGGGATTGATCTTGACGGTCAGCATGCGCGGTGCGAACTCGGACAGCTCGGTGCGCGAACCGTCGAGGGCTTCGCGCATTTTGCTCAGGATGTGCAGGCGGCCTTCGCGGGCCTGGGCCAGCGCCACTTGCATGATTTCCTTGGTGATGCCCTGGATCTTGATATCCATTTGCAAGGCGGTAATGCCCTGCTCGGTACCGGCCACCTTGAAGTCCATATCGCCCAGGTGATCTTCGTCGCCCAGGATATCGGTAAGAACCGCGAACTTGCCGCCGTCCTTGATGAGGCCCATGGCCACGCCGGCGACGTGATCCTTGACGGGAACACCGGCGTCCATCATGGCCAGGGAGCCGCCGCATACCGAGGCCATCGACGACGAGCCGTTGGATTCGGTAATTTCCGACACCACGCGAATGGTGTACTGGAAGTCCTGCGCATCGGGCAGCAGCGCGATGAGCGCACGCTTGGCCAGGCGGCCATGGCCGATTTCGCGGCGCTTGGGCACGCCGAAGCGGCCTGTTTCGCCGGTGGCGAACGGAGGCATGTTGTAGTGCAGCATGAAGCGGTCGCGCGACTCGCCCATGATCGAGTCGATGATCTGCTCGTCCTGGCGGGTACCCAGTGTGGCTACCACCAGGGCTTGGGTTTCGCCGCGGGTGAACAGGGCGCTGCCGTGCGCGCGGGGCAATACGCCCAGGCGGACGCTGATGGGGCGCACCGTGCGCGTGTCGCGGCCGTCGATGCGGGGTTCGCCGTTGAGGACCTGGCTGCGCACGATCTTGGCTTCGATGTCGAACAGGATGTTCTCGACCTCGACGCTATCGGGAGCGGGCTCGCCCTTGGCTTCGGCATGCGCCAGCAGCGCTTCCTTGACTTCGGCATAAGCTTCGCGCAGCTTGGCCGTACGGGCCTGTTTTTCGCGGATTTGATAAACCGCCTGCAGCTTTTCCTGGGCCGCCGAACTCACAGCGGTAATCAGCGCTTCGTTCTTGAGAGCGGGCTGCCAGTCCCATTCGGGCTTGCCGGCTTCGGCCACCAGGTCGTGGATGGCGTTGATGACGGCCTGCATTTGCTCGTGGCCGAACACCACGCCACCCAACATGATTTCTTCGGACAACTGCTGGGCTTCGGATTCCACCATCAGCACGGCGGCTTCAGTGCCGGCAACCACGAGGTTCAGCTTGGATTCCTGCAATTGGCTGGTTGTGGGGTTGACCACGTACTGGTCATTGACGTAGCCCACGCGCGCCGCGCCAATGGGGCCGTCGAACGGGATGCCCGAAATGGCCAGTGCCGCCGAAGCGCCGATCATGGCGGCGATATCGGGATCGATCTCGGGGTTCACCGACATGGTATGGATGATGACCTGCACGTCGTTGTAGAAGCCCTCGGGGAACAGGGGCCGCAACGGACGGTCGATAAGGCGGGAGGTAAGGGTTTCTTTTTCGGAGGGCTTGCCTTCGCGCTTGAAGAAGCCCCCGGGGATACGGCCCGCGGCGTAGGTCTTCTCGACGTAGTCCACCGTCAGGGGAAAGAAATCCTGACCGGGCTTGGCTTTTTTGGCCGCCACGACGGTAGCCAGAATGACGGTGTCTTCTATCGACACCAGCACAGCGCCCGAAGCCTGGCGAGCGATCTCGCCGGTTTCAAGCACTACCGTATGCTGACCGTACTGAAACGATTTGGTCACTTTATTAAACATTACGGACTATCCTTACAATAAAAAAACCGTGTACGCCGCGATTTTGCCTCGCGGTGTCCACGGTTGCACATAGTGGGGAGCCAGCCCCGGGTATCACTTACGCAGACCGAGCTTTTCGATCAGGGAGCGGTACGAATCGGGATTGCGGCCCTTCAGGTAATCGAGCAATTTGCGGCGACGGCTGACCATGCGCAGCAAGCCGCGGCGCGAGTGATGATCTTTCAGGTGGGTTTTGAAGTGATCGGTCAGTTCGTTGATACGCGCCGTCAGCAGCGCTACTTGTACTTCGGGGGAGCCGGTATCGCCTTGGACGCGCTGGAATTGCGCAACGATATCGGATTTTTTGATGTCAGCTACAGACATGATTCTAGCCTCGTTAACATGCGCCAGAGCCGAGGTGCCCTGGCGTGGGATGAATGACAATAAACAATAGTGTTGCTACCCGATGCCCGCCGGCGCAAACTTGCCGTAGTAAACTCATTATTTAGCGCAACGGGCATCAAGATTTGGCATTATAGCGGATTGGCCAAAAATTGTTGCAAACGTCCCCGGCCCCATCCAGTAGCAAAGCGAGACCATCATGAAAACCGCGGCATTTCGCAATAGCCTGCGCGCCGGCGCTGCCGGCATGGCCTTGTGCCTGCTGGGCGCCTGCGCAAACATGGCCCAGACGCCTCCGGGAACCCCCATCAGCCAGGTCGAAGCCAAATTCGGACAACCCGATTATTCCTGCCCCCTGCCCAACGGCGGCCAGCGCATGATCTGGACCATGCAGCCGTTCGGCCAGCATGCCTGGGGCACCAATGTCGGCGCCGACGGCCGCACCGATAAAATCGTGCCCCTGCTTACCGACCAGCACTTCGAAGTCCTGCGCCAGGGCACCTGGACGCCGCAGCAGGTATTGTGCGAATTCGGCCCGCCCGCCGAAAAAGACGGGGTCGGCCTGCCGGGGGAAATAAAAATCGTCTGGAGCTACCGCTATAAGCAAAGCGGCGTCTGGAACTCGCTGATGTACGTGTACTTCGGCGTGGACGGCTCGCACGTTACGCGCTTTCATCCCGGCCCCGATCCCATGTACGAAGAACGTCGCTTCCCGTTCTTTTAACCCTGGCGGGCACGGCCCGCCACGCTTCATCGAGCAGGCGGATTCTTGTCGTCGCCCGACTCGCCGTCGGCGTCCTGCAGGGTGTGGGGCACGTACGGCGTCACCTGGCCTGCCTCGGGAGAATAGCCTTCCTGGCGCATCTGCGTAAGCTTGCGGGCGCGCCGCCAGCGCCAGAACATCAGCACCCAGCCCGACAGGCCATACACCACGAACAGGCCGAACAGCACCAACGGTGGATCGCTGGAGACGAATACGAACACCGCCACCAGCACCAACAGGACCCAGAACGGCACGCTGCGGCCCAGCGCGAACGTTTTGCCGCTATAGAACGGCGCGTTCGAAACCATGCAGACGCCTGCGTAGACTGTCAGCACGAACGCCATCCAGGCAATGCTGCGGTCGCCCAACTGGAACTTGTTGTCGACCGCCAGCCATACAAAGCCCGCGACCAGAGCCGCCGCCGCCGGACTGGGCAGGCCCTGGAAGAAACGCTTGTCGATAACGCCTATGTTGGCATTGAAGCGCGCCAGGCGCAGCGCGGCGCCCACCACATAGATGAAAGCCGCCAGCCAGCCCCAGCGGCCCAGCCCTTGGAGAGACCATTCGTACATGACCAGCGCCGGCGCTATGCCGAACGAAGTCATGTCGGACAGCGAATCGTATTGCTCGCCGAAGGCCGATTGCGTATTGGTAAGGCGGGCCACCCGCCCATCCATGCCGTCGAACACCATGGCCAGGAAAATGGCGATGGCCGCCATCTCGAAGCGCCCGTTCATGGCCTGCACGACGGCATAAAAGCCCGCGAACAGATTGGCCGTGGTGAAGGCGTTCGGCAACAGGTAGATGCTGCGCCGGCGCTTGTGTTCATCCATGTGGAAATTGGGCATGCAACCTCCGTTCAAAGAGTGGCGGCCTGCGCCGGCAGTTCGGCCAATACAGTACTGGTTGCGCTGACCTTGTCGCCAATGGCCACGCGCGGCCGCGAACCGGGGGGCAAGTACACGTCGACCCGCGAGCCGAAACGGATGAAACCGTAGCGCTGCCCGGCGAACAAGCGCTCGCCAGGCTGGGTGTAGCACAGAATGCGCTTGGCCACGAGGCCCGCCACCTGCACCGCCGTGACGACATGTCCCTGAGGAGTACGCAGCACGGTAGCGTTGCGCTCGTTTTCCAGCGACGCCTTGTCCAGCGCGGCATTGAAGAACTTTCCGGGGAAGTATTCGACCGACTGCACCGTGCCGTTGACGGGCGCTCGGTTCGAATGCACATTGAAGACATTCATGAATACGCTGATCTTGAGCGCGTCGCGGTCGGCATAGGTGTCCCGCAGCTCTTCCACGGCGACGATGCGGCCGTCGGCGGGACTAAGGACGTTCAGTTCGCCATCGGGCGCGGTGCGCGGCGGATCGCGAAAAAACTGCAGTACGAACACCGACAGCAGCCAGAACGGAATGGAGGCCCACCCCGACCAGAAACTGACCAGGATGGAAATCAGCACGATGCCGGCCAGGAAAGGCCAGCCTTCGCGTGCAATAAGAGGATGGGGGTAGGAAGGTTTATTCATCGTAAGACGAAGAATAACCGAAATAGCCGCTGGTTTTCTTCTCTGCGCCATGTTTTCACCGCCTCGATCCCCCGGTTTCGCCGCCTCGATGAAAGCGCGGCCGCCCTCATTTTCCCGAGGCTGGGCCCCGGGGGCTGGAGGGCGCGAGGCGCGCCGTCAGATCAATACTGATACGTCAGCGAAACGCGGAAGTTGCGGCCCGGCTGAGTATAGCTGTCGATGGGGTTGGCGAAGCCGCTGGATCCGGGGGTCGGCACGTCCAGCGCGTTCCAGTATTTCCGGTCGAACACGTTGTAGACGCCGGCCTGGACGCGAAGACCCTTTACCGCCTGCGGCTTCCACCATGCCGTCAGATCCAGCAACCCGTAGCCGGGCGCCTTGAAGTCCGCGTACTTCTGCGTGGAGGTCGCCTCGGGATATTCGACTTCCGTGCGGCGCTTGGCCAGCGTGACGATGCTTTCCGCGCCCCACTGGTCGGCCCGGTATCCCAGCGCCAGAATGAGCTTGAGCGGCGCGACGGAATTCAGGTACGCATCGGTGTCCTGGTCTTTGCCATTGGCCCATGCCAGGGATCCCCATGTATACCAGTTGCTGTTGAACGCCCATTGCCCGCTGAGTTCCGCGCCATAGATGCGCACCCGCGCCCGGTTGGTGTAGTAATAGACGGTGTTGTAGCCGTCCACGTCCCAGCTCGGATCACGCCCGGCGGCGCCTTTTGCGTAGATGACGCGGTCGATGTAGTTCTTGTAGCGCGTGTCGTACACGCTCAAACGGCCGCCACGCTCCTGGTCTCCCACGTCGACGCCCAGCTCCCAGCCATGGCTGGTTTCGGGTTTCAGGTCGGGGTTGCCCAGCACGATGTACTCGCCGGCCGACTTGCCGCCGAAGCTCAGATACAGCTGGCTGGTGTTCGGCGCCTTGAAGCCGTAGCCGTAGCGGCCGTAGAAGCTCAACCCCTCTTTCGGCGTGTAGCGCCCCAGCAGCGACGGCGAGAGCTTCGAATCGCTGTTCTCGGCAAGCGGCTTGCCGGCATTCAGGTTTTTGGCATACCACCCGCCCGATTGCGGCTTCTGCTGGTAGGAGTCGAACCGCAGGGCCGGGGTCAGTGCGAATCGCCCATCCGCCCAGGAAAACTCATCCTGTACCCAGGCCGCCCAGGTATTGCCCTTGACCTTGGGCATGTCGGCCTGGTTGGTTCGAAGGTGCGAGCATCCGGCGGCAGGGCAGGAGTCGTAGCCTCGGGAAAGCTGCTCGGTGTCGTTGCCCGCCCATTCCCCGCCTATCGACCAGTGCTGGCGTACCGCGCCGTCGAAATACCCGCCCCACTCCGTGACCACGCCCACCGTGGACTCTTCGATCGAGTTGCGTCGGCCATAGGCGCCCGCGGCCGAGCCGGGAGTGCGGTAGCCGTCCATGCCCTCTTCCAGCTCCAGCTTCTGCCAATAGAGCTTGAGGTCGCCATGCGCCAGCGCCGCCCGGTTCGCCGCGGACTGGTAGGAGTAGCCCAGCACCACCCGGTCGCGATCCCTCTTGTTATGCGATGTGTTCTGCCCTTCGTAATAGCGGGTGCCGGTGCCCTGCTCGCGCATATTGTCGATGTCCGTCGTTTTCCGGAAGACCTCGCCGCTCAGGCTGAGCGTATGCTCGGTGCCGAAATCCTGCTCGAGCTTGACCAGCATGTTCTTCTGCGTATAGTCGGCGGGATTGGCCTTTTCGCGGTCGGGGCCGTAGCCGCCCTTCTCGCCCATATTCTTTTGTTCATGGCCCTTGCGCTCGCCCGCCTGCACCAGCCAGCGTGTGCCTGCGCCGAAGCGGCCGGCCAGGGCGACATCGCCCCCATAGCTGTTGTCGGCGCTGTTGTAGCCGCTTTTGAGCAAGGCTCCGAAATCCTTGCCCGGCGCCAGCAAGTCGTTCGGCGACAAGGTGCGCAGATCAAGGTAGCCGATCAGGGAGCCGGACTGAGCCGAGCCGGGGCCGCGCACCAGGTCGATGGCGGAGAGACTATTGAACGGAATCGTTTCAAGCCCGCCCTCCGCCGACCGGGAGCCGTCATCCAGCCACGGCAGGCGGATTCCGTCGACCCGGGTGACCACGCGGTCACCATCCATGCCGCGAATATTGACGCTGTTGTTCTGGGTATTGACGTTCACGCCCGGCTCGCCGCGCTTGGAAAAATCTTCCCAGCTTTCGATGGCGCGATCGTCCATCTGCTGGCGGGTAATGACGGTGCTGCCTTCAGGCAGCTCGGTTTCGAGCTTCTGGCCCTGAACCACCAAAGGCGCCAACGCATGCACCTGACCCTCGCCCGCCGTGGCGGCCGTCCCGCTTCCCGCCGATTGGGCGCCCGCCTGAGCAGCCACCACGGACAAGAACACCCCGCCCCACCATCCCAAAGATTTCACCGTCATTTTTATATTCCAAAGTAGATCAATACAAAACAGCAACAAAACTTACCTAAAGCTGAAAATCAATGATCGCAAATGATAACAATTTCCATTTGTGTTAGCAATTGAAAATAAAAACCCGCTGAAAAAGAAAGCCTGGATGAAGGATGGCGCCACTCCGCCCTCCCTTTGCCGGCGCACCCGCCCCGGAATGGCCTGGGTTTCGCTCGACCTCGCCTTGGAGGATGAAGCGGCCGCTTTGGCGTGTGATCGCCGAGAATCGCGAAAAAAGCGCCCGAAACGGGCGCCCAATGAAAAGCCCACCTTGCGGTGGGCTTTTGCCGAACAGGATGAGCGGCCCCGAGGGCCCGCAGGCATCAGTTCTTGGACTGGTCGACCAGCTTGTTGGCGGCGATCCAGGGCATCATGGCGCGCAGCTTGCCGCCGACGACCTCGATCTGCGATTCGGCGTTGATGCGGCGGCGCGAAGTGATGCTGGGAGCGCCGGCGGCGTTTTCCAGGATGAAGCTCTTGGCGTATTCGCCCGTCTGGATATCGGTGAGAACCTGACGCATGACCTTCTTGGTTTCGCTGGTCACGATGCGCGGGCCGGTTACGTACTCGCCATATTCCGCGTTGTTGGAAATGGAGTAGTTCATGTTGGCGATGCCGCCTTCGTAGATCAGGTCGACGATGAGCTTCAGCTCGTGCAGGCACTCGAAGTAGGCCATTTCGGGCGCGTAGCCGGCTTCGACCAGGGTTTCGAAACCCGCCTTGATGAGCTCGACCGTGCCGCCGCACAGGACGGCCTGTTCGCCGAACAAGTCGGTTTCGGTTTCTTCGCGGAAATTGGTTTCGATGATGCCGGCACGGCCGCCGCCGTTGGCCATGGCGTAGGACAGCGCCAGATCGCGCGCCTGGCCGCTGACGTCCTGATGGACGGCGATGAGGTGCGGCACGCCGCCGCCCTGGCGATAGGTGCCGCGCACGGTATGGCCCGGCGCCTTGGGAGCGATCATGATGACGTCGATATCGGCGCGCGGCTGAACCTGGCCGTAATGCACGTTGAAGCCGTGGGCGAACGCCAGGGCGGCGCCGGCCTTGAGGTTGGCATGAACGTGGTTGCGATAGACTTCGGCAATGTTCTCGTCGGGCAGAAGGATCATGACCAGGTCGGCGCCCTTGACGGCGTCGGCCACTTCCTTGACTTTCAGGCCGGCGTTTTCGGCCTTGCTCCAGGAGGCGCCACCCTTGCGCAGGCCCACCACCACGTTGACGCCGGATTCATGCAGGTTGAGTGCATGGGCATGGCCTTGCGAGCCGTAGCCGATGATGGCGACGGTCTTGCCTTTGACCAACGAGAGATCACAATCTTTGTCGTAAAAAACTTTCATTTATAGAGCTCCAAAACTAATCAGTAATTCGATATGAACCGGCGCCATGCCGGTTGTTATTCATGAGTGGACATCTGGCATGCAAGCCGCCGCAAGATTTCCGGATTGCCATTACAACTTCAAAACGCGTTCGCCCCGCCCTATGCCCGAAACCCCCGTGCGGACGGTTTCAAGGATGGCGCTACGATCCAGGGCTCCGATAAAGGCCTCGATTTTAGCCTGATTGCCGGTAAGCTCGATGGTGTAGGCCTTGTCGGTGACGTCGATGATGCGGCCGCGAAAGATGTCGGCCATGCGCTTCATCTCGTCGCGCTCTTTGCCCACCGCCCGGACCTTGATCATCATGAGCTCGCGCTCGATATGGGCGCCTTCGGACAAATCGACCACCTTGACGACGTCGATAAGACGGTTCAAGTGCTTGGTGATCTGCTCGATGACATCGTCGGAGCCTTCCGTCACCACGGTCATGCGCGACAGCGTGGAGTCTTCGGTGGGAGCCACCGTAAGGGTTTCAATGTTGTAGCCGCGGGCCGAGAACAGGCCGACCACTCGCGACAAGGCACCGGGCTCGTTTTCCAGCAAAACAGAAATTATGTGTTTCATTTTCGTCATCCCCATGCCTTACAGATCTTCGGAGCCAAGCAGCATTTCGGTAAGCCCTTTGCCAGCCTTCACCATGGGCCAGACGTTCTCGGACTGGTCTGTGATGAAGTCCAGGAACACCAGGCGATCCTTGTGCTTGCCAAAGGCTTCGCGGATGGCGGGTTCGACATCGGCGGGCTTGTCGATGAGCAGGCCGACGTGGCCGTAGCTCTCGACCAGCTTCACGAAATCGGGCAAGGCATCGACGTAGGACTCGGAATAGCGCGCGCCGTAGTCGATTTGCTGCCACTGGCGCACCATGCCCAGGTACCGGTTGTTGAGGCACAGGATCTTGGGAGTCAGGTGATATTGCTTGCAGGTAGAAAGCTCCTGGATGTTCATCTGGATGGAGCCTTCGCCGGTGATGACGGCGACCTGGGCATCGGGATTGGCCATCTGCACACCCATGGCGTAAGGCAGCCCCACACCCATGGTGCCGAGGCCCCCGGAATTGATCCAGCGGCGCGGCTCGTCGAAACGGTAGTACTGCGCGGCCCACATCTGGTGCTGGCCGACGTCGGAGGCGACGAACGCATTGCCGCCCGTGACTTCCCACAGTTTTTCAACGACGAACTGCGGCTTGATCAGGGTGTCGGAGTGCTCGTACTTGAGGCACTCTTTGCCGCGCCAGGCGTCGATCTGCTGCCACCACTTGGCCAGCCTCTCGGGGTTGGCCGGCGTTTCGGCCAGCGACTGCGCGTACAGGGCGTTGAGCTCCTGCAATACATCCTTGACATTGCCCACGATGGGGACATCGACGCGCACGCGCTTGGAAATCGACGAGGGGTCGATATCGATGTGGATGATCTTGCGCTGGTTCTGGGCGAAATGCTTGGGATTGCCGATGACGCGATCGTCGAAGCGGGCCCCCACGGCAATCAGGACATCGCAATTCTGCATGGCCAGGTTGGCTTCGTAGGTGCCGTGCATGCCGGGCATGCCCATGAAACGATCGCTGCTGGCCGGGTAGGCGCCAAGGCCCATCAGCGTGTTGGTGCACGGCGCGCCGACCAGGTCGACCAATTGGCGCAGCTCGGCCGAGGCGTCGGAGAGCACCACACCGCCGCCCGAATAGATCATGGGCCGTTCGGCCGCGCGCAGCATCTGCACCGCTTTCTTGATCTGCCCCTGATGGCCCTTGACGACAGGCGCGTACGAACGCATGCTCACCTCGCCGCGCGCCGGCGTGAACTTGCAGGTGGCGATGGAAATGTCTTTGGGGATATCGACCAGAACCGGGCCGGGACGGCCGGATGTGGCGATGTAGAAGGCGCGGCGCATGGTTTCCGCCAGATCCTTGACGTCGCGCACCAGAAAATTATGCTTGACGCAGGGGCGGGTAATGCCCACGGCGTCGCATTCCTGGAAGGCGTCTTCGCCGATGGACGTGCTGGGCACCTGGCCGCTGATGACGACCAGCGGAATGGAATCCATATACGCCGTGGCGATGCCGGTGACGGCATTGGTCAGGCCGGGCCCGCTGGTCACCAGCGCCACGCCGACCTTGTTGGACGAACGCGAGTAGGCGTCGGCGGCATGCACGGCGGCCTGTTCGTGGCGCACCAGGATATGCTTGAATTTGTCTTGCTTGTAGATGGCGTCGTAAATGTAAAGCACCGCGCCGCCGGGGTAACCAAAAACGTGGTCGACACCCTGCTCGGCCAGGCACTGGACGACTATTTCGGAGCCATTGAGTTCCATGTTGTATTCCTTTCGTAACCGGTACGAACATTCCGGCTCGGCCCCAACAGGCCCGAGCTGCACCGGTTGCAACAACATGACCCGGCGTTTCGTGGTTCACGGAACCAGTCCACCCGGACACCTTGCCGCCCCGGCACGCACTCGCCGAAACGCAGTACGAGCGTTCATCATGAACGCGGGAGGTAGAAACGGACGCTGCGGCATCACACGCTTGTGGCACGGCGGGCAGCAAGTAGTAGAAGGCGCAAATAGCCGGGCGGATAAGCCCGGCAAACGATCCTTGAAAAGACCGGCCGTAGATAATCCGGCCGATCAATCGTATACTTTACCGCGTTGCACCATCAGAATCAAATCGACCTCGGATCGTCCTTAAAACTTAGGCAATCGATGGCATTCCTGGCCTCACGCTTCCCCCAGCTACAGCGTTTCTTCTACAGCCATTATTTCTTCGGCGGCTTGCGCCAGGCTGTCGGGGTTCTGCTGCCCGCAATCGTCCTGATCAGCCTCTTCCAGCTGTACAGCGCGGGCATGGTCGCCTCCATTGGCGCAGCCTGCGTGGCCGTCATCGATCAGCCGGGCGGTCCGCGCCGCAACAGCATCAACCTGATGCTGGTGGCGATCCTGCTGGGAACGCTGACGGCAACCGCAACAGGCCTGGCCACGGCGCATACCGTCCTCATCTGGATCATCGTTCCTGTCTTGTGCTTTGTCTTTTCCATGCTGACGGTATACGGCAAGCAAGGCGGCCTGATGGCCTTCGCCTGCCTGCTCGTCATGACGCTGACGCTGCGCACGCCCATGGCGCCGCATGCCGTGCTGGTCTATGCCGTCTCGTCGTTCCTGGGCGGCTTGTTCTATTTTCTATACAGCTGCCTGGCCCACCGCCTGCTGTGGCACCGCGAAGAGCAGCAGGCGCTTTCGGTCGCCCTGTTCGCCACGGCCGATTACCTGGCGGCGCGCGCGCGTTTCTACGACGTCAACACCGACCTGGAAGCCTGCTACCGCGATCTCATCCGCACCCAGGCGGACATGACCGAACAGCACCAGGCCGCCCGCAATACCGTGCTGCGTGAACAGCCCACCGGGCGCAAGCGCTCGGACACCCGCCGCTATACGGCGCTGAACATATTCATCGACATGGTTTCCATGCTCGACTCGCTGGTCGCCACCCATACCGACTACGCCACGCTGCGCCGCAACCTGCCCGACAGCGATGTCCTGATTTTCGCCCGGGACACCTTGTTCAAGCTGTCCGACAACATCAACAAGATCGCGCTGAACGTTTCCCGCAACCAGAAAACCCTGGAACGCAACAGCGCCAAGGCGGAGCTGCGCGCCATCGAGTTCGAGCTGGATCAATACCGCAAGAACGGATTCGCCCAGGCCGAACCAGAGGTCTACGCCCTGCTGGTGCAGATTCTGCGCCGCCTGCGCAATTGCGCAAACATCGTCGAACGCATGGCGGAACACACGCGCAAGGCCGATGCCTCGGAACTGGTCGACCTGCGGCTGGAAAAAGCCTTGAACCGCTTCCTGTCGCGCAGCGAAATACGCTTGGGCATGATCACCAGCAATCTGCGGCTGGACTCCCCGCACTTCCGGTATGCCGCGCGCGTGGCCATCGCCAGCCTCCTGGCCCTGGCCACCTCGGCCGCGCTTTCGTATTTCGTGGCCCGCGAAGGGGATGGCCATGCGACCAGCTCGCACGGCTACTGGATCATCCTGACCATCATCATCATCCTCAAGCCGGGCTATGCCTTGACACGTCAGCGCAACGGCTGGCGCCTGATGGGCACCTTGATCGGCTGCGTGCTCACATTGCTGCTGTTCAACCTCAATCACAACCCCGACGTCGATTTCGCCGTGCTGGTCGTCGCATGCGTCCTGGGCTACAGCCTGATCCAGGTCAACTACATGGCCGCCGCCGTCTTCAACACCATCTATATTCTGCTGGTGTTCCACTTGATAACGCCGGGCTCCAGCTTCGTCATCGGCGAACGGCTGGTGGACACGGTAATAGGCTGCATCCTGGCGCTGCTGTGCAGTTATATCCTGCCCTGGTGGGAATACGGATTCATGGGGTCGCTGGCCAAGGCGGCCCGCAACGCCAGCCAGCGCTTCCTGGCAAGCGGCCTGCACTATGCGGCGCTAAGCCGCCAGCTCGCGCAAGCCAAGGACGCGCCTGCCGCGGAACAGGAAAGACTGACCGCCGAACAGCACGAAGCCGAGCTGGCCTGGCGCCTGGCCCGCAAGAGCAGCTACATTTCTTTTGGAAACTACGCCTCGGCGTTCTACCGGATGATGGCCGAGCCCGTCAGCCGGCAAAAGCATGTGCCCGAACTGAATCACTTGCTGATCCAGTTCCATGTGCTGTCGTCGCAAATCAGCGCGGCCGTTCCCTTGCTGGCCGCTCTTCCCGAAGTGCCGCAGGGCGTGCAGCAATCGCTCGACGCCATCGATGCGCTATTGCGCGACCAGGACGCCACGCCCCCCGTCTCCATCGAAACCGAAGGCGACCTGGCCACCCTGGCCTACCCCTTGCGGCAAATGGTCAAGGCCGCGCAACTCATACGCCAGGAAATGCGCGGCCTGGAACCGCCGCTGCCGATGCCCAGGCTGGGCCGCATCAAGCCCGAAAAATCGGCCGCGCAATAGGCCACGCCAATCCGCGCATCAGGCCTGCTTGCGCCTGAACACCAGTTTCAGGTCGGTGGAAGCGTCCGGAGCATAGACATAGCCTTCGGAATCAAAGCCCTGCAGCGCCTGGACGCGGCTGATCTTGTGCTCGATGACGTAACGCGCCATGAGGCCGCGCGCCCGCTTGGCGTGAAAGCTGATTATCTTCCATGCGCCATTCTTGTAGTCCTGGAAGACGCACTGTACCACCTGGGCTTTCAGCACGCCCAGATCGACCGACTTGAAATACTCTTCGGAAGCCAGGTTCAACACAATGGGATGCTTCTCGCCGTCGAGGCGCTGATTCAGGTAATCGGCGATCCGGCCGCCCCAGTACTCGTACAGGTTCTTGCCGCGCCCGGTTGCAAGGCGGGTGCCCATTTCCAGGCGATAGGGCTGCATGAGATCGAGCGGACGCAGCGCGCCATACAGACCGCTGAGCATGACGATGTGCTCCTGCGCCCATTCAAGCTGCTTGTCGGACAAGGACGGCGCGTCCAGGCCTTCGTAGACGTCGCCGTTGAAAGCCAGGATGGCCTGACGGGAATTGACCTGGTCGAAGCGGGGAGCCCATGCCGCGTAGCGTTCCACATTCAGCTTGGCGAGCGCATCGCTCAGGCTCATCAGGTCGGCCACTTCGCTGGCCGATTTCTTTTTCAGCACCTTGATGAGCTTGGCGGCTTCGTCGACGAACAAAGGCTGCGTATGCAGCGTGGATCGAACCGGGGTGTCGTAATCCAGCTTTTTCGCCGGAGACAATAGCAACAACATCATTCATCCTTTCATGATCCATGGGCGGCAAGGCCGCGCCAGACAAGCATGGCCGAAGGCCGG